>NZ_CP070979.1:989675-1319567 GCF_018417535.1 Burkholderia pyrrocinia | reverse complement strand
TGCGCTGTCGTTTTTCGCCCAGTCGTCGAGCACCCACGCCTTGACGTCGGCAGCATTGAATTTCGCGGTGTCGTACAGCATCAGGTACGCGCGCAGCGCATCGTAGGCTGTCTTTGCATCCTTGGCCGCAATAGCGCCCGACATCACCTCCTCCATCCGGCGCACAATCTGCGGCAACAGCAGATTGTCCTCCAGCGCGTCGTAGATGCGATGACTTTCCGCCACGATGTCGGGTGGAGTGTAAAGACCATAGCGCCATGTACTGGCGGGACCAGACAGGTCCAGGTTCGGGAAAGCCGACAGGTAGCGTGCTTCCGTCAGCGTATCGGGCACCGCTTCAGGTTTCGGCTCCTTGTAGAGCTGTGTTACCCGGCTCGCCAATGCCTGAACCTTTCGGCCGATCACATCGAGATAGTCGCTGTTGTTGCCGAAGCTCACGCGCAAACCCAGCGCGAGCCAGACGAACAGCAGCAACGCAAGTGCATGACCGATCAGGCGCAGTAGCCGAAAGCGGTATTCCCAACGCAAGTTGGGGACAACGAGATGGGCCTCCGGGAAGATCACCCGAGTCAGCAAATCGTGCAAGAAAAAGCTCTGGCTGCCCTCCGGGCGTGCCGGTGCGACGGACGCCAGCTTCTGGTTCGACGCAAGACGTTGTACGACCGTACGGTGCTCGGCGACGAACTCGCCGCCGCGTTGTTGCGAGCTCGTGAAATACACGCCCCTCAGCGTTGAATGCAACTGGGTGTCGTCATAACGCGAGTCGAGAAACACACGGTCAATCAGGTCGACCATCGGCCCGACCAACGCCGAAAACTCTTCCGGTAACGCGACGAGCCGTCGACGCTTTACGGGATCGTATTCGTCCTGCAAGCGCATATCGACCGAGCCGGCAAGCCGATCCGCGAGCAGGGCAAGCTCATCGTTGCAGCGTGCACGCAGCCCCTCCTTCACAACCGTCTCCTCGCCGTACGGAAGCGTAAAACCCCAGGTCTGCGCGCGACCTTCCGAGGTCAGTGTGCCGAAATAGTCGGTGAACCCGGTCAGGCGATCCATCTTCGTCACGAGGAGGTAGACCGGGAACCGAATACCCAGTTCATCGCGCAGCTCGGTCAGTCGCGCGCGCAATGCAACCGCTTCGGCAATACGTGCCTGCTCGTCCGCACTCGCCAGCGTCGCAAGATCGACGGTGAGCAGCGCGCCATTAATGGGCGCGCGAGGCCGATGCCGGCGCAGCATACCGAGAAAGCCCAGCCATTCGGCGCGGTCCAGAGCCTGCCTCGGGTCGCCCGCGTCGGCACGAATCGCAACGACATTCGCGCTTGATTTCGGCGCCGTCGCGGCCCGCGATTCGGTCAAGACACCGCCATTCGCAACGTCACCACCTGCTTCCGGCTTCGGTTGTCCAGACCCATCCTCACCAGGCACACCAGGTGCCGGCTTGTCCGATTTCACACCCGAGGCGTCAACGTCTTCGATTATCGAGGTGCCATGGCGCGTGTAATACCCTGCCGTGTCAATCAACACCGCGTCGTTGGTCAGCCACCAGTCCATCGAGGCAGCACGATCCGAGCGTTCCCCGGCTGCGCGTAGCATCTGCTCCGCCACCGGAAATGCGAGACCGCCATTGAGCAATGCGCTCGTTTTTCCCGAGCCGTTCGAGCCAAGTGTGATGTACCAGGGCAGTTCATACAGGTAGCGCTTGCCCTGGAGCAGCTTGCGTGGCCCCCGAGCGCCGGTGCGCATCGACTTCAGTCGCGACAACGCACTCGCGACGATTGCTTCAATCTTTTGCAATCGTGGCGCCGCAGGTGACGACTCCTTCTTGCCGCCGGCTCGCAGCACTTTCTCCAGGAACCGCGCGTCGTCGCGCATCTTCTTCCAGAGACTGAATATCCCGTAGACGAGGTACACCACGAGCACAAGAGCGATCGCGATCAGGCGAGCTGAAACCGGCTCAAACGGTGCGCTGCGTCCGAACGACAGCAGTGGCGACACATACCAGATCAACAGACACAGCAACGCCACAGACACGACGCTCGTCGGCAATCCCGCAAGGCAAAGCAGCACGCCGGCCAGCAGCAGCGCGATCAGGAGTACGCGCATACCGGCCCCGGCCAGGGGCTTGAGACCGCCAAACGCGACGAATGGCCCGAGAAACCAGATCATCAACGCAACGATGATGAGCGCGAGGAACGCCAGGAATTGGCGCGATGCGAGAAACGACAGGAACTTCTTCATGTTCAATTCCGGATGCAGATCGGGGGCTATTGCGCGACGACGATTTCGACACGTCGGTTCTGCGCGCGCCCCTGGGAAGTACGGTTGTCACCGATCGGCTCGGCATCGCCCTTGCCAACCGCTTCAAGACGGTTGGCCGGCACACCGGCGGCTTGCAGCATCTGCATCACTTGCGTCGCCCGCTCCTCCGACAGTGCGCCGTTCGACGGGAACTGGCGACTGCGGATCGGCAGATTGTCCGTATAACCCAGGACAGTAACTTTGCCTGGTACTTTCACGATCTCGCCCGCAATCTTCGCGACGAGCGGCGCCATTGCAGGCTTGACTGCGACGCCGCCGGGCTGGAACATCGCATCGCCCCGAAACGTCACCGCGCTGTGGCGCGCATCTTCGTCCACGCTGACCGTGCCTGCCGCAATCTCGTCTTTGAGCAGTTGCTTCAAATGCAGTTGCTGCGGCACGGGTGGCGGTGTCATGCGGCCGACGTCCGCGATCTGTTTCTGGATACCGACACCGCGTGTCGCCAGTTCATACTTGAAGTAGCCGAACAGGCCAAGCAGCGCCACCGACAGCACCGTGGCCGTGATCCATACGGGAAACTCCCAGAACGACATATGCGGCTTGCGCGCATCGCTCTTCCAGTGCGGCGACAGTGCCTGGGGCACCGGCTCGCGCCTCGACATGATCTCGGTATAGATGTGCCGGCGAATCTCGCCATGACGGCGTGCACCCCCTGCCTCAAACCGGTACCGGCCTTCGAAACCAAGACTCAGAACACGGTAGATGACTTGCAGTAGATCGTGGTGCTCCCGGGGTTCCGACATGAGTCTTCCAATCAGCATGTATATCTTTTCACCGCCGTCGACATCTCGATGAAACGTCGCTGCCAGGCTCGTGTGGACCCATGCCGCCGCCAGCGCTCGATCATGTGCACAGGCGGTCCGCATCGCCACCTCGTCGAGCGCCGTACACAGGCAATAGCTGGCTCCGACCATATGGTCGCGTCGGATATTGGCCTGTGTGCACAGCTTTTTAAACTCATCGACTTCCTGCCCCAGCAATTCCCGCAATTGCTCGACCGCACTGGAAGGCAGCGAATATGGCATGTCGGCCAGTGCCCTCAGCAGCACGCGCGAGGCCTCGAGCAGCGGATTCGTCGCCGCAAGGATGCGGCGCAGCCGGTCCTCCGGCATTTCTCCGGACGGGATCGATCCATCCAGCGTGTCCGGATTTTCCAGTCCGTCCGTTTCGTTCGTCACGATGCCTGTTCCTTCATGTCTTTCTTACGAAATGCCACTGTCCGGTTTCGGTGTCGTACAGTGCGTCGATATGCTCGGCACGACCTGATGGGCCCGCGCGCTCGCAAATTGCGTCGATATGTGCGGGCGCTACCGTATCCAGCATGCTGAGAACGGTCAGTCCCGGCAGACGAGTCAAATCCAGCACGGTCGCGTGGCCTCACTGCAAGCTCGAAACGAGGTGACAACCGCAGGTGCCACGATGCCCCGCACGGGCAACGGGACGGCCCTCGTCGAGCATGTCCTCGTCGCCCTCCTCGATCACGTTCGGCTGCACGTCAGGATGACGAGGGCATTCGATCAAATCCCCCTTTCGGGCAAGCGGGATGCCGTCGTAGTCAACCGTTTCGGACGCGGTTGTTACCCATGCCCCCATGGTCAGTCGTGTCGCCGAGGCGGATGAAATTGATCATGAAATGTTCCCTCGTTTTTTAAACAACTTCGGCTTGCGCAAAGCAACAGGATCAGGCGAACAAGCCATCGCCAGTTTCAGTGGCGATTCTTGAATTCCATGCTGTTGTCTTGCTGGAATAATTTGATTGGAAAATGCGTTCAAGCAGGCGTAACCGGATACGGCTCGTCCGTCACCGTGTAGCCGAGGTCCCGCAGCTTCTGCTTGACCAGGTCACGTTGCTCCTTCGTATACGTGGTCTGATCCTCGATCTTGAATGGCAAGTCGAGATTGAGCGTTTTCGCAATGATGTTCAGCGCGTAGTCGCGGGCACGGCTATAGCGCTCTTCCTCTGAAGTCATGGACTGCTCACCGCCTCCCGGCAGGTACATGCGAATACCGATGTCATCGAGCGGCATCGGATCATTGAGCACCGGGATCAGTACCGGTACGAACTTCGGGATGCGCCAGGCTCGGAAGTCGTAGAAGACACGCAAGAAATTCGACTTGGATTGCCGGTATTTCGTGCCGAGTTCATAGACCATGCGCTCCGTGCTGTCCGGATCGTCCAGCAGAGCCAGACTAAGAACAGCCCCCTGACGTGTTCCGTAGTATTTGGCCTCGAGGTATGGTTTGATGTCGACAACGCGTTGCTCAACCGGCACATCCATCTGCGCCATAGTCAGCAGAAGATCTTTGTCTTCTTCTTCTTGCGGTGACTTCAATCGCGCTTTGAGAATAGGATAAGCCTCCGGACGCGGGTTCTCAATCAGGCCGTATACTGACTCCCGCCATCCGCCATGAAAACTTTTTGCCATTCGTATTGCAGATGCCGTCGTGCGAATCTGACGTAAGCAGTGAAACATGAAGTCTTGCGTCGCGTCATCCAATTTTTTCGTGGCAAGCAAGCTATTGATTTCTGGAATAGCTGCATCCTTTTTGTCGCGGCAATACTGGAGCGCATCATCCCATTTCTCTTGCTTGATCAGGTTCGCCAGTGTCGGCATGGCCTTGCTTTCCGAGACAGATGTGGTTGACGCTGGAACACCTTGAGCCAATGCGGCACCCGTCGCTCCCAGCGACAAAATCAAGCAAACAAGCCATCGTAAACTTCGGTGTCGATGCGTGAGTTCCATGCCGTTGACGTTATTGGAATGATCTGATTGAAAATGCGCTCAGGCAGGCGTGACCGGATACGGCTCGTCCGTCACGGTGTAGCCGAGATCCCGCAACTTCTGCTTGACCAGGTCACGTTGCTCCTTCGTGTACGTGGTCTGATCCTCGATCTTGAATGGCAAGTCGAGATTGAGCGTTTTCGCGATGATGTTCAGCGCGTAGTCGCGAGCACGGCTATAGCGCTCTTCCTCTGGAGTCATCGATTGCTCGCCACCACCCGGCAGGTACATGCGAATGCCGATGTCATCGAGCGGCATCGGATCATTGAGCACCGGGATCAGTATCGGTACGAACTTCGGGATGCGCCAGGCTTGAAAGTCATAGAAGACGCGTAGAAAGTCCTGTTTAGACTGCCGAAATTCCGTGCCAAGCTCATATACCACTAGCTCCATGCCACCTGGATCATCCAACAGCGCAAGACTAAGAGAGGCCGCCTGACGAGTTTCATAGTATTTGGCTTCAAGATATGGTTTGATGTCTGCAACTCGCTGCTCAATAGGCACATTCATTTGCGCCATAGTCAGCAAAAGATCCTTATCCCTCTCGTCCTGCGGTGACTTCAACCTTTCTTTGAGAATGGGGTAGGCCTCCGGGCGCGGGTTCTCGATCAGGCCATACACGGTTTCCCGCCACCCCCCGTGAAAATCCTTTGCCATCAGTATCGCGGACGCAGACGTGCGAATCTGACGCAAGCAGTGATACACGAAATTTGCCGTTGCAGAATCTAGCTTTGGCGTATCAAGAACTAAATTGATTTCCGGAATGGCTGCGTCCTTATATTTTCGGCAGTACTGAATCGCTTCATTCCATTTCTCTTGCCTGATCAGGTTTGTCAGTGTTGGCATGGTCTTACTCTCCGAGACAGATGTGGTCGACGCTGGAACACCTTGAGCCAATGCGGCACCCGTCGCTCCCAACAAAAAAATCAAGCAAACAGGCCATTTCCGGTTTCGCCGTCGATTCGTGATTTCCATGCTGTCGTCCTTGTTTCAATGAGCTGATTGAGCATCGCAATACCGCGCGCGGTAGCAATCTCTGACTTCCTGACACTTGATACAATTTTTGGAACCACCTTGCAGCAGAGCATTTTTCCGCCTACGAACCATCCATTTCCAACATCCAACTGACGACCGCGCTGCCTGACATCAGGCGCCAGAGGGTTAACCAACCCTAGACTGGTATAGACATACATCAAGCTTCGACGAGACCAGTAGTCCTGCATGGCATGGTCTTCTGGATGCTGAGGTGGAAATGGCAGGTTATCGCCTTCCGAATTCGCCGTGCCCGGGTGCCACAGACCAAGAAAATGACCGATCTCGTGAGCAAACGTCTGCACCAATTGGTCTGGCCTAGAAGGCCTGGCACCATGCATTTGCTCAGCAGCCACCAATGCCGTATTCCTCGCTCCCCAACCAATACCGCCTCCAATCATCGAGTCCACGACATACATATTCAGATGTGCGGCTATGCGGTTCAAACCGGTCACGTCGTTAAACTCATTGATAGCGCCTTGGACGGTCATCACCCCCGCCTGATTCAAATCAATGGTGTCGTCCAGCCATTGTGTGACTTGAAAGCGAATACCGGCTGTACGCCAGATGTCGTTGATGCTGTCGAAGATCGGCTCAATAGTCGAACGCTGCAACGAAGGGGGAACGCGTGGAATTTCAGGATGTCCTTTCTGCCCGATGGATACCAGATGAACTGCCACCGCAACTGTAATTGGATCGTAGTGCTCCACAAACAACCGGTGCAGTAGCGGGCCATCAGAACTTCCATAGCGCACCTCAACCGTCGAGTTTCGCGGATCGACAACTGCGATGGACCGCCCTGTCCTTGCAACACCCGTGAGCTCAACAACATCATCAGCAAGGAGCCGAACCTTCACCACGGTTTCATCGCTGCTCTTGAGAAACAGCGGCACACCACTCGCCACATGCACGCGCACCATCCGCACCTGAATGGTTTCCCCCGCCACTAGGCTCACAACAGGGCCGGCACGGCCATCCACAAAACCACGCTCGTCCAGTTCCGGTTGCCGTGGATTGAAACGCCCCGGATTCTGGCGAACAAAGCGAACGGGAACGAATCGATGCCCCTCGTAGATCTCGCGAACGAGCGGTTGAGGCGCCGCGGCCGAACTCGCCTTGGCCGGCGATTTTCCCTTGGCTGGCGTTGATGGCGGCACGGCGCATGGCACCATCGTGTCCGGCGGGGCGCTGCCACCACCCGCCGCCAGCTTCGCGACGAAGTCGGGATGGAACTGCTTGATCGTCGAACTGGACAGATCAAGGTGGAAACCATATTGCCGGCTGGTATCGATCCTGCCGCCGACGATCTCATGGCGTTCGATCTCCCCGTTTGGCACCATCCCGTTGTCCACCTGGAATTGCAGAATCGCCTCCTCGATTTCGACATGATCCAGTTTGTCGTCGGGTGTTTGACTCAAACCGTTGAAACGATACGGCTTGTCGTAGTAACCCATGATCATCAGGCGACGCTTGGCGCCTTGGATGCCCATGGTGGTTCTGCCGTCGGTGGTTTCGTCGGCGCTGTAGTCTCGCGGGCGCAGGTGGATCATGGTTCCCAGGATCTGGAGCTCCCCCGTCATATCGGGCTGCAGGCCCGGCAGCAGAATCTGCCCGTTCGACTCCGTCTTGCCCTCGATTTCGGGCTGACCGGGAATACGCAGTTTGTACGGGATACCCGATAACGCACGGTCTGCCTCGCTACCGCTCACGCCGGGATAGGTCTGGAAGTAAATGCGCAGGGGGCGCTGCGGCAGTTCGACCTTGCACACTGAGCCGCCTGACTTCAGCTTCAGTTCAGGTGGTGGTGCGGACGTTTTCTTGGTGGGTCGTTGGCTCGTCATCGGTGAGTCACAGAAGTTCGATTTTCAAGGATTCGCTGTATTCGGCCAGATGCAGTGTGGTTTCCCCCTCGGCATTGGTCATGCCCTCGATCCGACTGCCATCGGCACGCGTGATGCGGTACGGGTGATACGGCGCAATCTGATTGGTACCTTCCCAATGCAGCTTGAAGAATCCTTCGTAGATCTTGCCGAAGCTGTCGGAAAACGGGATTCGCATCGATTCCGCTCCCGCCTTGCTCCACTTCGCGCACTTCTCCTGGATCTGCCCGGTGGTCCCGTTTACGATGCCGTCGGCGGTAATGCGAATGAACGAGCCGCCTACGCCGATCCAGATCTCCTTCGACGCGTTCAGCACGATTTTTCCGCCCAGGCTGGTAACCGTCAGATCCTTCAACGCCGCGAGCGCCATCGCATCGTCTTGCGCCTGAATCTCGACCTTGCCCTGCGCCGCGACCAGCCGGATACCCAGCTTCGCGGCAAACAACGAAATCGCTCCCTTGATCGAGCCGATCAAGGATCTGCCGGACGACACGCTCACATCTCGTGCCGCCGTCACCGCGTGGTCCCCCTGGCTTGCAATATGCACGCCTTGCGCCGCGCTCATGCCGATACCCGACGCGCTCGCCAACACGATGTCAGGGCGACTCATTTCCGGAAACAGGTTCTCGCTCGGATCGGCGACACCGCCTTTTATCGCGTCGTTCTGCGTCTTGATCGCCTGCGTCGCATCATGCTGGCTCACCCCTGCTTCCTGCGCGTTGTGCCGCTGCGCCAGATGCGCCATCTCCTCATGCAGTTCCCTCGCCTGGGTCAAGCGAGCCACGGTCTCTGCCATGTCCTTCGCCGGTGCGCTTGCCCCTTCCCGCGCCTCGGCCGTCACCAGCATCCCCCGGTTTGCCCGCATCACCCCGTGCGCTTCCGTCGCCATCTCGAACCCGACGCCACGCTCCTGCTGTCGTCCCGCGCCCCCTTCGATGCGGGTGTTGTACCCAAGCACCAGCCTCGACTGCGCGTAATCGCTCGAAATCTGGACCTGAAGTTTTCCAGGCGTGTCGTCAACCACCACCTGGTTGGCCTGACTGCCAGTCAGGCTCATGCTGCACCAGCCCATCAACGCCTGATTCTTCGGCAATACCCACGGTGGCTGGTTGAACTGGTTCACCTGACGATCCGACACATACGGCTTGTCCGGATCCCCTTCGTGATAGCTCACCGTCACCTCCTGGCCGATGCGCGGCAACGCCACGAACCCGAAGCCGCTCCCCTGCCACGGCGATGACACTCGCATCCAGCAGCTCGAATTCTCGTCACGCGAACCGAGCCGGTCCCACACGAACTGGACTTTCACGCGCGCATAGCCATCGACCCATATCGGCTGGTCAGCAGGCCCCACCACGACGGCCGTTTCCGATCCGCATGGCGGCTTGCGCTTCGGGCGGCTACGAAAAAACGTCGTAGCGGGCTGCAGCACAAAATCCGTTACGCAGTGGTACGGTTCGCCGCCCGTGGCTTCATCGTTGTTACGAATGTCGATCGTCGCGGCGACCACCAGATATTCCGCATTGGTGCGCGTCTTCGGATACCCTTCGAGGTGAAAAGTGTGGCCCGTCGCTATTCCGCACAGGTTGCCGCGCCCCTTCGCACGCAAGCTCCTGCAACGCTCTGCGTCGACACGCACACCTGCCAAATACCGCGCCTCCTGAACACAACTGTTCGGCATTCCCGACAGCCCCATCGTCCCTGCCAACGGCTGCGAGTAATCGCCCCATGCATAGTGCTCTGCATTGCTAAATTGAATATCACTCGGGCGATCGACTACCGTCGACAGATTTGCACGAGATTGGGTCGAATCGTAATCGATCAAACTCACCGCTCCCGCGGTAAGCCGGCGCGACACCGTCAGGCGATGGATATGCTCTTCGTCGACTCGCTTCCCCGCGGGGGCGTGATAAGAAATCGTGTCATACATGTTTCCGTGCGGCTTGTGTGACCCAGGCGAGTCGCACAGCAACAACGTCGAGCCATCCATGAAGTAGTAGATGCCCCACTCGCACCATAACCGGCTCAGGAATTCAAAATCAGATTCCCACATCTGCCGCACATAGTCGCGCGTCGGGTAAATACCCTTCAATCCAACGGCACCTAACGAGCGCTTCGGCACCCGACTTGCCATCCATGTAGGTCTGCAGGTTCGCAAGCTGCGTACGCGCTTCGAGCAGCCGGCGCAGCGGCTCGACTTCCCGAGCGATGGCGGCCGGCGAGAAGTCCTCGATGCTCTCGAAGGTCATGTCGACCATCATCTGACCTTCACCCGTCAGCGTGTTCGGCACGGCAAACGCGACGCGAGGACGGATCGCCTTCATGCGTTCGTCGAAATTGTCGATATCGATGTCGAGGAACCGCCGATCCGATACAGCCGGCAGCGGCTCGACCGGATGCTTGCCGGACAGGTCGGCCAGCACGCCCATCACGAACGGCAGCTCGACCTTTTTCTCCGAGCCGTAGACCTCGACGTCGTACTCGATTTGCACGCGCGGCGCACGATTGCGCGCGATGAATTTCTGCGAACTGCTGGAAGCGGACATGAACAGGTTCTCCTGGACGGTGGTAAGTGGACTGTGCTCAGCAAAGCGCTTCGTCCAAACGGGATGGCAATGCATCGAACGTCAACGCCTGCACAGGCGCTGCGGCTGGATCGGCGACACCGATTCCAATACGTGCAAGCGCGGCGTTCGACGTGAACGCGTCGAGCCAAAGGGCCGACAGGCGAGGCAGCACGTGTTGTTCGATAAAACCGATGAGGACTCGCGCGCCGGTCTCCTGTACGAGGCAACGGCCGACGATGTAGTCGACCAACGCCTCGTCATAGGTAAGCGCGATTTCATGACTGTCGGCCATGCGCTTCGCCACGCGCCCCAGATGCAGACGGACGATGCGAGCAAGCACGGCGTCGGCCAGCGGCCGGTACGGCACGACCGTCACTCGTCCGAGAAAGGCAGCCGGAAAGGCTTTCAGCAATTCGGGGGTGAGCGCATCCCGCAACCCGTCCATATCGGGCGACAACATTGGATCGGCGCACAGGCCCGCGGTCAGATCGGAGCCGACATTGCTGGTCAGCAGGATGGTGGTGTTGCGGAAATCGATGTGGCGACCGTCGCCGTCCTCCATGTAGCCCTTGTCGAACACCTGGAAGAACATTTCATGCACGTCGCGATGGGCCTTTTCGATCTCGTCGAGCAGCACGACCGCGTACGGACGGCGGCGTACCGCTTCGGTCAGCACCCCGCCCTCGCCATAACCGACATACCCGGGCGGCGCCCCTTTCAGGCCCGACACGGTGTGGGCTTCCTGATACTCGCTCATGTTGATCGTGATCAGGTTTTGTTCGCCGCCGTACAGCGCCTCGGCCAGTGCCAGTGCTGTTTCTGTCTTGCCCACACCCGACGGCCCCGCGAGCAGGAACACGCCGAGCGGCTTCTTCGGGTCGGTCAGGCCGGCCCGCGCGGTCTGCACGCGCTCGCCGATCAGGCGCAGCGCATCCGCCTGGCCGATCACGCGCGCGTCCAGCGTTTCGTGTAGTCGGCGCACGGCGGCCACCTCGTCCGTGACCATGCGACCTACCGGGATACCGGTCCAGTCCGAAACGATCTCCGCGACGATCGCCTCGTCGACTTCCGGAAACACGAGCGGTGCCTCGCCCTGAAGGTCAGCCAGCGCGCGCTCGAGCTCGCGCAGCCGTTCAACGGGCATCGGCGAATCATCGGGTGATCCTGCCGCGCCCCCGCGTGCGGCGAGCAGCGCCTGCGCGGCGGCGGCCTGTTCGCGCCAACGCGTGTCGACCGCGGCCTCCTCCGTTGCCAGCGTGTCGATGCGCACGCGCACATTGGCTAGTGCCTTGTCCGCGTCCAGACCGACGCGGGCCTCCTGCACGAGCAGCGCTTCTTCCGTGCGCGCGGCCGCGAGGCGCTGGCGTACGTCGTCTAGCTCGCGCGGCGTTGCATGTTGCGACAGCGCGACCCGCGCACAGGCGGTATCGAGCAGGCTGATCGCCTTGTCCGGCAACTGGCGTGCCGGAATGTAGCGGTGCGACAACGTCACCGCACCCCGGATCGCATCGTCACGCACCACCACACCGTGATGCGCCGAAAACGTTTGCGCGAGCCCCCGCACCATATCGATGGCAGCGACCTCGGACGGCTCCGCGACCTGCAGCACCTGAAAACGCCGGGTCAATGCGGGATCCTTTTCGATATGCCGCTTGTACTCGGCCCAGGTCGTCGCGCCGATCGTCCGGATCGTGCCGCGCGCGAGGGCCGGCTTCAGGAGGTTGGCGGCGTCGCCCGTGCCCGCTTGGCCGCCCGCGCCGATCAGCGTATGGATCTCGTCGATGAACAGGATCACGGGGGCAGGCGACTTCGCGGCCGCTTCGAGTAGACCCTTCAAGCGGGCCTCGAACTCACCCTTCATGCTGGCACCGGCTAGCAGCGCTCCGACATCGAGGCTAAGCAACCGCACGTCGGCCAGCTTCGGCGGCACGTTGCCCGACGCGATCGCGCGGGCGAGACCTTCGACCACGGCCGTCTTGCCGACGCCGGCTTCGCCGGTCACCAGCGGGTTGTTCTGCCGCCGGCGCAGCAACACGTCGATCATCGTGCGGATCTCGAGCTCGCGGCCGATGACCGGATCGATTTCGCCCGCGCGGGCGAGTGCCGTCAGATCCGTGCAGTACTGCTCAAGCGAGCCGCTCTTCGGCGCGCCCGGCATCGCGCTGGACGCCTCGCCCGGCGTGGCAGGCAACAATTCGCTGCGGTCGTACGGATCATCGGCCGCTTCCGGCGAACCGCCGATCCAGGCCGGAAGCCCATCGGCGAGGCCGTCGACCGGGATTTTGCCGAACGCGGGGGAGATGCCAAGCAGCACACGCCGCAAGTCAGGCGTGGACACGAGTGCTGCGATCAACCACGCACCGCGCACGCGGCGGTCACCGTGTTCGAGCGTCGCAAGCACCCACGCGCGCTCGATTGCCGATTCGATGTGCCATGAAAAATCGCTGATCGAACTTGCGCCCGCCGGCAACGCAGCCAGCGCCCGCGCGAAGTCACGCTCGAGCGTGTCGCGATCAATGCCGGCGTGACGAACGATCCGCTGAAGGTCGCCGTCCGGCTGCTGCTGCATTTGATGCAGCCAGTGGATGAGCTCGACGAACGGATTCCCGCGCAACTTGCAGAAATTCGTCGCCGACTCGATGCTCCGGTAAAGCTGGACCCCGAGCTTGCCGAACAGTGCTTGGCGCGAAATGGTCATGATGTTCTTAGTTGGTGGCCGCGATGCCCCGAGCATCATTCCCTTGATATCAGGACTGCTACGTAGATGCTTCGACTGATATCGCTGGAAATACTCGATCCATCGCTCTCTCTTGGATCCGATTCAATCGGCCAATTCGAATCGGAGCGGCATTATCGACACGAAATTCAATTTCCGTCAATCCATTCCATTGACCACAATTACCGAAATCAAGCTGCCCAACCCGGAATCCATCGCATCGCCCCGTCCCCAAATCACGCACTTTCCCGCGAGCGGCCCCACGCCGACAGACTCAGATCAAGATAATCCAAGTCATTGTTATTTTGAGATATTTTCGATATCCCACTTATTTGCAATTTTTCACAAATATGCAGCCAATTGATTTTGATATCATTTTCATGCCAACTGTTACTGCATTTAACATTTGACGATCAATCTCAAAAATATTCACAACCAATCTCGAAAAGTCGATTATCTCCGTGACGATAGACGAACCGCCCGGACTCGTGGTTAAAATGCGAAATTCCTGTCATCGGACACCCAGATGCGTTCCTTTCGTCAGCCGTGGCGTCGCCAACCGAATATCTCGCACACCGAGCCCGTGCCTGACGGATACCGAGAACGGCAGACGCCCGACGCGGAAGGTCCAGATCTTCCGGATTACGAAGTAATCGACCACCCAGACAGTAACGATGGTGTGCTGCGCGAACTCGGTATCGGGTGCATGGATGGTGCCGATGCACCGGTGCGCACCGTCGCCAACGCCGACGGCGACGACTCGCTGGTCGAGACGTTGCACGCGCAGTACTGGCGCGCGCTGACCGATCCCCATGCGTCGGTTGCCGCAGAACTGATGCCACCGGGCGTTGAACCGACACCGCACGCGCTCGCGCCAGATTCGCAGGTCGATCCGGGCGCACGCGGCGAATGCGATTCGATCGAAGCGCTACTGTGTGGCAATCACACGCTCGAAGACATGTTTGAGCAACTCGATCGGCACGCCGAGCACATCCTGGACGATGAACCCGTGCCGGAGATCTTGCGGCTGTTTGCCCCTCCTGAATTTCACGCAGCGGCCGCGCGGCGGGGGCCGGCCCTGCCGCCTCCGCTCACTCGGCGCGAACACCATGCGCTGTCGGTAGACAGTCCGCTATCCGCCCCTACACGCAAGGACGAAGGATGATCCGGCGCACCGCCTCCGACTCGCCCCAAAACCAACGTTTGAGCGAGCCCCCCGTCGGCGAACGGATCGAGTGCATCTCGACGCGTCTGCGCACGCAGCCGGCCAATGCGTCCCATCGGTGGGCGCTGTTCCAGTTGATGTGCATAACGGGCGAATGGCCGCGAGCGATCCAGCAATTGCAGATGTGGGCAAAGCTCGAACCCGGCCAGACGCAAGCCGCACAGGTGTATCGCGACCTGATCCGGGCTGAAAGCTGGCGCAAGCAGGTCGTCGAGGGACGCGCTCGCCCGGGCTTCGTGCTCGAGCCGCCAGCGGGAGTCGAGGGTCTGCTGAATGCGCTGCGCCTGGCTGCCGGAGAACAGAACGAGCAGGCCGACGACGCGCGTGAGGCTTCACTCGATGCCGCGTCGACCGTTCCGGTGCGCGTCCCGCAAGGAACTGCGAACTGGATCGTCGATAGCGACTCCCGTTTCGGCCCGTTCTGCGAGGTCATCACGGCCGGGCACTATTGCTGGGTGCCGTTCGCCGATCTGGCTGCATGGCGCGTGTCACTGCCGACAAAACTGGTCGATCTGGTATGGGCGCCATGTACGCTCACGCTCGTCGACGGAAGCATCGTCCGTGGCTTCATGCCTGCACGATATCCGGGGTCGGAGAGCGGCGACGACGCGGTGCGTCTCGGGCGCACGACCGTTTGGCACGAGCATGGACGAACCGGCGTTATCGGTCTCGGCCAGAAAACCTGGACCACTGATCAAGGCGACTTCAGTCTCTTCGAATTGGCGAATGCGGAATTCGGCACGCATGTCACTGACGGCGCCGCCGCCGGGGAGCGAGTCGATGACTGATCGCAAGAGACCGTCATCCGCCCCGGATACGCTGGCTGTCCGCACACCCCGCCGGGCCAACGCGCACCTGATGCCAACCCTGCTCGACCGGCTGCGCGACGACGCGCCGCATCGACACGTCGAAGCCCCGGAGGAATACACGGTCACGCGCAAGCAGATGCGTGACATCGTGCAGCGCGACCTCGCCTATTTGCTGAACACAACCAGCATCGAGGATCAGATCGATCGCGCGCGCCATCCGCATGCGGCCGCCTCGACCGTCAACTTCGGCGTGCCGCCGCTCGCGGGGGCCTTTATCGCGTTACGTCAGTGGAACGACGTCGAACGCATGATCCGGCAGGCCATTACCGATTTCGAACCGCGCTTGATTCCGGATTCGCTGGTGGTATCGCCTCGCCATGCCATCGAGGCCGGCGAGCATCACAATGTCCTCGCGTTCGAAGTCCGCGGACTGATTCACATGGACCCGTACCCGCTCGAATTCATGGTGCAGAGCTCGCTGGATCTCGAAACGAGCGAGATTCGCATCACCGGCATGCGCACCAGCTGAGCCCCGCGCAGCACAACGACAACAAAGTGACCACTCCGATGGACCCGCGACTGCTCGACTACTACAACCAGGAACTCATCTACATGCGCGAGCTGGCCGCTGAATTCGCGCATGCACACCCGAAGATCGCGCGTCGACTCGGGATGCAGGCAGGCGAAGTGGCCGACCCCTACGTCGAGCGCCTGATCGAGTCGTTCAGCTTCATGGCCGCACGCATGCAGATCAAGCTTGACGCCGAGTTCCCGCGCTTCACGCAGCGGTTGCTCGAAGTTATCTACCCGAACTATGTCGCGCCCACTCCCTCGATTGCCGTCGCACGCCTGTATCCGGGCCGGACTGAAGGCAAACTCACCGAAGGGTATCGCATCGCGCGCGGCACATCGTTCACTGCGCGGGTTCCTGATGGAGAAAGAACCGCGTGCCAGTTTACGAGTGGACAGGACGTGACGCTGTGGCCGCTCACGATCACCGACGCACGCCTGACCGGTATTCCGCCCGACATTCCTGCGCTCGAACGTTATACGCCACCGGATACGCAAGTACGAGGCGCGTTGCGGATCAAGCTCGCCACGACCGGCGACGTGCATATCGCCGATCTGAAGGGGCTCGATCGGCTTCCCGTCCACCTGGCAGGTGATGAGCAGGTCGCCTCGCATCTCTTCGAACTGTTGCACGCAGGCGGAATCGCGTCCGTGATTGGCGTACCCGGTGAATTCGGCGTACCCGGTCGTCCGCTTGCCGCCGTTACTCAGAGCGCGGTAGAGCACGAGGGGTTGCGCATCGACCAAAATCTGCTTCCGCTCAGCTGGGCGAAATTTCACGGCCACAACCTGCTGCACGAGTACTTTGCATGCCCGGGACGGTTCTGGTTCTTTGCGTTGAACGGCCTCGCCGAAGGGCTCTCGCGGATTCGTGGCCGGGAAGCCGAAATCGTCGTCCTGCTCGACCGGGTGCCAGGGCAGCTCGCAAACCTCGTTGACGCTTCTCGCTTTGCGCTTTTCTGCACGCCCGTCATCAATCTCTTCAGCAAACACACCGACAGAATAGAAATCTCGCCGCGCGAGACCGAGTTTCACCTCGTGCCAGCGCGACAGGCGCCGCTCGACTACGAGGTGTTTTCGGTGGAGACCGTGTACGGTCAGGTGGCCCTCACATCCGAAGAGCTTGAATTCCGTTCGCTCTACCAGACACTGAACAACGACGAGGGTAATCACGGACGTTACTTCTCGACTCGGCGTGAACAGCGCCTCGTGTCCAATTCCGCGCGTCGTTACGGTACGCGTACGCCCTACGTCGGCACCGAAGTGTTTCTCTCGCTCGTCGACCAGAACGAGGCACCTTATGCCGAAAACCTCCGCTTCCTGTCAGTCGACGCGCTCCTGACCAACCGCGATCTGGCCACGCTCGTGCCGCGCAACGGCGTACGCGATCTGGAGACCGCGGAGTCCGCGCCGGTGGAAAGCATCGGCCTCATCCGGCCGCCGAGTCCGCCGCTGCCGCCGTATGCCGAGCGGGAAATGGCGTGGCGCCTGATCCGCCAACTCAACTTCAACTATCTGCCGCTAGACGATCTCGATCACCGCGAAGGCGGTCAGGGGCTTCGCGATCTGCTGCGTCTGTACCTCGCGGAAGGCGACTCCGCGCAAAACCGGCAAGTCGAAAGCCTTGTCGGCGTCAAGACACGCCCGGTGACGCGCAAGCTGCCGGGGACCGGCCCGATGACGTTCGGGCGCGGCATCGAGTGCGCGCTGACGGTGGATGAAACCGGCTTCTCTGGCATGAGCCCCTATCTCTTCGGAACGATCCTCGAGCACTGGCTCGCACGGCACGTCTCGATCAACAGCTTTACGCACACCGAGCTGCATTCGATGCAGCGTGGCCGCATTGCCCGCTGGCCCGTGCGCACCGGCACGCGCGGAGTACTGTGATGAAGCGCGCGACGCTGCCGGTTCTGCTACGCGACAGCACGCTGTCGCCAGAGCTGCTCGAACACTTGCAGGCCGAGCCGTGGCGTTTCGGATTCCTGTCGCTGTTACGACGTATCGGCGCGAACGCGGCGATCGATCCGATCGGCACCGCACGTCGGCCGCGCTCGGAGCCGTTCCGGCTCGGCCAGCAAGCGAGCCTTGCGTTTGCGCCGCGCGAAGTTGCAAACGCGCAGGAAGCCGATGGGCGATTGAAGGTGCGACTGTTCGGCCTCGGGATGCTCGGCCCCAACGGCCCGCTGCCGATCCACGTGACCGAGATCGCGAAGGATCGCGAGGACAGCCGGCGAGATACGACAACGGCTGATTTTCTTGACCTCTTCCATCACCGCTTCTTCACGCTGCTCTATCGCGCGTGGGCTTCGTCCCAGTCGACAGCCGGACTTGACCGAAAGGACAACGAGCGGTTTTCGTTTTACATCGCGAGCCTCGGCGGGCAAGACGTCGGCGAAATCAGTCGGCGCCCCCTGCCCTCGCACGCGCGTCTCGCCGCCACCGCGCACCTCGTGCGCGAAGCCCGCAATCCGGACGGACTACGCGCCACGCTCGAACGTTACTTCGGCGTGCCGGTCGCGATCGAGGAGAACGTGTTTCACTGGATCGAGATCGATCCCGCCGATCTCGGCCGCATGGGTCGTCCTGGAGCGACGGCGACAATGGGACAAGGTGCAATGCTCGGCCGCGTCGCCCCGGATCGACAGCATCGCTTTCGCATTGTGATCGGTCCGGTCGATCTCGACGCCTACCTACGCTTCACGCCGCAGGGCGAGGATCTGCCTCGGCTCGTCGAGTGGGTACGGGCGTTCGTCGGCTACGAGTTGGGATGGGAGCTTGAGTTGCGTATCAAGCCAGAGAGTGCTCCGCCTGCGGTTATGGGCGGCCGGCAGCGCATGGGCTGGTCCGGGTGGCTCGGTCGCCCGTCCCCGCATAAGCCCATTACCGGCATGCGATTCGAGCCCGAACGTTACGTGCGGCATTTCGATCGCCGTGCCACTGATCTCAAGAACTGACCATGAGCAAGAAGCAATCCGCCGCGCCCGGCAAACCGGCCCGGACATCCGCCGCGAATGTGCCGCATTTCGACTGGCTCACGCCCGTAAGCGATGACTTGCTCTGTGGCCCGGACCTCGAATACGACCACGATTTCGTCGTGCTGTTCTCCCGAGTTGCCCCCAAACAGGACGTACAGTACGGTGCGTTCGTGGGCGCGCCCGATCCGCTCAACTGGAGCGAGATCGAACGGGATTGTCGGCGGCTCATGATGCGCACGAAGGACCTGCGTGTCGCCGTGCTGTATACACGTTGCCGCGTACGTCTCGGTGGTGTCGTGGGCCTGGCAGAGGGAACCGCGGTGCTGGCTGCGTGGGTGCAAGCCTTTCCGGACGATATCCATCCGCAGACGAGCACCGATAACGATCGCGACGCGGCGCTGGAAATGCGAATGAACGCATTGCAAGCGCTATCCGACCCCGAAGGGTTGCTGGCCGATGTCCGGGAAATCGTACTGGTGAAGTCGACCGTTACCCGCCTGCAGGTGCGCGACGTCGAACGCGCCTTCGCGCATCCGCGTCCGGCCGATGCGCTCGCGCCCGAATCCGTCATCCAGCAGTTGCAGGATCTGCACACGCAGCACCCCGCAACGATCGAAGGCATCGACGATACGATCGCCCATCTCGCCACGATCAACGCGTGGTGCAACAGTCATCTCGAATTCCACCAGCCAGACCTTTCGATGCTGACGCGACTGCTCGACAGATTAGGCACGCCCACGCAGGCCGTATCGGCCGAACCGCCCGATACGATTCCCGCTCCGACCGCGATGCCCGACACATCTTTGCAAGACGACGCGGTAACGCTGACCGCGCCGGCGAATTCTGTATCGGCGAGCGATCCTGAATGTGCCCCGGCTCAAAATAAGTCCATGCCGTCCGACCGGGACTCGGCGCTTGCAACGATTCGAGCCGCGCGGGCATGGTTCGAACATCACGAACCGAGCAGCCCGATTCCGGTGTTACTCAAACGCGCCGAACAGTTCGTCGGCAAACGCTACGCCGAAGTCGTCAAGGCAATTCCGGCCGAGCTTCTGGCGCAATGGGAAGACGACGACGGTTCGTGACCGACCAGAAAACAAGATTGCACCGCACAACGCACGCGGCCGCGCGAAGTGGCATGGTGTGCCGCTTACTTGCTGTAGTCGTACACCCCGCGCCCCGTCTTCCTCCCGAGCCGCCCTGCCGACACCATCTCGCGCAGCAGCGGGCACGCCCGATACTTCGGATCGCCGAAGTCCTTCACGAACACGTCCATCACCGCGAGGCACACGTCGAGGCCCACGAGGTCGGCCAGCGCGAGCGGCCCGATCGGGTGGTTCGCGCCGAGCTTCATCCCCGCGTCGATCTCCTCGGCCGACGCGATGCCCTCGGCCAGCACGAAGAACGCCTCGTTGATCATCGGCACGAGAATCCGGTTCACGACGAAGCCCGGCGAGTTGCGCACGCCGATCGGCGACTTGTCGAAACGCTCGGTGAGCGCGCGCACGGCCGATGCGGTCTCATCGCTCGTCTGCAGCCCGCGGATGATCTCGACGAGCGGCATCAGCGGCACCGGGTTGAAGAAGTGCATGCCGACGAAGCGCGCCGGATCGGCGAGCGGCGCTGCGAGCGCGGTGATCGAGATCGACGACGTGTTGGTCGCGATGATCGCGTCGGGGCGCGCAACGGCCTCGATCTGCTTCAGGATGCGGCCCTTCAGCTCGACGTTCTCGGTCGCGGCTTCGATCACGATGTCGGCCGACGCAAGCTTCGCATAGTCGGTCGACGTCGTGATGCGCGCCAGCGCCGCGTCGCGCGTAGCTGCGTCGAGCTTGTCCTTCGACACGAGCCGCTCGAGGCTGCCCTTCAGCGTCGCGATGCCCTTGTCGAGCGCGGCATCGCTGACGTCGATCATCACGACGTTGAGTCCCGCAACGGCGGCGGTCTGCGCAATGCCGTTGCCCATGGTTCCGGCGCCCACGACGCCGACGATTTCGATGGCCATGAAATTTCCTGTGTGTTCGGGTGCTGAGCGTTCGATTATCAGATGTTCTCGAAGATCGCAGCAATCCCCTGGCCGCCGCCGATACACATCGTCACGAGCGCGTAGCGCCCGCCGATGCGCTTCAGCTCGTACAGCGCCTTGACCGTGATCAGCGCGCCGGTCGCACCGATCGGGTGACCGAGCGAGATGCCCGACCCGTTCGGGTTGACCTTCGCGGGATCGAGGCCAAGCTCCTGCGTGACCGCGCAGGCCTGCGCGGCGAACGCCTCGTTCGCCTCGATCACGTCGAGATCGGCGATCGTCAGGCCCGCACGTTCGAGCGCCTTCTGCGTGGCCGGCACGGGGCCGATGCCCATGTACGCCGGATCGACGCCCGCGTGCGCATACGCGACGAGACGTGCGAGCGGCTTCACGCCCTGCGCCCGCGCGGCATCCGCGCTCATCATCAGCACGGCCGCGGCCGCATCGTTGATGCCCGATGCATTGCCGGCCGTCACGGTGCCGTTCTCCTTCGCGAACACCGGGCGCAGCTTCGTGAAATCGTCCGCGCTCGCGTCGTGACGCACGTGCTCGTCGGAATCGAACGCCACCTCGCCCTTCTTCGTGCGAATCGCGATCGGCAGGATCTGATCCTTGAAGCGCCCTTCCGCGATCGCGCGCGCCGCGCGACGATGCGATTCGAGCGCGAGCGCATCCTGCGCATCGCGCGAGATGCCGTACTTGCGTGCGACGTTCTCGGCCGTCACGCCCATGTGGATCGTCTGGAACGGGTCGTGCAGCGCGCCGAGCATCATGTCGACGAGCTTGCCGTCGCCCATGCGCTGGCCGAAGCGCGCGGCCGGCACGGTGTACGGCGCGCGGCTCATGTTCTCCGAACCGCCGCCGATCGCGACGTCGGCATCGCCGAGCATGATCGTCTGCGCGGCCGACACGATCGCCTGCAGGCCCGAGCCGCACAGGCGGTTCACGGTCAGCGCCGGCGCGTGCTGCGCAACGCCGCCGTCGATCGCCGCGACGCGCGCGAGATACATGTCCTTCGGTTCCGTGTTCACGACGTGACCGAACACGACATGCCCGACCGCGTCGCCCGGCACGTTCGCACGCGACAGCACTTCGCGCACGACCTTCGCACCGAGGTCGGTCGGCGAGAAATCCTTCAGGCTGCCGCCGAAATCACCGATCGCGGTACGGACACCGCTCACCACCACGACTTCTTTCGCTGCATTGCTCATCGTCTGCTCCGGTTCGTTCGCGCACGCAGGCGCGTTGATGCGTTACATGTTCGGGTAATTCGGCCCGCCGCCGCCTTCCGGCGTGACCCACACGATGTTCTGCGTCGGGTCCTTGATGTCGCAGGTCTTGCAGTGCACGCAGTTCTGCGCGTTGATCACCAGCCGATCGCTGCCGTCGTCGTTCTTCATGAACTCGTACACCGCCGCCGGGCAGAAGCGTGCCTCCGGCCCCGCGTAGGTGCGCAGGTTTACGTTCACCGGCACGCTCGCATCCTTCAGCGTCAGGTGCGCCGGCTGGTTCTCCTCGTGGTTCGTGTTCGAGATGAACACCGACGACAGCCGGTCGAACGTCAGCTTGCCGTCCGGCTTCGGATACTCGATCGGCTCGCACTGCGACGCCGGCTTCAGCATCTCGTGGTCCGCGTGCTGGTGATGCAGCGTCCACGGCACGTTGCCGCCCATCACCTTCTGCTCGAGCCCGACCATCAGCGTGCCGAGGTACAGCCCCTTGGCCATCCACTGCTTGAAGTTGCGCGCGCGGTACAGCTCCGCGTACAGCCACGACTGCTTGAAGGCGTCCGGATAGGCGTTGAGTTCGTCGCTCTGGCGGCCGGCCTGCACCGCGTCGAACGCGGCGTCGGCCGCCAGCATGCCGGTCTTGATCGCCGCGTGGCTGCCCTTGATCCGCGATGCGTTCAGGAAACCCGCGTCGTCGCCGATCAGCGCGCCGCCCGGGAACACCGTCTTCGGCAGCGACAGCAGCCCGCCCGCGGTGATCGCGCGCGCGCCATACGACACGCGCTTGCCGCCTTCCAGGAACGCGCGGATCGACGGGTGCGTCTTGTAGCGCTGGAATTCCTCGAACGGCGACAGGTACGGGTTCGTGTAGCCGAGGCCCACCACGAAGCCGACCACGACCTGGTTGTTGTCCATGTGATACAGGAACGAGCCGCCGTAGGTATCCGACTTCAGCGGCCAGCCGGCCGTGTGGATCACGAGGCCCGGCTTGTGCTTCGCGGGATCGATTTCCCACAGTTCCTTGATGCCGATCCCGTACGCCTGCGGCTCGGCGTTCGCGTCGAGCTTGAACTTCGAGATCAGCTGGCGGCCCAGATGGCCGCGGCAGCCTTCGGCGAACAGCGTGTACTTCGCGTGCAGCTCCATGCCGAGCTGGAAGTTCTCGGTCGGCTCGCCGTCCTTGCCCACGCCCATGTTGCCGGTCGCGACACCCTTCACGGAGCCGTCGTCGTTATAGAGAATCTCGGCGGCCGGGAAGCCCGGGAAGATCTCGACGCCCAGCGCCTCGGCCTGGGTGCCGAGCCAGCGCGTGACGTTGCCCAGCGAGATCACGTAGTTGCCGTGGTTCTTGAAGTTCTCGGGCAGCGCCCAGTTCGGCGTGGTCACCGCGCTCTTCTCGGACAGGAACAGGAAGCGATCTTCCGTCACCTCGACGGTGAGCGGCGCGCCCTGTTCCTTCCAGTCGGGGAACAGTTCGGTGATCGCGCGCGGGTCCATCACCGCGCCCGACAGGATGTGCGCGCCGATCTCGGAACCCTTCTCGAGCACGCACACGCCGATCTCGGTGCCTTTCTCGGCGGCCAGCTGCTTGAGCCGGATCGCCGCCGACAGCCCGGCGGGGCCGCCGCCGACGATCACGACGTCGTATTCCATCGATTCGCGCGGGCCGTATTGCGCGAGCAAGTCCTGTGTGGTCAAAATCCTGTCTCCTCCTGCGTCCCGACCGTCAGCCGGTCAGAACTGGTCTTCCGTCAACGCGAGCACACTCTCGTTGCCCTTCGCGCCGACGATCGACGCTTCGAGCGCGCCGGCCTGCACGAGAACGTGCTCCGCATAGCATTGCGCGATCGCGATCTTCGCGTCGAAGAACGCCGGGTCGCTCGCGCGGTTCGCCTGCGCCGCCACCAGCGCGCGCGCCATCTGCCACCCGCACAGCACCACGCCCGCCAGCTTCAGGTACGGCACGCTGCCCGCGAACACCGCGTTCGGGTCCCGCTTCACGTTCGCCACCACGTAGTCCACCACCGACGACAGCGCACCCGCACCCTTTTCCAGCTGCGCCTTCATCGACGCGGCCGCCGCACCGTCCAGCCTGCCCAGCGCCGCCACCGTCTCGCCGATCTCCGCGATCAGCGCCTGCGCCACCGCGCCGCCGTCGCGCATCGTCTTGCGACCCACCAGGTCGTTCGCCTGGATCGCCGTCGTCCCTTCGTAGATCGCCAGGATCCGCGCATCGCGATAGTACTGCGCCGCGCCCGTCTCCTCGATGAAGCCCATCCCGCCGTGCACCTGCACGCCCAGGCTCGCCACGTCGTTCACCATCTCCGTGCTCCAGCCCTTCACCACCGGCACCAGATACTCGTAGATTGCCTGATGACGCGCACGCGTCGCCTCGTCCGGATGGCGGTGGGCAAGGTCGCTGTGCGCGGCCGCCACGTACGCCAGCGCCCGCGCGCCTTCGGTCAGCGCTCGCATCGTGCCGAGCATCCGGCGCACGTCCGGGTGATGGATGATCGTCACCGACTGCTTGGCCGAGCCGTCCACCGGGCGGCTCTGCACGCGTTCCTTCGCGAATTCCGCCGCCTTCTGGTACGCGCGGTCGGCCACGCCGATCCCCTGCATCCCGACCCCGAAGCGCGCCGCGTTCATCATGATGAACATGTATTCGAGGCCGCGGTTCTCTTCGCCGATCAGGTAGCCGATCGCGCCGCCGTGGTCGCCGTACTGCAGCGCCGCCGTCGGGCTCGCCTTGATCCCGAGCTTGTGCTCGATCGACACGCAGTGCACGTCGTTGCGCGCGCCCGGCGAGCCGTCCTCGTTGACCATGAACTTCGGCACGATGAACAGCGAGATGCCCTTCACGCCTTCCGGCGCGTTCGGCGTGCGCGCCAGCACCAGGTGGACGATGTTGTCCGCCATGTCGTGCTCGCCCCACGTGATGAAGATCTTCGTGCCGAACACCTTGTACGTGCCGTCGCCCTGCGGCTCGGCGCGCGAGCGCACCAGCGCCAGATCGGAGCCCGCCTGCGGCTCGGTCAGGTTCATCGTGCCGGTCCATTCGCCCGAGATCAGCTTCGGCACGTAGCGCTGCTTCTGCGCGTCGGTGCCGGCCGTCAGCAGCGCCTCGATCGCGCCGTCGGTCAGCAGCGGGCACAGCGCGAACGACAGGTTCGACGCGTTCAGCATCTCGATGCACGGCGTCGCGATCAGCTTCGGCAGCCCCTGGCCGTCGTACTCGGCCGGATGCTGCAGCCCCTGCCAGCCGCCTTCGACGAACTGGCGGAACGCTTGCGCGAAGCCCGGCGTCGCGGTCACGACACCGTCCTTCCAGCTGCTCGGGTTGCGGTCGCCTTCGACGTTCAGCGGCGCCAGCACCTCGCCGCAGAATTTCGCGGACTCGTCGAGCACGGCCTGCGCCGTGTCGTAACCGGCATCCTCGAAACCCGGCAACTGCGCAACGGCGTCGATGCCCGCGAGTTCCTTCAGCACGAACAGCATGTCCTTGACGGGGGCGTTATAGCTCATGGTCGATGTTCCAATCAGGCGGTAAATGAGGCGCGCTACAGGGTCGATACGGCAAAACCGGCCAGACCCGGGCGACGACGTGACCCATCGTAATGCCGCGACGGTCGATTCCCGTTGTCATATTCGGCCCACCTGGTGACAAAATCGGCCACGGGATGCGTGGGTGCCGACGGAAACGGCCGACCGGATAAGGGTTTGACCGGAGCCGGGTTCGACGAAAACGGCGAGCAATCGGTGTTCCGGCCGGGGCGGCGGAGCATGCCGTCGGCGGGCGGTCGACGGCCACAACGGGAGCCGGTTATGGGAATCGCCGATAGGAGCCGGCGATGGGAGCGAGCAAAGGAAGCCGGTTATGGGAACAAGCAATGGAAGCCGGTTATGGGAGCCGTCCTCGAAAACCGGCTCCCCCGAGCACTACGCGCGCCGCCGATACGTCCCCGGCGTACTCCCCGTCCAGTGCCGGAACGCGCGATGAAACGCGCTCGGATCGTCGAAGCCGATATCGGCGCCGATCGCCGCGATCGTATCGGGCGTATCGGTCAGCCGCTGGATCGCGATATCGCGCCGCAATTCGTCCTTGAGCACCTGGAACGTCGTCCCTTCGGCGGCAAGGTGGCGGCTCAGCGTGCGCACCGAGCAATGCAGGTGCTCGGCCGCCTGGTCGATCGCGGGCAGGTCGGGCAGCGCCGCCGACAGGTATTGCCGCACGCGATGGCACACGAGCTGTTCGCTGAACGATTCGAAGATCCAGTCGCCGGGCGCGCGCGCGAGAAACTTGCGCAGGTTGCGCTTGCTCTGCCGGATCGGCGCGTCGAGGTAGTCCGCGCTGAAGCGCATCAGCGTGCGCTCGCAGTCGAACTGCACGGAACCGGTGAAGAAGTACAGGTGGTCGACCGCATGGCGCGGCCGCGGGCACGCGAACTCGATCTGCAGCAACGGGATCTTCTGTCCGATCAGCCAGGAACACACGCCGTGCACGAGCTTGAGCATCAGTTCCTGGCCGAGCGCGCCGATCGGGCCGATGGCCTCGTTCGGGCGCAGCAGCACCTGCGCGACGAGACCGTCGCGCCTCGATTCGACGAAGAAATCGTCGAGCAGGATATGGAAGAACTGGCCGAAACGATGCAGCGTCGTTTCGAGGTTGCGCGCATCGAGCAGGCTCAGGCACAGATACTTGAGCGTGCCGCCGCGCAGCGGGCGCGAGAAGATGCCGGGCATCTCGTCGTCGAGGTCGATCGCGAGCGTGCGGTACAGCGTCGAGAACTGCTCCTCCGTCACGCGCGCATGCGGTTCGCCGAGCAGTTCGATCGGGATGCCGGCTCCGCGCAGATAGCGTTCGACCACATCGCGCTGCGCCCCCGCGCTCGCGAGGAAGCCGTTGACGAGCGAGATCGGCACCGTCGCGCTCGGCGACGGCAGCGCACGCCCGGGCTGGTCGGAAAGTGAATCTGAGCCGGTCATCGCGTCCCCGTCGATCGAACCGCTCGCATTGTACTTGAGCGTCTCGCGCGTCTGCTTCGGGGCCTTCGGCGTGCCGGGCCGCGCAGCCGCGGCCGCGCGGCGCTCCGGCGCCATCAGTCGGTGCGGCTGAGTTCCCGGCGCAGGATCTTGCCGACCGTCGACTTCGGCAGCCGGTCGACGAAGCGGACGAGCTTCGGCACCTTGTAGGCCGCGAGGCTCGCGCGGCAATGCGCGACGAGCTGCGCCTCGGTCACGTCGGCATCCGGCGACAGCACCACGAACAGCTTGACGGCCTCGCCCGTGCGCGCGTCCGGCACGCCGATGCACGCGCATTCGGCAACACCCGGCAGCGCGGTCGCGACGGCTTCCACCTCGTTCGGATACACGTTGAAGCCCGACACGATGATCATGTCCTTCTTGCGGTCGACGATCCGCAGGAAGCCGGCTGCGTCGAACACGCCGACGTCGCCGGTGCGGAAATAGCCGTCCGCCGTGAACGCGGCCGCGTTCGCTTCCGGCTTCTGCCAGTAGCCGGTCATCACCTGCGGCCCCTTCACGCAGATCTCGCCCGCTTCGCCGATCGCGACCTCGCGATCCTGATCGTCGAGCAGCTTCACGTCGGTCGACGGCAGCGGCAGGCCCGTGGTGCCCGTGAATGCGTCGATCGACTGCGGGTTGAACGATACGACCGGCGACGTTTCCGACAGCCCGTAGCCCTCGCGGATGAAATTGCCCGTCACGGCCTTCCAGCGTGACGAGATCACGTCGATCACCGCCGCGCCGCCGCCCGCCGACAGCTTCAGCCGCGACCAGTCGACTTCCTTCAGGCGCGGATGGCCCGCCAGCCCCGCATACAGCGTGTTCACGCCGACGAATACCGTCGGCCGCGCGGCCTTCAGCACGTCGATGAACGCGTCCATGTCGCGCGGGTTCGCGACGAGCCAGTTGGCCGCGCCGATCGCGAAGTAGGACAGGAAGTTCACCGTCAGCGCGAAGATGTGGTACAGCGGGATCGCCGTGACGACGACCTCCTCGCCCGGCTGCCGCGCGGCCGGCACGATCGCCGCGAACTGCTGGATGTTCGCGACGAGGTTGCGGTGCGACAGCGCGGCGCCCTTCGACAATCCGGTCGTGCCGCCCGTGTATTGCAGCAGCAGCAGGTCCGCGCCGCCCAGCGCGACCGGCTCGCCCGCGAGCGTTTCGCCCGCGGCGATCGCGCCGGCGAGCGCGATCGAACCGGGCGGCAGCGCGTCGCACACGCCGGCCGGCGCATCGACCACGCCCAGATCGCCGCGCCCCACGCTCAGCACGGTGCGCACGCGCGTGCCGCCGACCACCTCGGCAAACGTGCCCATCGACCCGCCGCACACCACGGCGACCTCGACGCCCGCGTCGTTGAGCTGATGCTCGAGTTCGCGTGCGGTGTAGTGCGGGTTCACGTTGACCTGGATCGCGCCGATCTTCGCGACGGCGACGAACACGACCGGAAACGCGAGCACGTTGGGCAGCATCACGGCCACGCGATCGCCCTTGCGCACGCCGACGACCTGCTGCAGATATGCGGCCAGCGCGCTCGACAGGCGCTCGACGTCGGCATAGGTCAGCGTGCGACCGAACGAATGGAACGCCGGACGATCGGCGAAACGGCGCATCGCGTCGTCCAGCAGCGCGCTGACGGAAGGATGGCGATCGGCGTCGATCTCGGCGGGAATCGAGCCATACGACCCGGTCCAGTGTCTGTTCGTCATGTCTCGCTCCTGGGGGGACGGCGCGCAGACCGGCCGGGAACCGCCCCGGGCCGGCCTCGCGCCGTTCGCACGGCGGCCTGCACGCCTCGGTGGCGCGGGCCGTCGCCTGATTGGCGACTATCGCCCGTGCGGCGCGCTTTGGAAATGATCCGGAAGGCCGAAAAGATGATCGAAACGGACACGATCCCGGTGGCCGGCCAGTCGCTAGCCCCAGGCAGGCCGCGTGCGCCAGCGAGCATCAGGGTGAACCCTGTGGCGCCCGGAACCGTTCCCGCTCAGAATTGCGTTCCGTCAACGATATCGAATCGGACGCAGGATCCCGCCATGCCGCGCAGTGCGCTCTTGACCCCGACGGCCGCCCGCGCAGCCCGCCTGCCGGACGCCACGCCCACCCACGCGTTGCGCGAGCAGCGCTTTTCGCCGGCCAAGCTGGCCGTGCTGGTCGACGTCGCAGCGCAGGCCGGCCTCGACCCGGCCACGGTGCTCGACGGCACCGGCCTCACGCCGGCCGCCGTCGCGGACCCGTTCACGCTCACGTCGTCGCTGCAGTTCCTGACGGCCGCGCGCAATGCGATTGGCCGGTACGACGGTTCCGATCTCGGCGTGCGCGTCGGCCGCCTGCTGCATGCGTCGAGCTACGGGATGTACGGCTACGCGATGCTGTGCTCGGAGTCGATGGCCCATGCGTTCGACTCGGCCGTCAAATATCACCAGCTCGCGAACCCCGCGCTCGAGATCCGCTGGGTCGCGCAGGGCGATACGGCGTCGTGGCTGTTTCCGAACCAGGACGAGGTGCCGCGGCCCTGCCTCGACCAGCCGCTGTACCGCTTCCTGATCGACATGCAGTTCGCGCTGCACGTGACGATCATCAAGGACGTGATGGGTGCATGGTGCGTGCCGGCGCGCGCGCAGTTCACGCAGCCGGAACCGCCGCATGTGGCATTGCTGTCCGACGCGCTCGAATGCCCGCTCGCGTTCGGCCAGCCGCGCAACGTGCTCGACTACCCGGCCGCGTGGCTCGCGCGCGCGCCGCAGCTCGCGAATCCGATCACCGCCGCGCAGGTGTCGTCGCATTGCGCGCGCCTGCTCGACGAACTTCGCACCCAGTCGGGCGTCACGCGCCGCGTCTATCAGGAACTCACGCGCACGCCGGGACAATTCCCGGACATCGACGCGATCGCGGACATCCTCTGCATCACGTCGCGCACGCTGCGCCGCAAGCTCGAAGCGGAAGGCACGTCGTACAGCGAACTGCTGACGAGCGTGCGCAAGGCGCTCGCGATCGACTACCTGAGCACGACCACGCTCAGCACCGAGGACATCGCGCAGACGCTCGGCTTCAGCGATGCGGTCGGATTCCGTCACGCGTTCAAGCGCTGGACCGGCACGACACCCAGCAACGTGCGGCGCAAGCGCGGCGGCTGAACGCGGGCCGGCGCGTGGCCGACCGGCTTCAGCGCGCGTCGCCCACTGCCGGCGACGCGACCGCCAGCGCAAACTCGAACACCGCGCCGCGCCCGGCCCGGTCGACGAGCCGGATGCTGCTGCCGTTCAGCGCCAGCATCCGGTGCACGATCAGCAGGCCGAGCCCGCCGCTCGTCACCGCCGCGCCGCTCATCGGCCGCTGCGGCCGCCGGAACAGCCCTTCGCGGCGCGCCGCCGGAATCCCTTCCCCGGTATCCGACACGGTCACGACCACGCGGTCGCCCTGCGGCTCCAGCGCGACCTCGACCTCGCCGTGCGAAGGCGTGTGCCGCAGCGCGTTGTCGAGCAGGTTGGTCAGCACGCGCTCGATCATCCCGAGATCGGCCGACACGACCGGCACGCGCGGCGGAATCCGCGCATGCAGCGCGACGCCGCGCGCCTGCGCGGTCAGCTCGAATTTCTGGAACACGTCCTGCACGAGATCGACGAGCGAGAACGGCTCGCGCTCGGCCTGCACGCTGCCCGATTCGAGCCGCGCGAGTTCGAACAGCGCCTGCGCGAGCCGGCCGACCTTCGTGCTCTGCGCGAGCGCGATCGACAGGTAGCGCCGCCGTTCGGGCTCGGCGAGCGTGTCGGACTTCAGCGACAGCGTCTCCAGATAGCCGTGCAACGACGTGAGCGGCGTGCGCAGGTCGTGCGAGATGTTCGTGATCAGTTCGCGCCGCTGCTGGTCTTGCTGCGTCAGCGCGCGCCACTGGTCGCCGATCCGGTCGGCCATCTGCGCGAACGCGGATTCGAGCACGACGATGTCGTCGCCGCGCCGGCCCGGCGGCGAGCGCGGCACCGGCGGCTGCGTGTCGGGCGCGCCGTTCGCGTCGAAACGGCGCATCGCGTCCGTCAGCCGGCGCAGCGGGCGCGTGATGAAACTGAACGCGGTGAGGCCCGCGAGCAGGCCGAGCAGCGCGACGACCGCCATCGACCACAGCGTCGTGCGCAGTACGTTGCCGGCGTCGACGCGCGCGGCCAGCCGGTCGTGCGCCTCGCCGAGCAGCACCACATAGATATAGCCCGACGGCGGCTGCCCGGCGCGCTGCAGCGGCGCGGCGCTGAATACCTTGCGCGCATCGGGGCTGCGCGGATCGTCGCCGAGGATCGGCAGCGGCTGGCCCGCGATGAAGCGCTGCACGGGCGCGAGGTCGACGCGGTCGCGCTTCACGTGGCCGGGCGGCGCATCGTCGCCCTTGATCCGCCCCGCGTTGTCGAGCAGGTACACCTCGACGCTCGGGTTCACGCCCATCAACTGGCCGAACAGCGTGCGCACGGCATCGGGGCGCAACCCGTTCGCGTCCATCAGCGGCGCGCTGTTGGCGATGTTCGCGGCCAGGTCGCGCGACAGCCCCTGCACGACTTCCTTCTCGCGCATGTCGTTCGCGCGGATCTGCAGCCACGCCGACGCGCCCGAGCACGCGAGCAGCAGGATCGAGAACACGAGCGACAGCCGCTGGGTGAGCGTGAGTTTCATCATGCGTCTCGCTGGCCCGGCGCGGCGAGCTTGTAGCCGCGTCCCCACACGGTGAGGATCCGCACGGGCTCGGCCGGATCGGCCTCGATCTTCGCGCGCAGCCGGTTGATGTGGGTGTTGACCGTGTGTTCGTAGCCTTCGTGCTGGTAGCCCCACACGGCATTGAGCAGGTCCATCCGCGAGAACACCTTGCCCGGATGCCGCGCGAAGAAATACAGCAGGTCGAATTCGCGCGGCGTGAGGTCGATGCGCGCGCCGTCGACGCTCGCCTCGCGCGCGATCGGGTCGATCGACAGCCCGGCGATGTCGAGCGTGCCCGCGTCGATCCGCGAATCGCGCGCGAGCGCGTCGACGCGCCGCAGCAGCGCCTTCACGCGCGCGACGAGTTCGAGCACCGAGAACGGCTTCGCCAGATAGTCGTCGGCGCCGAGTTCGAGGCCGAGGATCCGGTGCACCTCGCTCGAGCGCGCACTCGTGATGATGATCGGCGTGTAGCGCGTCATCGCGCGTGCGCGCCGGCAGATTTCGAGGCCGTCGACGCCCGGCAGCATCAGGTCGAGGATCAGCGCGTCCCAGTTGCCCTGTTCGAGCAGGCGCAGCCCTTCCGCGCCGTCCGCGCTGTGCACGACTTCGTAGCGCTCGTCGCGCAGGTGCAGGCTCAGCACGTCGGCGATGTCGGCGTCGTCCTCGACGATCAGGATGCGTTTCGGATGGTCCATGGCGGTGGGCGGCGGCACATTGGGCTCGGTAGTGATGTCGGTGGTCGATGGTCGGTAGTCGGCAGGCGATCGGTGGCCGGCTCGCGCCGGCCCCGGTCCGGACAGCCGGTGGCCGGGGGCGAATCGCGGCAGAAAGCCGCGCTGCCGCCATTGTGCAAAATTTTGCGGCGGCAAGTGATCACAATTCATTTAACTTTGAATCGCGCCTGCTCTGTGAGCCAATGCCCGTAAGGCTTTTCGCTCCGGCCCCTAAAACAAAATTTGTATCATCCCGCCCATACACCAAATGGACACCAAAAAGCGGACGCGAGACGTTCCGAGCGATGGCACAAGTCCGCACATTTCCGACCAGAATCCGCACTGCCTGCCGCCTCAGCCCCCCTCGGCGCAACAGCGCCCGTCACGTGCCGCGGAGCCGATGGCGACCGCGTCCGCGACACAATGACTCTGACATATCGTTACCTATCCGGAATTGCCCTCCGTAGTCCCGGACACGGCCTCACTCTACGGTTGATGAATCCACGGCGCGTCGAAACTCGCGTGGTGAGCGATATTTCAGTGCGCTCCGCGGATGCTTCTCGTTGTAATGCGCGAACGCATTGGCGAGGTTCTGCACGGCCGTCGCTGCTTCCGGTTTCGGCATGAAGGCCACGTAGTCGCGCTTCGTCGTCTTCACGAAGCTCTCGGCCATGCCGTTGCGGGCTGCACACCGGCGGCGTCAGCGGCTTCAGCTGCTACGCGAGCCACGACTTGATGTTCGCCTGCATCGCGCCGGCCGAGATCCCGTAGCGCTTGTGCAACGTCGGCAACGCGCCCGCGGCGAGGTATGCATCCGGCAGGGCGATCTGGCGGAACGGCACGGCAACACCGGCCCCGATCAACGCAGTCGCCACCGCTTCGCCGAGTCCGCCGATCACCGTATGGTTCTCGGCGACGATCACCATGCGTCCCATGCGCGCCGCCTCGCGAACGATGGTCGCCGTATCGAGCGGCTTGATCGTCGGCACGTGCAGCACGGCCACATCGACGCGATCGGCTTCAAGTGCCTTCGCAACCTCGAGCGCGCGCATCGTCATGATCCCGGACGAGATCAACAGCACGTCGTTACCGTCGCGCAGCAGCTTGGCCTTGCCGAGTTCGAAACGGTAATCGTATTCATCGAGCACGGCCGGCACGTTTCCACGCAGCAGGCGTGCGTATACCGGCCCCTTGTGCGCAGCAATGGCCGGCACCATCTGCTCGATATCCAGCGCGTCGCACGGGTCGATCACCGTCATGTTCGGCATCGCGCGCATCAGCGCCAGATCTTCGGCGGCCTGGTGGCTCGGCCCGTAGCCGGTGGTCAGTCCCGGCAGCGCGCACACCAGCTTCACATCGAGATTGTCCTCGGCAATCGCCTGATGAATGAAGTCGTATGCACGGCGCGTGGCGAATACCGCATAGGTCGTGACGAACGGCTGCGCGCCTTCGTGCGCGAACCCGGCGGCCGCGCCCATCAGCAACTGCTCGGCCATGCCCATCTGGTAGTAACGCTCCGGAAATTCCTTCGCGAAGATGTGCAGGTCGGTGTACTTCCCGAGATCGGCGGTCATTCCGATCACATTGCTGCTCGTCCGCGCGAGCTTCGCGAGCGCATGGCCGAACGGCGCGGGACGCGTGGCCTGCCCTTCTGCCGCGATGGACGCGATCATCGCGGAAGTCTTCAGGCGCGGCTTGTTGTCGACGGTGCTCATGCGTGTCTCCCTGCTTCGAGTGCGTCGAGCGCGAGCTTCCACTCGTGCGCATCGACGCGGATGAAATGGCTCTTCTCGCGTGCTTCGAGGAATGGCACGCCGCACCCCATCTTCGTGTCGCAAACGATGATCCGCGGCTGCGGCTCGTCATGTCGGCGCGCGTTGTCGAACGCGCGCTTTACCGCGTCGATATCGTTGCCGTCCACGCGTTGCGTGTACCAGCCGAACGCTTCGAGCTTGTCGACCAGCGGCTCGAACGCCATGACTTGCGTCGACGGGCCATCGGCCTGCTGGTTGTTCACGTCGACGATCGCGATCAGGTTGTCGAGCTTCCAGTGCGCGGCCGACATGAGCCCTTCCCATATCGCACCTTCGTCGAGCTCGCCATCCGAAAAGAGCGTACAGACGAAGGCATCCGAGCCCTTGCGCTTGAGGCCGAGGCAACGACCGACCGCGATCGTCAGGCCTTGCCCGAGCGAACCGCCGGACATCTCCATCCCGGGCGTGTAGCTCGCCATCCCCGACATCGGCAGACGACTGTCGTCGCTGCCGTAGGTTTCGAGTTCCTCGGCCGGCAGGATGCCGGCTTCGAACAGCGCCGCGTACAGCGCGATCGCGTAGTGGCCGTTCGACAGCAGGAAGCGGTCACGCCCTTCCCACTCGGGATCGTCGGGGCGATAGCGCATCGCGCCGAAATACGCGACGGCCAGCACATCGGCAATGTCGAGCGCCTGGCCGACATAGCCCTGCCCCTGGACTTCGCCCATCAGCACGGCGTTTCTTCGGATGCGGTACGCGCGCTCGGCGAGCGTGATCGCTTCATGGATGGTTTCGGTATCCATCGATAGCTCCAGTATTGAGTCGGAAGGAATGCAAATCGAATCAGCGGTTGACGGATCGGGGCACCAGGAACACCAGCAGAGCGCCGACCGCGATCGCGACGGAGATGAAGAGCAGTCCCGCGGTGGACTTGCCGGTCAGGTCGTTCAGCCAGCCGACGATCGCCGGCGAGAAGAAGCCCGCGAGATTGGCGAAGCAGTTGACGGCAGCGATGCCCGCCGCCGCCGACATCCCGCCCAGCAGGGCCGTCGGCAGCGACCAGAACTGCGACGACGACGCGAGGATGCCGGCGGACGCAATGCTCAGGCACACGATCGACGCGCTGACGCTGCCGAGCATCGGCAAAGTCGCGAAGGCCGCCGCCGCGATCAGCATCGGCACCGCGAGATGGAAGCGGCGCTCGCGGCGGCGATCCGCGCTTATGCCGATCAGCGGCAGCGCGATGATTGCGCACGCATACGGGATCGCGGTGAACAGGCCCACCCACAGCGGATCGGCGACACCGGCCTTGCGAATGATCGTGGGCAGCCAGAACGTGAGGCCGTACTGCCCCAGCACGACACAGAAGTAGATCGCGGCCATCAGCCACAGGCGGCGGTCGGCGACGAACGCACGAATCGACAGGTGGGCGGTAGTGTGCTCGGCGTCGGCCGACACGTTGCGCGCCAGCAAGGCCTTTTCGGCATCGGTCAGCCATTTCGCGCCGGCAATGCCGTCATCGAGATACAGCAGGATCGCAAAACCCAGCACGAACGAAGGCAGCGCCTCGAGCAGGAACAACCACTTCCAGCCCGCCATCGACATCGCGCCGTGCAGCGAATGCATGATCGCGCCCGACAGCGGCCCGCCGATGATCCCCGCCAGCGGAATCGCCATGAAGAACAGCGACAGCGCCTTCGCGCGGCGTGCCGACGGGAACCAGTACGTGAGATACAGGATCACGCCCGGTGCAAAGCCCGCTTCGGCGACGCCGAGCAGAAACCGCAGCACATAGAACGCGGTGGGCGACTTGACGAACACGAAGCTCGCCGAAATGACTGCCCACGTCAGCATGATGCGGGCGAGCCAGCGGCGTGCGCCGACGCGATGCAGGATCAGGTTGCTCGGCACTTCGAACAGAAAGTAGCCGAGAAAGAAAATGCCTGCACCCATGCCGTACACCGTCTCGCTGAAACGCAGGTCGTTGAGCATCTGCAGTTTCGCGAATCCGACGTTGACGCGGTCGAGATAGGCGCCCAGGTAGCACAACATCAGGAACGGAATCAGCCGTCGCGCCACCTTCGCGTAGGTGGCCGCTTCGAACGTCTGCGCATCGTCCCGTTGCAGCATCTCGCCCGGAACCGGCGGTGCGGGGTACTTTGCTCTCATCTTTGTCTCCTGCCATGGCCCCGGGTTGTCCCGGGTGCGTGATGGGCGGCGCCGCGATTTTCGCGGCACCGTTTCAGTGGATCAGCATCCCGCCATTGACGTCGAGCGTGATACCCGTCAAGTAGCTCGACAGGTCGCTCAGCAGGAACAGGCACGCATTGGCGACATCGGCGGCATCGCCGAGGCGGCCGAGCGGAATGCCCTTGATGATCTCCTCGCGCATGTCCGGCGTCAGCTTGTCGCCGGTGATGTCGGTCTGGATCAGGCCCGGCGTGATCGAATTGATACGAATATGGTCGGCGCCGAATTCGCGCGCCATCGCCTTCGCGAGGCCGAGCACGCCGGCCTTCGCGGCGCTGTAGTGCGGGCCGCCGAAGATACCGCCGCCGCGTTGCGCGGACACCGACGACATGCACACGATGCTGCCGCCGCGCTGCTCCTTCATCGCCGGCAGCACCGCTTGCGACATGTACAGCGTGCCGCGCAGGTTCACGCCGACGATCGCATCGAAGTCCCGGCCGGAAATATCCATCGTGCGCACGGGCTGCGTGACGCCGGCGTTGTTCACGAGGCCGTCGATGCGACCATGGCGGTCCAGGGTCTCGCGGGCCGCGGCCACGCACGCGTCGCGGTCGGTCACGTCGCATGCCAGGCCGAGATGCTCCGGCCCGAGTTCGGCGGCTGCCGCCTCGGCGTCTTCGCGGCGCAGATCGAGAATCACAACACGTGCGCCATGTGCAGCCAGTGTGCGTGCCGTGGCCTTGCCGATACCGCGCGGCGATGCAGCGCCTGTCACGATGATGGTCTTGTTGTCGAGCAACATCGGTCGTCTCCTGTCGTTGATGTGTGTCCAGAGTGTCGGCTCACCGGACACCCGCATCAATGCGGAAACGCTCAGCCATAGTTGAGAAAATTTCAGATGACACCGCACGGCGCGCCGCGGGTGCTGCAGCGCAATATCGCGTGCAGGCCGGAGGACGTGGCGCTCAGCCCGGCCGCCCGAAAGCCGCGACCTCCCGCTCGATCCACGCAAGAAAGCGCTTCACGCGAGGCAGCTCCGCGTTCTGCCGCGGGTAAACGAGGTGATGCGCGCCGACTTCGACCGCATGAGTCTCGTCGAACACCGGAACCAGCAGCCCTTCGCGGATCTTCACCGACGCAAGCATCAGGCTTTCGAGCGCGATGCCAAGGCCCAGCGCAGCGGTTTCGAGCGACATGTATGACCGGTCGAATGAAAAATCGAAGGTCTTCCGGGCCGCGAGCGATACGCCGGCCCGACCGAACCACTGCTTCCACTGGACCAACGGCGTTTCGGAATAGATCAGCCGATGCGCGAGCAGTTCTTCCGGCGCCTTCACCGGATGCCGTTCGAGATATTGCGGCGAAGCGAGCGGCGCAATGAACTCGCCGCGCACCGTCCTGACCTCGAGGTTGTCCCAGTTGCCGTAGCCGTGCCGGACATCGATATCGTAGAAGCCGTTCGAGAACGACACGTTTTCGTAAGAGCACGCCAGGTTCAGCTGGATATCGCCGTTCGCCTCCTGAAACGACGACAGCCGCGGCAGCAGCCACATCAACCCGAAGCTCGGGCTCGAATGCACGCGCAGGATATCGACTTCGGTGCGGCTCGACGCGCGCTCGGTTGCGCGGCTCAGGTCGGCCAGCGAGCCGGTGACGTCCGCCAGGTAGCGCTCGCCGGTCGGTGTGAGGACGAGTCCGCGCCCCGATCGCTGGAACAACGGCTGACCGATCAGCGATTCGAGGTTGCTGAGCTGGTGGCTCACGGCGGACGCGGTCAGGCCGAGCTCGTCCGCTGCGCGATTCACGCTCTTGGTCCGGGCCACGCTTTCGAACGCGATGATTGCCTTGAGTGGTGGGATACGCATGTTGGAATCCGTTGAGGAGGTCTACTTTCCGGCTGGCCAGCGTCGACATGAACATCGAACAGTTGTCCGGGAAAAGGCTAGTCGGCACAGGAATCAATTCTAGAGCGCCGGTCAATCCAGACTCCTGCCGCCCACCTCCATGCCAACGAAACGCACTTCCATGCCGCTTCGTACGACGAGATCGGAACGCTCGGGAAAATATGGAACACGGTGGGCTCGCATGCCCTGACGTTGCGGCCGCGAAGAGGTCGACCGTCTGGTGGAACGTCGCTTTCGGAATGGAATCTCGGGAAGCCCGTTGCCGACTCTCGATGACCTCGTCGGCGCCTGCGATGGCGTCAAGTGGACAGACGCACTTTATGGCAACGGCGACGCAAGCGCGTGTGGTTCGCGTTGATAAGGCCATGTAACGCCACGGAAGCAAACAGGCTGTTCGAGGCCCGCTCAAACCAACCTCTCACGAATTGTTGGAATAGACCGCCCCGACGGACTGGCGGCCTTGCTGAATGTCGGCCGATTCGCCGTCCGACCGCCTGCGCACGCCGCGCGCCGGATTCGACGATCACCTCGTCAAGCCGGTAGAGACGGCCACGCGCGACGCGTTATTTCAACGTGTCGCGCGCGACCTGCTGCCGGATGCCTGGTTCATCTTTTCGCGGTTCGCGAACCCGCAGTGGAGGTATGAGTCCAGTGCCACCATTCATGGTGGTCCAGATTTCTAAGCAGTTCCGCGCGACGATGCTCGCGGCGATAGCGGTTCATTGCGGCAATTGCCGCAAACGCCAGCACGAACGCGCCGACCACGAACCCGACCCATGCTCCGCTCATCGCAGCCTCCGTCATTTTCGGCCAACTCCGGATCACTCAACGAATTCGTGAAACCGCTTTCAGGACGGCGCGGCCCTCTGCGGTAACCTGGACACGCCGACAACCCGATGCCGGCTGATCAACGGCGATCAGACGATGCTCGATGAGCGTGACGAGTTCGTCGCGATCCGGTTCGATCTGATCTGGAGCATCCCAAACGATCATTAAAGTAGTAATTTCGTGCGGACTTAGCATGGTCTGCATGGAATATTCGTATCGGACAATTGGATTGTGTATACATGCGCGAACGCATGCCTCCCGCTTTCAACGTAACAAGGTGCGCGAGAGTTTGTAACGACCCCACCATTTCCTGCGACGATTCAATGCGCGATTTAGTGGGCACATTCTAACGCGCCTGCATCCATTTCCGGTCCGCCACCTCGTAGGTGGATGCCCTGATTCGGAAACGTTATCATTGATCAAAATCAAGCAAGCGCGTTAAATGGTATGAGTATATAAATCACAACATATATTACATATAATCACCTGAATTTGTCATTTCTTGAAGCTGTCAAATAATGCAGGTCGATATTTTTTAATAAACATTCTGCCGCATTCATTCAAAATCCTCACCTTCGCTGTATCGCCGGAGAGAAACGGCCAGTGCATCGACATCGCTTTGATAGCCTGAAATGACATCCGCCCGCTCCGGAAATCGTTCGCGTTGCAACGACAGTGTCTCCACGGCTGCGGCATGACGCCTGACAAGCTGCCCGCGCGTCATCCATTCGTCATTTCCGCCGGTGCAGGACGCCTTGACGTGCTTCAGCACGCCGTCGCCGAGCACCTTGAGCGACGCGTGCCCATTGATGAATTCTGCGTAGTGTCCGGAGAAAAACCGCTCCCACTCGTTCCCCTCCGAGTCGTGCCGAAACGCGAGGATATGCCCGTCGAGATCGACCATGTAGCAATAGGACACATTCCCATGCGCGTCGGGCGAACAGGTCAGCTCGGCAGACCTGTTCGCCCGATGAAATCGGTCGGCGAGCGATCCGGCACCTTCGAACAGATGCGCGGCAAGGAAAAACTGGGCCGCGCCGGACGGGCAGCCGTTATGAGGGGTAAAGAACGTTGCATGGCTGCCGTGCTGCAATGCGAACGTGTAAGTCGCGAGTATGGTCATTACGATTTCCTCTTGATCCTCATGAAGACGACCGGCACCTGGACGCCATTTCCCGGATCACTCGTCTGCGGGCGCAATCTCTGTTGCAAGCGATATGCCATCGCGATGCATTCGATTCGCATGGCGATATGAACCGCCGGAATACACGGAAAGTCGTCGTGAGCGAATGAAAATGTTTCAGCGCTGATACGTTTCGCACGGCACAAGCGCCTGCGCACGTCGCGCGCCCCTTGTCTGAACCTTTCGTGTCGACACGGACGGTTCACCTTCCCGATCCCGTTGGGCACGCCACTTTCCGACTCGCCTGCCTGGTTACAACGCTGAAACAGATCGGTTGGCCAGTCGAAGCGCATTCGGGAACACGAATTGCGCCATCGTTTCGGTGAAGCCCAACCCGGGAGTGAAAGATGCGCAACGGCCATATCGTCGGCAAGGTGGCCGCGTGGTTCGGCGTTGTCGTTGCCCTGACGATTGCCGCGTTGTTCGTCTTCGTCGCGACGTTCGACTGGAACCGCGCGCGCCCTTGGGTCGATGACAAGGTATCGGACGCGATCGGACGGCAGTTCGCCATCAACGGCGACCTGCGTGTCGGGTGGCACCGGCCCGTGAGCGAGCATGGCTGGCGCGCCTGGGTGCCATGGCCGCGATTCAGCGCCCGCAATGTCACGATCGCCAACCCGGACTGGGCGCGCACGAAGCATTTCGCCACGCTCGACGCGATCAGCTTCGAAGTCGAGGCGCTGCCGCTGATCGCGCGCCGCATCGTGATTCCGGCCATCGACCTCGCCAATCCGTCCGTCGACCTCGAACGCCTCGCGGACGGGCGCGTCAACTGGACGTTCCAGTTCACGAATGCCGATCATCCGCGCAAGTGGACGCTCGACCTGCACGATATCGCGTTCGCCACCGGCAAGCTCCGCTACTACGACCAACAGAAGCAGTTCGACCTGAGCGGTGTGATCGACACGCTCGACAAGCCAATTGCGTTCGGCGATGCGATGAAGCAGCAAGCGGCGCTGGCGCGCAGCGAATCGGCGCAGGCCGTCGGCCAGGCGGGCCAAAAGAAACTCGCGGCACAGGTACACCGCGGTTCGGCACGATCCCCGGCGCCCGTGTCGGGTATCGAAGCGGCATCCCGCGCATCGGCAGCGGCGTCGCAGGCGTTGGCCGCGGCGTCGCAAGCGTCGGCCGCGATATCCACTACCGCGATCGCCCCGGCGGCATCGGCTGCGTCGAGCGCGTCCGCGACAGCGGCGTCGGGCGCGACGACCTCGGCTGCGTCCGGCGCGTCGGCAGGCGCCGCGCCCGCGGCGTCCGTAAACGCGGTCAGCTACACGATCGGGTGGACGGTCGACGGAACCTACAAGAAAGGGCGCGTCTCCGGCAATGGCAAGATCGGAAACGTGCTCGGGCTGCAAGGCGTTCAGCGCCCGTTTCCGGTCCAGGCCAATTTGCGCTTCGGCGATACGAAGCTGGCGCTCGTCGGCACGCTGACCGATCCGGCGCACCTGGCGGCGGTCGACCTGCGACTGTGGCTCGCGGGCACCAGCATGGCGCACCTGTACGACGTCACCGGCATCACGCTGCCCGAGACCCCGCCCTATGCGACCGACGGACGGCTGATCGGGCAATTCCGCGCGTCCGGAAATGTCTTCACGTACGAGGACTTCACGGGGCGTGTCGGCGGCAGCGATCTCACCGGCACGCTGGTGTACGTTTCGCGCGAACCGAGGCCGCTCCTGTCGGGCACGCTGGTGTCGAAGGTGCTGCGGTTCGCCGACCTGGCGCCGATCATCGGCGCCGATACGAATGCCAGCAAGGCACGCCGCGGCGCGGCGGTCGCGCAGCCCGCGAACAAGGCGCTGCCGGTCGAGGCGTTCCGCACGGAGCGCTGGAAGAAGATCGACGCCGACGTCCGGTTCACCGGGCAGCGCATCATCAAGTCCCCGAGCTTGCCGATCACCGATCTGACGACCCACGTCGTCATGCAGGACGGCGTGCTGACGCTCAACCCGCTGAACTTCGGCGTCGCGGGCGGCACGCTGGCGTCGAACATCCACCTGGACGGCAATGGCACGCCGCTCAAGGCGCGGTTCACGCTGCAGGCTCGGCACCTGAAGCTGAAGCAGCTGTTCCCGACGTTCACGGTCATGCAGACGGCGCTCGGCGAAGTCAACGGCGATGCCGCATTGTCGGCCATCGGCAACTCGCCGGCGGCGCTCGCCTCAACGTCCAACGGAGAAGTGAAGACGCTGGTCACGGACGGCACCGTGAGCCTGGTGCTGATGGAAGCGGCCGGGTTGAACGTGGCGAACGTGGTGTACGAGAAGCTGTTCGGCGATCGCGACGTGAAGATCAACTGTGCGGTGGCCGATTTCGTGGCCACCAATGGCGTGCTCGACTCGCGCGTATTCGCGCTCGACACCGAAGATGCGGTGATCGGCATGAACGGTTACGTGAACTTGCGGGACGAGACCATGAACCTGACGATTCGTCCGCATACCAAGGGGTTCCGGGTGATATCGCTGCGCTCGCCGCTGTACGTCACCGGCACCTTCAAGCAGCCTCACGTGGGCGTGAAGCCGGGGGCGCTCATCGCGCGCGGCGGGGCGGCGGTGGCGCTGGGCGTGCTGAATCCGCTCGCGAGTTTGCTCGCGTTGCTCCAGCCGGGCCGCGATCAGCCGCTGCCGTGCAAGCAGATGCTGACCGACATGGAGCAGCGCCCGACCGCGCCGCCACCGGGAGTACGAAAGGAGAAAAAGGCTGCACCGGCGTATATGAGTGCGGCGCCGCCTGCTTCACCGGCACACGTGCCGGCGGATGTCGAACCCGAGCCAGCGGCGCGGGCGGGCCGTACCGCCTCTCCTGGCCGGTAAGGCAGCAGTATTCGAGATCGGACGGAGACGTCGGCCTGCTGCGTCGAGCGATGGCGGCATGGGAGCGTAAGGCCCGGCCGCGCTCGAACGTGTCGCTCAGATCGGCTTCCGGCGCCGAGCGCAAGCACATCGCAATCGATCGGCAAACGCCTCCACGACAGGGGCCGGAGGTCAGCCCCAAAACAATCGCCAGTGAAATCGGCCGCTCTCCGTTTATCCCGATTCCATTCGATGTCAATGTTGCTTTGTCGGATCGGAACGGAAATGACCACTGCGTCGTGCACCTTGCCCGCGTGCGCGTGCGCTTTCGCTTCGCGTCGGCATGCTCCACCTCCTCGTCCCATTCTGCGTCACGCGGTGCCGTGCAAGCGCCGCGTGTCCAGCCCGCGACGGCGGCTTCGTCGTGCGCTCTCCATGGGAACGAACCGTGCTCGTTCCCCGGTATTCGACGGAGGACAACCCGATGAAGCCCATGGAAATTGCAATACGCCGGATTCTGGCGACACTCGTGGCAGGCGGCACACTCCTCGTGGCCGGCCCGACCTTTGCACAAGGCTACGTTGCACCGCAACCGAGGTACGAAGAGCCATCTACCGCCCCGGCGCCCGGCGTGTCGATCACGCTCGGCATGCACGGCGACCGCTACTGGGACGGCCAACGCTACTGGGAGCACGACGAATGGAGGCATCGTCATCCGCGTGAACGTGATCCGTGGCGCGAGCACGAACACATGCACGAGCACGAGCATCGCGAATAGTAACGACCCGCCGCTCGAGCAAAGACCGGGGACGCCCTTGTAGTACTTTCGCACCGCTTTCGTTGAACGCCGCAAATACTCCGATGCGTCCGTTTCGGAAGCAACGATCCTCGCGAACGCCCGGTCACTCGTCGGTTGCCCGGTGCCGGCGGTCGGCCCCTCGCTGACGCGAAGTCAGCAGAATCATCAGGATTCCTGCACGGCAACCCTGCCTCAGAAATTGTGGGCCAATCCGACCATGAACATGTCCTGGTCCGTGTTGTTGCCGGTCGCGACACGGTTGAAGCGAAGATTCGCAGTCCAGTCCTTGGTAAATTCATAGCCGACCTGTGCGCTGAAAAGCGCAGCAAGCTTCATCCGGTTAGACGGCGCACTCTTGTCGTATGCAACATAGGGGCCGATTCCGGCACTGAGACTCCATCTGCTCAAGATCGGCGCAACGTACCAGAATTGGGCTGCGACGCCCCTTCTGGCAGCGACGTCGTTGACGCCCTCGTACACGAAGCTTGCCGAATATGCCCAGGCATTGCCGATCGGCCGTTTGAGCTCGACCAGGTAACCCTTCTGGATTGGAACCCTCGGCCGGTTCGTTTGCGACGTTCCGGCCCAGACGCTCAGCTGAGTCCTGCCGTCGGAAAGCGACGGATGAGGGTCGCCGCCGAATCCCGAGCCGATGCCGAACAGCACCGCATCGGATGAGTGGCCGCCCGCCATCTGAACACGGTTGTACTGCGCCTTGAGGTAGATGCCATTGGGCGTGAGCTCGTAACGCAACGCAGCCGACGCGCGGATCCCGAGACGCTTTTCGTTGCGCGCCCCATCACCGACGTGTGTCGTGTTCATGCTGAAATACGGGCCCGCCGCAAACTCGAGCGCCGTTCTCCCGCCAAGCGGCAAGCGCGCCGCGCCGAGCAGCGCGAAACCGTCGCGATGGTTGTCCGTCGGATGGCCTTCGTTCAGGTAGGCGACGAAAACCGACGCGTAATCGTTCAGTGCCTGGCCAAAGCCGATTTCGTAAGCGCGCCAGTGCATGTTGCCGCCCTCGCTCGCACGGCCATTGCCATAAACGGCATATGCGTCGAGTGTGCGTTGCCCCGGGCCGAGCCCACTCGACGGGCTCGGCGCGCCTTCGTCGGCATTCGCAAAGCCCGCAGCAGCCAGGCCAACGGCGGCGACGAAAGCAAAACGGAAGCGAACATCAGAGTGTTTTCCCATTCCGGCACGCTCCAGCAATAACAATGGCAACAGACCAGAGGATCGAACCGCGTCGCGATCTGCAGGCGCCGGCACCCCTGGCGCCTCATTGCGCTAGCCGCGAGCGTTCACGCCTGACCACCTCTCCAACGACCGTCAGTCATCACCGCTTGGTGGCCTGCGCCGCCGGCTCGACAGCGCGCCGGGTGGACGTCGAGGTTGCTATCGCGGCGAGTCGAGGTTGCTTTGGGCGACCTGGACCGCCTGTTGGCCAGTTCGTTGCAGTATTTCGCAAAGCGCGTTTGGCGGCAATCGCCGAATCCAGCGGCACGCTGGCGGCCTCGGAGCCGGCGGGCGCATTTTTCGCGACGTCCGCCACCAGCGTCCAGACTGATCGATCCGGATTTACCGGATCGACTTTACGAGAAAACGCGAGCGATCACGCAGCGTATGGCCGTCAGGTGCCGGCGGCGAGACGCGGGCCCGCGCCAAGCGGAGTGAACTCGGGTTCAGGTTGTGGCGACGGCAGCGCGTGTACCCAAGGATCGATGCCCTGCTGCTGCACTTCTTCGAGAAACGCAACGCGCGTGCTCCAGTAGCTTGCTCGCAATTTCGCATCGATGACACGCTGCTCGGCAGCGAACAATTCCATGCGTGCAGTCACCAGCATCGACGCGGCGGCTTTTTCCGGCGTCGGGGCGTGACGCATCGCCCAACGGCTGATCCAGTTCACCATGCTGCCCCCCGTAAAAACAAACCGACCTGGATCGGGCAATCGCGATCGGCCGCGCGCCTGTCTCGATGCATCGCGGCCGCCACCAAACGTCACCATCCAGGTTCCAGGCGCCATCGACACCCCGTATCGATGTCGATCGCCGCGGCATGCGCGCGCGGTTTACCTATCCTATGAATACTTTCCGGTTTGCGCGATACGGGTTTGCATCCTTCGACACGTTTCATTCTTGAATCCGTGCATAGCACATGCGACTGTCCATTTCCATAAGCAATCGAAGTTTTTTCGCTACGGAGGAACGGGCGGCGCATCGTCGATCGCGCGCGCATCGGCATTGCGGTGGCGCACCGCCGCTGCCCGGCATGCCGCAAGGAGCTGCGATGGTGACGGTGCGGGTGCCGGGAGCCAATACCGGCGAGGCTTTTCGTTCCGGCCCTTGAGATTCCATTTCCATCGTCCGGGCGCGGAAACCTGAATCGCCCCACCCCACGTCACGCGTTATCGCACGCACGGGTGCCATGTCGTACAACTCCCCGCGATTCCTTCACCCCGCCCGACGCACACTCCGCGCCGGCTCACGCGACGGCATCTCGACGGCGGATTGCATGAACCGCTGATCGACCGTCGCGGAGATGCGTTGAGCCGTTTCGCACAGCGCGACGCCGATCTGCTTGATCGACATCCCCCCGGCTTCTCCCGATAGCGCCAGGTATGGGCACGTGAGGATCGCGATTGCCGAGCCCGACTTGTCGACGATCGGCGTTGCGATATCCGTGATGCCGGGAATGCGTTCGTTCGGGCGGCAGATATAGCCGTCGCCCCGATGGGTCAGCAATGCTTCATCGCTGCGCGGCTGGTTCCACGACTCGACATCGGGCCCGATGTTCCGGAGCAATCGCGTTCGTACGTCTTCGTTCTGAAACGCCAGGTACATCTCTCCCGCGGCACTGCCGTGCAGCGGAACGCGCGTGCCGACCCGGACCGCGATGTTCCATTCCGTTTCAGCGCCAACCGTTGCGATAACAACCATCGTGTCGCCATCGAATACCGTCAGGTAACACGACTGGACAGTCTGCAATGCGAACTGCTGCAGGAGCGGCGTGACAAGCGCGCCGATCGATCGTGTCGGCGCGTGATGCTGTCCGAGAAAGTAAAGCTTCATGGTCAGCGCGTAACGGTCGTAACGATCCACCCTGTAGATGTAACCGCGATCCTCGAGCACCTGGATCATGCGATACAGTTCGCTCCGGCTGCGCTTCAACGCGCGACAAATGTCCGCCTGCGCCATCCCGAACTGGCGATCGACGAGCAACTCGAGAATATCGAGACCCTTCTCGAGCGCCGGCGCACGATAATTCGCTTTTTTCTTGAGACCCGAACGGTCGGGATCAGCCGGGTCTTCGTTTGGATTCCGCATGTGAAACGATGCCTCTGGAAGAATGCGGCGCAGCTGCGAATGCAGGAAAAATATCGTGGACACCGCTCACGAAGGCCGGATCGCATGGATCACTCCGCGCAGGTTCCTGCATGACGCTTCCTTTACGCGCGGCAGCGCGGCATGCACCTGGTTGCGCAGTTGCGGAAGCTCCGACACGAACCGGTCCAGTACCGCCGCCAGATGAGCGGAGCGCATCGCTTCCTCGGGCTTCAGCAAGAAGGCGTCCGACAGCCCGAAATGACTGAAGAGCCCCTGGAACTTGTCCTGATAGGTCAGCGCCGCGACAGGCACACCCATGCCAAGACTGGCGATCGCCAGATGCATGCGCCCGGTTACCACGCCGTCCACCTGCCCTGAAATGGCCTTCAGTTCCGCCGCCGACATCCTGGCGCGCGGGTAGCAAAGCCGCTCGCCCATCGCCGCGGCCAATGCGTGATGCAGCGGCTCGAGACAGGTATCGTCGCCGTCCCGACCGCGATAGTCGTGGGACAGCAGGACGATGCTGACCCGACGATGCTCCGCGAGTTCGCGAATGGCTGCCTGCGCCGACGCGACCAGCGCGGCGATATCGTCGTCGCTGGCCCGGCGGATCAGCATCGGGTGAAGGTTGAATGCGATCACGATGTCGCCGGCCGCGCGGCGCGATTCGACCCACGCCGCCGTGCCCCTGACGCAATCGGACGAGTCGTCCGGCTGAAGCATGAAGGCGGAATCCGCCACGAGCTCCGCGCTCGCCGAACTGAATCGCCTGAATCGATCGAGCGAAACGCCGTCGCGGACGTTGACCAGCAGCCGCGCGTCGATTCGATTGAATGCATGCCTCAACTGCCTGTACGGCAAGCGGTTGAAGCTGAAGCCGAGAATCGTGCCGTGCACGCCGCGCCTGACCAGCAGATCCGCCGTTGCCAGCAACCGCAGCGACGTCATGGGCGAATAGTAGCCGTCCATCACGTCGGCGCCGATGACGACCACCGCACTGGGTCGCAACGCGGCAAGCCGTTCGACCGTGTCCATCAGGCGCCATGGCTCGTTCCACGCGTCGACCGCACGCAAGCCAAGCTGTGCCGCGGCATCTGCCGCCCCCGGCGTGGCCGTGACGACCGACACCTTCAACGCGCTGTTCGCCTGTCGCAACCGCTCGACGACCGCGCGCAGCATCGCTTCATCGCCTTTCGAGCCGACCAGCGTCCACGGATCGCACGGCAAGATCAGCAGATGGGCGCCGGATGCGCCGTCGTTGTCTGCAGCGCCTCGTGCAGCCTCGCGACGCCACTGCATGGTCAATCGCTTCACATACAACCACACGCGAAGCCGTTGTTTCAGACCGGCCAGTTTCGACATGTTCGATTCCCCTGGGTGATTCGATGGTTTCGACGGATGCATCCGTCAGGCCGGTGCGGCGGCCGGCCGCCGCCGCCGGAGCGTGTCGCGAAGCACGCGAAGCTGCGTTTCGTGCCAGGCTCGCGCGGCATCGCGCGCCGCCGCACCCTGGGCGATACGATGCGCGCGATCCGTCGCGAGCTGGACGACCGCATCCGAAAAGCCCTGCGAATCGCCGTCCCGCACGACGGTCACCCCGCGCAGGTCATGCTCGCCGAGGCCGCGCGCGCCCGTCCGGGTGCTGACGATCGGCACGCCGAGCGCCATGCTTTCGAGCAGCTTGATGTTGATGCCCGTGCCGAGCAGCATCGGATTGATCGAGATCGGTGCGATCGCGAATGCGTCGCCCAGCTCGGCGACGGGGCCGTGCTTGACGATGTGCGGCCCGTCAGGGACGGCCGACGCGATCGTGCCGGCGAGATGCACGCGAAACGCCGGCAGCCGCGCCACGATACGCGGCAGGATCTCGTCGACGAAGTATTTGACGGCGTCGCGATTCGGCTGGTTGTCGCTGCCGAGGAAGGTCGCGTCGGCATGCCCGGCACAGTCCACCTGCGGCGGAAACGCCAGCAGGTGACTCAGCACCGCGACCTCCGGGGCGTCGCCGCTGCCGAGGCGCGCCGCCAGCAGGTCGCCCTCGTCGGCCTGGATGGCCAGCGCGACATGCGCGCGGCGCAATCCGTCGCACTCCCGTTGCGGCGGAATCGAAAACATGTAGCGCTTCGCACCGGGGCGGCCGATGAACGGAACATGTCGGTCCGCAAAGATGTCGTGCGTATCGATGACCTTGACGACCGTATCCGGAAACGCATCGAGCGCGCGCGAATAGAACACGTATTCGACGAACACGGCATCGAATGCGTGGTAGTGCTGCAGCGCGCGCAATTGTGCGGTAAAGCGCTCGCTGAACAATTCGTCGAGCCCCGTGTAGTACGCATGTCGACTGCCGGCCGCTTTCGCGGCGAGACGACGCACCAGCCAGGCCACCCGCTTGGCGCGATACAGCGCCAGCGCCAGGCCCGCGCGGCGCAATATCGACACGCGCTCGGCACCGAACTCCCGGCGATGCGCGTCAAGGTCCATGCCTCCCGTCTGGCGCGATTCCAGATAGACGAAATGCACGTCGCAGCCGAGCGATTTGACCGCCCGCGCGAGATTCAGGACGCGACTGCGGTTGCCGGCATTGACGGGAAACAACGGAATGGGCGAAACGATGGCAACTTTCATGAGGCGTTTCCTTTGAGCGGAATCGACGGCAGCGTGCCGCCCGGCGCACGGTGACGAATGGCGACGAAGGGGCCGACGCGCACGGACTGACCCCGCGCGAATCCGACTCCGTGGACATAAATGCCCTTCTCGTGATCGGCGTCATACGCAAACGGGCCGCCCGGGACGGGCAGCCACTCGAATCGCGCGTCGTCGAGTGTGCGCGCCGGCGTGTCGGTGCGCAGCGTCATCGGCGGGTAGGCCCCCACCCGCACGGCCGCAGCGCCCGCACCGCCGCCTTCCGGCACACGCACCGATGCATAGAGATCCCAGCGCCCGTCGCGCGGCAGCTTGTCGAGCTTGAACTGGACTGCCCAGACGCCCGAATCGCCGCGTATCGCGATCGCGGCGCCGTCCAGCGCGCCGGGGTCGGCCACCACGCGCGCGCTGTCGTAGAGATTCACGCGCGAAACATCGATCGCGCGCCAGTCGCTGTCGGCAAGACCCGCCACGAGCGACGGCGGAACGACGGGATGCCGGTCGATATCGAGCAATGCGCCGAGTGCCGCGAGATTGCCGCTTTGCCGGTACTGACGAACACCCGCGGCCGAGATCGCCGCGTCGAAGCGCGCGCGCCGCCCGCGAATATCGAGGTCCCAGCCCTCCTGCGCGGCGCGCGCCGCGTAGCGGTCGCGCAGTGCCAGGATCACGAAATCGAGCGGCATGCGTGCCTGGCGGACACGCGCGCTACGCACGGTATCCCCGTCGACCGCACGGGCGGCCGCATCGAAATCCCGTTCCGACTGGCGAACGAAGTCGTACGTGTACATCGCCATGCCGACCGGCGTCTGTTCGGCCAGCACGTCGCCGCTCGCGCGCAGCGCGGCATGCATGCGATCGATGTAGCGCACGACGGCCGGCGCAGCCGCGCCGTAATAGGCGTCGCAATATTCGCGGACGAGCGTGCGCGGGTCCGCGGTCGGCGTCCAGAGCAGTCGTGCGATCAACCACACGCGCAGGCTCGCAAATTCGCCGCCGCGCGACTGCCAGTCGCCTTCCGCGAAGTAGCCGTCGACGTTCGGCAACGTGGCCAGCCACGCGATGCTGCGGCCGATCGGATAGAGATTCGGCGTCGGCTGGAGGTAGCCGCCGAAGTTCACGACGTGATCCCACACGGTGACGTGCCGCGCGATGTCGTTCCATTTGCGCAGACCGTCGCGCAGCGGCGCGTTGCGGTCCTCGTTCAGCGCGACGCTGTAGTCGACCTGGATCGTCATCGGATACACGCGAACGTGATCCGGTACCTGCATGCCGTCCGGCGGCGTGAAGCCCCAGTGATAGGCCGGCATCGCGACACGCGCGCCGGGAACCGCCTCCCGGACCCGCGCCGACACGTCCCGCACCATATCGAGAAAAGCCGCCGACGGCGCACCGCCATGCGCGTCGGCAAACGCGCGGCTGGCCGTGTCCAGGTCCCAGCCCCAGTCCATGTCGCGGATGCCGAACCAGATGCGGGCCGGGTCGGGTTGCCGCTTCAGGCGCCTCACGATCTCGGCCGCCATGGTGGCGCGGACGTCGGCCGACATCATCGCGAGTTGCCCGCCGGCATACCAGGCGGGATGTGCGGTCGCATACCGGTCGTGCGGCACGAGCGTCCAGAAATCGGCATCGCCGTCCCGCGCGAGCCAGCTGCGATCCCACATGTCGATACCGGGCGGGGAAGCGCGATACGACGTGCCGTGCGACTCGCCGTTCAGCAGGTTATGCGCGCGGAACGGCTTGTCCTCCCCTTCCGCGCTCAACACCTCCCGATACGCGAAGCGCGGAACCTGCCGGACGGGTGCCGTGTCGACACGCAGCTCGGCCTGTTGCGGCACCTCGGTCGCATCGGGCGCGAGCCACTTCACGCCGAGCTTGCGGTCGAGCCACCAGTACGCGCCGAACAGCGTGCCGCGCGGGGTGTCGCCGGCCACGACGAGGTCGTCGCCGCTGCGGCAGATGACGAAGCCGTCGCCACCGAGCGGCGCCGCGCTTGCCGACCGGCATTGTTCCGCCGCATGCGCGCCGCCGACGACAATGGCCGGCGTCCGGTCTTGCCCGTCGTCCGACACGGCGAACGACGCGCCGCTGATCCGCGACAGGTAGTCGGCAATCTCGTCCGCCGCATGGCGCGTCACGGCATCCGTCGCACCGGCGCGAACGATGTAGCGCGCGACGCGATCCTGCGCGAGCAGCACGCGCGGTGCCGACCCCGACGGGTTGCCGGCGACGACCTTCGCGTCGTGCGGCAGCCGCACCGGCTGCGCGCAAGCGCCGCCGCGCGCGATCATCGCGCACAACGCGACAGCCGCGGCACGCACGACGACACGAACCGGCGACGCTGGCCTCATTGCCGTGCGATCCGCGAGACGCCGGGCGGCAACGACAACGGCACGTGGAACTTGCGGTAGAACCGCCACAGGCTGCGCAGATGATGCCGTCCCGCTCGCGACACGGGGCTTGCCGCCGACTGTCGTTGATGATCGTGCACGAGCGTGACGCCCGGCATGCCGAGCACCCGATAGCCGGCCAGCCAGGTCCGCGCGCACAGATCGACATCCTCCATGTACAGGAAATACGATTCGTCCATACCGCCGAGCGACTCGAACATGTCGCGTCGCACCACGAATCCCGTTCCCATCACCCATTCGGCATCGAACGGGTTGCCGCACGACCATGCATCGATCATCAGGTGCTGGTTCATCCGCGCACGAAAGCGGCCCGAGCGGCCGAGCGCGGTGCGTCGCGCGACGATGTCGAGCCAGCTGTAGAACCGTCGCGCCGAGTACTGGCGCCGGCCGTCGGGATACTGCAGATCGAGCCCGACGAGCCCGGCCTCCGGTCGTGTCTCGAACAGCTCCAGCACTTTCGCCAGCCCGTTCTCGCTGAAATGCGTATCGGGATTGACCACCAGCACGTAGTCGCGTCGACAGGCGGCCATGCCGAAGTTCACGCCGGAGCCGAAACCGCGATTGCAGGCGGCGCGCAGCAGCCTGACGCCGCGCGGCAATGCGTGTCGCAATCGCGTGTACGAATCGTCCGGCGACGCATTCTCGACGACGACGATGTCGTCGGCGAGTGCGACGCGTAACGACGTCAATGACGCCACACATCGTATCGTCAGGTCGGGCGTGCCGTAATTGACGACGATGACGCTGATGCTTCCTTCGGTTTCCATCGTGATACCCCGCGCCGTGGTGGATTGTGTCGGCCGGTTTGCCCGGCTCTGTGCGTTGACGTGCGCGTCATGCCGACGCGCCGACCTGCTCGACGAGTCGCCAGAACTTGCGTGCCGATGTGTCCCAGTCGAACCGGCGGATCTGCTCCCGGCCTCGCGCGACGAGCGCGTCTCGCCACACGGCCTCCGTGCCGAGTCGGCGCATGGCGACCGCGATGTCGACGACCGACAACGGGTCGACGAGCATCGCGGCGGCACCCGCCACTTCCGGCATGGCCGACACCCTCGAGGTCAGCACGGGTACGTCGGATGCCATCGCTTCGAGGATCGGCAGGCCAAAACCTTCGTACTGCGACACGAACGCGACGAACAGTGCACCCCGGTACAGTTTCGGCATCGCATCGTTCGGCAATACCCCCGCGAATACGAGGCCGTCCGCGCATCGGTGCAGTGCGGCGTGCGCAAGCAGCGACGGGTCGGGGTCACCGGTCAGCATCAGACGCACGCCGAGCGGCAACAGCCCGCTCGCGCCGAATGCCTCGATCAAGCGATGCAGGTTCTTGTAGTTGCGCCGGTTGCCCGGATAGAGCACGTACGGAAACGGATAGCCGAGCGTGTCGCGGTTGCGCTGGTACGCAGCGTCGGTCCCGTTGTGGATCACGTGAACGCGCTCCGGCGGCATGCCCGACCAGCGGAGGAATTCGTCGCGCGTGAACTCGGAAACGCAGACGATCGCGGTGCAACGCCGGTACAGCGGCCGGAGCACCGTGTCGTAGTAGAAGCGGTGCGCGCGCGTGTAGAAGTGGCGATGGGTGAGGTCGTGCACCACGACGACCGACGGGAAATCGGGCAACGCGGCCGGGACGAACCCGGGATTCCAGAACACGGCGTTGCGGGCCGGCAGCCGCCTCAGCGCCCGGCTCAACGCGAGCGGCGACAGCGGGTGCGCGACACCGCCGACTACCGGCAGCGGGGCGATGCGGACGGTCGACGGCGCGCGCTCGGCATAGGCCACCATCACGTTGTGGATGCCGGTTCCGACCGGCCAGCGCGTGTCGGCATAAACCGTGAGGTGCGCGCGATCGGCACGGTCGGCACGGTCGGCGCGCTCGGCGCATTCGGTCGAAGCGGAGAAGATCGTGCTCATCGTTCAATCCATCCAGCCAAGCAGCCGATGCGACGCGGCGATCCAGTAGTACTTCGCACGCCGGGGATTGCGGCGCACACATGACAGCAGGCAGCCGGCGACCGGCCGCGCGATCATGTAAAGAACGTAGGCGAGCGGATAACGATTGATGCGCAGCACATGCCCGAACCCGCGGTTGTAGCGCCTTCCGCGCGCATACGCATGCTCGTCGAGCACGGCGAGCGGTTCGGGATGATGGACGCGCAGATGCGGGTCGTAGTCGATCCGGCACCCCGCTTGCAACGCGCGCACGAGAAAGTCGACTTCTTCCCCCGCTCCCCAGCGCGTGGTCGCGCCCACGCCGAGGTCCACGTCGAACTGCCCCGCCGCATGCACGGCGGACCGGCGCAGGAAGATCGTGTACGACGTCGCGCACACCCACACGTTGAAGCGGTTCACGATCTGCGCCGAGGCCGCCCACCGCCCCTGCGACGGCCGGCCCGCGGCGTCGATGCTCATGCCCGTCACGCCGTCGAGCATCCGGTCGGCGGACAACCGCGCCGCGACTGCATGGAGCATCCCGGGCCGATACCAGCAATCGTCGTCGGGGAACCCGACCACGTCGCCCGTCACGGCCTTCAGGCCGACGTTCGTCGCCCGCGACTTGCCCTTGTCGGATCGCAGATGGACGATCGTCAGCCGGTCGCGATACCGGTCGACGATCCGCTCTACCCGGTCGTCAGGGTTCTGGTCGACGACGATGACCTCGAGGTCGGCGTAGGCCTGCCGCAGCAGCGAATCGAACATGCGCTCGATCTCGTCGCTGCGGCCGAGCGTCGCCATGATGAGAGAGAATTTCATCGAGTATGTCCGGACGAGGAAATGGATCGGGGCCGCAAGACGGGCTGCGCAGTGCGGGCTTTCCGGCGTGCCGCCCGGGGAGCGAAGGCGTACGACGCGAGATAGCCGACGAACAGGTATGAGGTTTCGCTCTGGTGCATCGGGTTGATCAGCGACCATGCCGCGAGCGGCGCGAGCAAGACCATCGCGCGCCGGCCCTGGCCGAGACCGGCGAAGAACACCGCCCACGCGAGCAGCCCGATCGGGCCGGCGACCAGCATCAGATCCAGCGGCGCGCAAAAGACCGCGCTCGTGCCCTCGCCGAGCCCGCGGACGGCGACGGCCGAGTGCGAGAAGTAATGCTCGACGAAGCCGAAGCCGTGACCGATCCAGTCGCGGCCGACCAGCTTGATCGATTCCGTGAACGCAAGCCCGCGCTCCTGCTGCAGCCGGACCTGAAGCTGGTCGCCGGTCAGTTCGCGTGTGAACATGTACAGGTAGAATCCCGCCCCGGCGGCCATCGTCAGCAATTTCGCAAAAAAACGGCCGCGCACCTGCAGCAGGATCACGATCGCGCATGCGATCAACACCGTCTTCGATTCGCTCAGCAGCGTCACGACGAGGGCGAGCACAACGAACTTCACGACGTCGGGAATGCGACGCGGCGACTGCAGGAAACAGGCGTAGGCGGTCAGGAAGAAAAACGCCGCGAACCAGTTGCGCTCCTTGAACGAACCGTGAATCGCGTTCTGCATGAAGTCGACTTTTTCGTACAGCACCGAGACGTCGAAATACTGCAGCGCGTACTGAAACGCCAGGAACCCCGCGATCGCGGCATAACCGAACGGCAACGGCCGCACGCATGCCCGCGCGCCGTAATAGCGGCCGATCAAATAGAACGCCGGCATCACGAACATGAATTTCACGATCTGCTCGATCGCCTTGAAGCGCGGATAGCCGGACAGGAAGGTCGTCGACAACGCGACGCCGACAAACAACGCAAAGGCCCAGATTTCCCACGCGCCGACGGGGATCCGGCGCCGCACCAGCAGCACCGGCAGCACGAGCACCGCGAACAACTGACCGAGTTGCGCGCCGCCGATCTTCAGGAACTGGATCGAGTTCAGCAGCAGCAGCACGAGCAAGACTGCGTCCGCGAGGTCGAAGCGCACCTGCGGCCCGATCGTCGACGCACCGGACGACGACGCGCGTGGCCGCGGCACCTGCAGCGCGAGGCGGCTCATGTCCCTTTCCTCGCATCACGCAATGCGATCAGCATCGACACGGTTTGCCGGGCGGCCTGACGGCGCAACATCCAGGTTGCGCCGACATAAGCGGCGCCGAAGCAGACGATCAGCAGCGGCAACCTGACCAGGACCGACACGCCGCCGAGGTGCGCGCCAAGCCGCGATACGATCAGCGCGCAGCCGAGCGCGATCAGATACGGCGGCACCAGTCGACCCAGCAAGCGGCCGGGATCGACCGACAGCTCGACGACGACGGCACCGAAGCTGAGCGGCGTGATGAACAGCACGGCGCCGACATACAGCCACGCCAGCCCGGCGACGTCGTGCGACGGCAGGCAGGCCATCGCGCCCAGCACCAGGACGAGCTTGACGACCGTCAGCCACATCGTGACGTTCGGCCGGCCGCGTGCCGACAGGAATGCACCGTTGACGAACTGGACCGTCTGAATCGCGCCGAGCCCCATCAGCGGCGTCATGATCGCGGCGCTATCCGCCCAGCGGGCGCCGAACAGCACGATCGTGACGTCGTGGCTCAACACGGCCATCAGGACGAACAGCGGCGCCGCGGCCATGGCGGCAAGCCCCGTGACATCGAGGTAGGTGGCCGCCATTTTCCCGGCGTCGTGCGCGACCCGCGACAGCACCGCGAGCGCGACGTCGGTCGCGGCGCGGCACAGCAGCTCCAGCGCCGTCTGGTACAGCCTCGCGCCGATCGCGTAGATGCCCAGCCCGGCCGCGCCGTACAGCGCGACGACGATCAGGTCCACCGCTCGCGTCGCGCACCAGTCGATCAGTCTCGACGCGACGACGTGACCGCCGAAGCGCGCAATGGGCCAGAACGTGGTCGCATTCCGGCGGCCGCGCGGACGCCAGACCGGTCTGCGCCAGAGCCAGAGCGCGGACATCGTCATGAAGGTCGCCGCCTGCGCAATCAGGCTCCACGCACCGGCGCCCGCAATCGCCAGCGCGACCGCAACGGCGCCCGCGACGCTCACCGAGACGAGTTGACGCATCGCCAGCGTACGGAAATCCAGCCGCCGCTTGTACAGCCCCTCCTGGAACGCGCTCGCCGAGCCGATCGGCACGAACGCGCACGCCACCCGCAGATACGGCGCCAGGCCAGGTACGCCCAGCCACGTTTCGACGCGCCCGGCGAGGACGAACAGCGCGGCCGCGAGCACGACCGCCATGCCGATCGAGCACGCGAACGGCCATTCGAGATCGTCGTCGTCGAGCGACGCGCGCTGCACCAGCGCGTCGCCCAGGCCACCCTCGGCGATCATCAGGACCAGCGACAGCGACAGCGTGACCGCGGCCGCAAGCCCGACGTCCGCCGGGCCGAGCCACCGCGCGACCAGCAGATACGTGACGAGCGTGACGAGCTTGCCGCCCCATGCCTGCACCAGGGCCCACGCGAGGCTTCGCACCGTGCGCGCACCGAGCCGCTCGCCGCCGGGCGACGCACGGTCGCTCGCGGCAAGCGGCGCGATGTCGCGAATCGCGGGCTCAGTGCTCGGTTTCATACGCGTATTTCCCTTCGCCATACGCGCCGTAGACGGCCTGACGCCGCGGCACGTCGTTCAGCACGACGCCGCTGATCGCGATGCCGGCATTGCGCAGGCGACGCTCTGCCTCGCGGATCTCCGGCATCGAACTGCGGCCATGCCGGACGCACAGCAGCGTCGTCGCGCCGTGGCGGCCGATGGTCGCCGCATCGTGCAGCGCGAGAATCGGCGCCGTATCGACGATGACGATGTCGTAGAGACGCGATGCCGTGTCGAGCAGCGACTTGAAGCGGCCGTCGTTGAACAGCTCCGACGTGCGGGCGACGGCACCGCGCGCCAGCACGTCGACGCCGGCGATCGCCGATTTCTGGACGCCGCGCTCGAGCGCGCCGCTCGCGATCGCGTCGGGCAGGCCGGGCGCCGCCGGCAGCCCGAAGTGACGATGCGACTGACCGCGGCGAATATCGGCATCGATCAGCAGCACGCGCTTGCCGCCCGACGCGAACAGCGAAGCCAGATTCGCGCAGAGGAACGATTTACCCGCACTGGGCTGCGGGCTCGTGACCATGATCACGCGGTGCCCCGACTCGGACATCGTGAACTGCAGCGTCGTGCGCAGGCTGCGGATCGCGTCGACGGTCACATCCTCCGGAATTTCCGATGCGAGAACATGCGCGCCCTGTCCCGCACGCTGCTGGTCTCGCACCAGACGTCGCTGCTCCCGACTGTGCGGCACCACCGCATAAACCGGCACGCCCAGCACCTGCTCGAGGTGCTCGGAATGTTCGACGCGGCCCCATACCGCCCGTTGTGCGAACGGGGCGGCGACGCCAAGGGCAATCCCGAGACACAACGACAGCGCAACCAGCAGCAGGCGCTTGGGCTTGACGGGTTTCACCGGCAGGACCGGCAAGTCGACGGCGCGGACATTGCCGATCTCGCTTCGCCTGGCGATCTCGAGCTGTTGTCCGGTGTTCAGCAGGTTCGTATACAGCTCGGTGTTGACGCGCACGTCACGCAACACGCCAAGACCCTCCCGCTCCGTATCGGGCAACCTTGCTTCGAGCGCCTTCAGTTCCTTCGCCTTGCCCGCCAGCTCCGCCAGGTTGGCGTCGAGCGCCTGTACGGCCGGATGGCCGTCGGCGAACCGCGCGATCAGGTCGACGCGCTTTTGCTTGAGTTCGAGCGTGCGCGTCTCGATGTCCACTTCCTGACCGAGCAGCAGCTTGCCCTGTTCGTCGAGATCGACCGTTCCCGTGCGCGCGCGAAACGCCGCGTACCGGTCCTCGGCGTCCTTCAGCGCCTTCATGACCGTCGGCATGCTGCTCTTCAGCGATTCCAGCGTCGCGGCGGCCTCTTCGCTCCGGTACTCCTTGTTTTGCTGGACGTAGCCGTCGACCACGGCCCGCAGGATGTTCCGGATGCGCGACCGGTCGTCGCCCTCGAGCGTGACGGTCAGGATGCCGGATTGCTTGGCCTTTTCCTCGACGGTCAGATCGTCCTGAAGCTGGGAGACCGCTTCGAGCTGCGGGATGCGCTTGAGCCGAAACGCCGTGCCCGGCCGGGCGTCGAGGGCGGCGACCAGCAGCGTCAGCGGCTGCGCCTTGTACTGCCCGTGCGCCGGCACGCCGACCTCGCCTTTCAGCACGACGTCATCGTCCTCGTCCCTGACCACGTAGCGCCCGCCGCCTTCGGCGGTCACGTCGAACCAGAGCCCGTCCAGCACGTCGATGCCGTCGTGGCTTTTCTTGCCGGCCGTCTCGAACGCGACGACATCGAATCGCTCGCCGCCCCATGCAAACCGGGACAATCCCCAAAGCGGCTGCGCCACGCCGTCGTCCCGATAGCGACGGGCGACCCAGCGGCCGATCAACGGGAAATAGCGCGGTTCGGCGATGATGTTGAGATGCTGCTTCGTGACGACCGAGTCGATCACCATGCGCGCGCGCACGAGTTCGAGTTCGGCAGCGGTCGTGCTCCCGTTGTCGAGCAACGCCGCGATGTCGTGCAACGGCGAATTGCCTGCCGCGGTCGACTCGTTGACCTGGATCGTCGCGTCGACCCGATAGACCGGAGTCGCGAATACCACATACAGCAGCCCCAGCAGGAACACGCCGGCCGCGATGCCCAGCACCAGGCGCCACCGGGCCAGCACGATGTCGACGTAGGACGAAAGGGGTGCATCGTCGTACAACGCCGCGTCGTACAGCCGTGCTTCGGAAAGGTCTGTCATGGCAAATCCAGTGTCGATCGGATTCCGGCGGTTCATTTCGCGACCAGCGCGCCGGTCATGCCGGCATTGATCGCGGGCAACAGCAGCGACAGCACGCGGCTGAGTCGGACGAGGCCGTTGCCGTCGACATAGACGACATCCTTCGGCGCCAGCCTGAAGTCGTTCGCGAGCACCATCGCAACCGGCGACTTCGCGTCGAGATGAAACACGTCGGGGGTACTCGAGCCGCGCCCGCGAATCACGTAGACCTGCGCCGTGTCGGCGGTGCCGCTGTTGAAGCTGCCGGCTTGCTGCAACGCATCGCCGAGCGTCAACGAGCCGTCGCGAAGCGGTAGCGCGAGCGTCGGCTTCGCGACCTCGCCCATGACGAACGCGCCGTTGTCCTCGCGCGACTGCACCCGCAGCACGTCCCGGTTGCGCAACAGGATGCGGGCCGGGTCGATACGTCGTGCGACGAGCTGAGACAGGTTCAGCACGTAATGCTCGTCGCCGCGCATCAGCTCGATGCGGCTTCGATCGGCCGTGGGCTGAAGCCCGCCCGCGCGATCGATCGCCTCGATCAGCGTCATCGGCACGTCGTTGATCGGCTGGACGCCCGGATTGCGCACCTCGCCTTCGACATAGACCTGCTGGCTGCGGTACGACGTGACGCGCACGGTGACCTGCGGGTCGCGGAAGGTTTGCGTCAACGCGACGCGGAACGCATCGCGAACCTCGGTTGTCGTCCTGCCCGAGACCGCGAGCGTGCCGACATAAGGAAACTGCACGCTGCCGGTTTCGTCGACGACAAAGCCGCTGACGGGGTCGCTCTGCCGTTGTGCCGACGACGACTGATTCGTCGGCGCCGCCGCGGACAGTTCGGGGTGATCCCACACCGTGATCTGCAACACGTCGCCGGCGCCGATCCGATAACCGCCCTTCGCGCGCTCACGCAACAGCGCGTCGACGTGCCCGGTCGCTTCGCTATCGTCGCGCATCGATTGCAGCAGGTTGACGTCGATTTCCCGGATCGGCACATCGAGCGACTGTGCCGGTTCGCCGTTGCGCGCACTGGCCACCGGCAACTCCTGCGAGCCGGTCATCCGCATGCCGGGCGCGACGGCGCATGCCGTCAGGAACACGGACAGCACGAGCGGAACCAGCGCGCGGCCCCGTCTGCTTCCTGTCGATATACCGTCGAATGATTTGCCCATTGCTGCCTCGTGTGTCGCGCTATCGTCAATTTCGTCCGTGGCATCGTGCTCACGGTTGTGTTCGTTTCGTCGCGTGATGGTTCGGCTTGTTTCGCCCGCAATCCCGCGCCGCCCGGTCGATCACCATGACGAACGGACCCAGGGCGGCTCCATGCCTGGCCAGTCGTCTGTCGCGTTGTCGTTCCCGCCGCGTGGCCGAATCGGGACGCGTGCCGCGCCGCGCGTGCGACGCACCGTCGGCATGCCCGGCGCGTCGATCGACAACGCTCGCATCTGCCGCTCGATCGGCAGCGGCGCATAGTTGTCGACCGCCGGCGCTGCGACGCCCGACGCGACCGCCGGCTTTGCGATCGATCCGCGCCAGGGATTCGAGGTTTGGGACGCGGTATCCGCGAGACCCGCGATCCACCGCGGTACGTTCGTCGAAGGGCGCGCCGGCGGGGCACTGCCGTGTGCGGCCGATGCACACGACAGGCCGACGAGCATCGCGAGTTGACCGATAGGGTGTCGCATCAGCAGTGCCCCCATGCGGTCGCCGCGGGAATCCGCGCGATCCAGTGCGCCACCGCGCGCTCGATGTGGCGCGCCACGGCATCGAACACTTCCGCCGACTGGCCGACCGGATCGGCGATATCGCGTTTCGCGGCATGGTCGAGCTGGAAGACGCGACCGCGCGCGAACGGATAACGGCGCTCGATCTCGCGACATTGCACGAGCGTCATCGCGAGGATCAGTTGCGATGTGCGCACGTGGCCGAGATGCACCGGTTGCGCGATATGCGACGTGAGGTCGAAGCCGCGTTCGCGCATCACGTCGATCGCGGCCTGCGCGGCCGGCCGGCCGGCCAGCGCGATCAGCCCCGCGCACCGCACCTGCACGGACGGCAGCGCGCGGGCCAGCATGGCGCTCGCCATCGGGCTGCGGCATGCATTGCCGTCGCAGACGACCAGAATGCGTTCGATCATGGCCGGGCTCAGTACGCGTTCGGATGGACGAAGCCCTTCAGCACCGTGGCGGCGACAATCTTCATGTCGAGCCCGAAGGACCAGTTGCGCAGGTAATAGAGATCGTGCTGGACACGGCCGACCATCTTGTCGAGGTGATCCGTCTCGCCGCGATAGCCGTTGACCTGCGCCCATCCGGTGATGCCCGGCTTGATCCGGTAACGATGGATGTATCCCTCGACGAGCGGCCGGTACAGATCGTCGTGCTCGATGGCGTGCGGTCGCGGCCCGACGACCGACATGTCGCCGCGCAGCACGTTGAAGAACTGCGGCAACTCGTCGAGGCTGGTGCGACGCAGGAACGCGCCGATGCGCGTGATGCGCGCGTCGCCGCGGGTTGCCTGGCGCACGATGCCGGCCTGTTCGGCGTGCACGCGCATCGTGCGGAACTTGTAGATCCTGAACACCCGGCCATCGGCACCTTTCCGGTACTGCGTAAACAGCACCGGGCCCGGGGACGACAGCTTGACCGCCAGCGCGATCATGGCGAGCAGCGGCGTCAACGCGACGAGCGCCGCTGCCGCGAATACCCGGTCGAACAGCGCTTTCTGCATCAATGCGCGATGCGACATCGGCGATGCAACAAGGTTGATCGCCGGCATGCCGACGAGATCCATCATCGTTCCGCCGAGCAACGCGATGCTGCACATGTCCGGCATGAAGCGGATATTGATCAGATCGTCGCCGAACGTCTTCAGCACGCGCCGGATCGTCCGTTCCTCGGAGATCGGCAACGCGAGCCAGATTTCCGTCGCGGCTTCGGCACGCACCGCCGCGGCGAACCTGGTGAAATCCGCGATTGCCGGGATGATGCCGTTGGACGATCCCGCGGGATCGTGGAACAAGACGGGGCGAAACCCGCTTGCCGGGGACAACGCAAGCGTTTCGATCACACGCACGGCATGCGCGCCGTGTCCGACGATCGCCACCTTGCGGAGATTCAGGCCCGCATGCCTGACGCGCGCGAGCATCGTATAGGCAGCCAGGCGGACGACGACGAATCCGCATCCCGCGATTGCCGTCCAGTAGACGAACCACAGCCGCGACACCTGATCGACGCGATGCATCGCGAACAGCAGCACGAGGTTGCATGCCTGCACGGCGACCCATGCAGCACAGATGCGGCTGATCATTGCGATCCACGAGCGCCCGCGCCATGACTGATACACCTGAAATGCCGGAAAGACGGCGAGCGTCAGCATCGCGACAAACGGGACGACCATCGCATCCGGTCGGCCGAGCGAATCGTCATCGAACCGCACATGCGACGCGGCAGCCGCCCCCAGAACCACAACGAGTGCATCGAGCAGGCGCGCAATGATCGACTGAAATCCGAACATGATTCTTCTCCAGGCGGCGCACGATGGCGCCCGTATTTGCCGTCAAACGCGCCCGTATGCATCATCGAAGCGCACGATGTCGTCTCCGGCACGGCGCAACTTGTCGACGCACTCGAGTGTGCTCATTTCATGTACTCCTCAACATCCGATCTTCCCGCACGCGATCACCCCCGGGCCCCACCCGACCGTCCGTGCTTCGCGCCGATCACCGCGCCGACGGACATTTCCCGACTGACGGCGGACATGCTCCGCCCTCGGTATCCCGATGCATCGAAAACATTCATCCCGGACGTCATTAACCGATCGATGAATTTATCTATAAATTCGCATTCCTATATGAAATCGAACGCGCCTTTATCGAACGGACGGTTCAATTCACGCCAGGATTCCGGACGACGGACGAACTGCGGGTTGCTTAGGCGCACGCCCCCGCGCCGATGCATGGCCGCCGCAAGGACGTGTCAACACGGTTCGGCATGGCAACGGAAATGCCGCGCCCGAGCCATCCCGAATGGATTGGCGAATGGACGCGATTTATCGATTGAAGGTCCGGAATCGACCGCTTCGCCCCCGCGTCGCGTCCGGATATCGGAATGTGGATACGATTCATGATTGGTCTAACGTTATGGTTATTAACTACTTCGGCACATGGCATTTAATGCACGATCCATGCCAACAAGCCGCATTCTCTTGCTGCGGCGCAGAAAACTCCCAATAAACCAATGACCTATGTTCGGAAATCGAAAGGTATGAATAAATCGGGATAATCCTGTGCAACGTTTGCGCAACTGCAACGTTCGCGCACGTTACGTAACGACACGCCGTAACGCGCGTTTGACATGAGCGGCATCCGGGAGACGCAGAACGCTGCCATGCGCATGGCAACGTCAGGAATTTTGTCTTTACCATCGATAGCCGCGCTTCTCGTCCGGGCGCGTGCCTGACGGTGTGAGTCCGAGGCGGGGCCAGCAAGCGGTCAGGGCCGCAACAACCACGGAGCGATTTCGTTGCCGATATGCGGGAAGGGACGTACGCAAACCCGCCGCGAATGCATCCGCAACCGCCTTCGCTCCTGTACACGCTTACCTTCTGATTTCGTTTGCAGGATGGCGATATGCACGAACTTGAACAGTATTATCCCGGCGACACGAGTTGGCATCGGTTTGTCGACGTGTTCGGCCAATCAAAGTCCAAACAGGCTGTTCAGGATCTCGCGCAATCGCTCAATGGCGATGTCGAACTGGCGACCGTGATCTACGAAGTGGTCGGCGCCGGCTACGGCGAGTGGATTCACCAGAAAGTGCCGGCATTGGACCATCTCACACCAGTCGAATGCATTTGCGACCCAGCGCTGACGAAACGACTCCGCACGGCCCTGATGAGGTTCCCCAGTTAGACGCCGGCACAGTGTCGCCTCGCAAAACCCGGGTTCTTTCGCGGGGCGGTGGCACGATGCTCTTGCTCGCGAGCAATCGCTGAATCTTGGCGAGCGATTTCTCGAAGCAAGATCGTGCTTCGAGCGATCCGCGACCAGAAACATGAGTAGACATCCGAGTCCTGACGCAGCATGAGCGTTTTTCCTGACTTCCCCGGAAAATGGCCGATGCGGCGAGAAAGATGTATAGCGCACTTGTTTCGTCGCTTCCGGACGTTTTATATGCGTTCGCCGTTCATACCGACAGCGGCGCGATGACCGTCGTGCCTGGGCGGCCAACTCTGCGGAAGGTCCGTCCCGCGCTCACGGCTTCGGATGCGACGCGTTCATCGCCGCTCCCGGACGGGTAAGCCCATACCGTTTCGACACGACGACGACATTCAGACCATCGCCTGCGCGACGTCCGCATCGCCCGCGAGCCGGTCATTCATCACGCGCGCGTCCGCCTGCCGGTCCAGCGACAGGCACACGTCGCTCAGCGCATCGACCTGCGCACTGTCGAGCGCCATGCCCGCCAACGCACGATATTTCGCCAACAGCGCCGCGTCCGACAGCGGATTGCGCGGATCGCCGAGCGCGATCGGCACGTGGCGCGATTCCCGCCCGCCGTCCGTGCGATGCAGGATCACCGTCGGCTCGTCGAGATCGCCGAGCGCCGGATCGACGTCGACCGCGATGCGCGCGAGCAGCGCGGTCACGCGGGGATCGGTGCGCCGGCCCGCGCGATACACGCCGATCCCCGTGTCGCCGAATGCCAGCGCCGCCGCCACCGCGTACGGCAGGCTCATCTGCGCGGACGACAGCGTCGACAGGTCGCGACCGCCGCACATGCGGGCCACGAACGCGCTCGCGCGCACGACCACCCGCTCGATCTCGCCGGCCTCGACGGTGCGGCCGGCCGCGAGCTGCAGCGCCGCGTCGACGGCCGCATGCGCGCTGCGGCACGATGCGTGCGGCTTGATCGAGCAGCGCATCAGCTTCCAGTGCGCGCCGAGGCCGTCGGTCAATGCGTCGGGCGCATGCGATTGCGCGGCGAACGTGTTGAAGAAGCCGCCCCACACGTCGTCGAACACGTGCGCGGGGCCGCTCATGCCTTCGCGCGCGAGCAGCGCCGCGAGCACGCCGCCCTCCGCCGCACGCCCGGCGTGCAGCCGCTTCGTCTGCGATCCGTCGTGGATGAAACCCCACAGGCCGCCCGCGAAGCTCGCCGCATGGCCAAGCGCGTCGCGCGTGCGCGCGGCGTCGAGCCCGAGCACGCGCGCGCTCGCGGCCGCCGCACCGAACACGCCGCAACTGAGCGTCGAATGCCAGCCCGCGCCGTTGTGAACCGCGTAGCCGCCCGCCGCTTCGAGCACGCGACGGCCGACGTCGTAGCCGAGCACGATCGCCGCCACGCATTCGCGGCCCGTCACCGGGCGCCCGGCGCACGACAGCGCGGCGAGCACGGCCGGCAGCACGACTGCACCCGAATGATCGCAGCCGCCGGAATCGTCGAGCTCGAGCGCGTGCGCGGCAATCCCGTTGACGAACGCCGCGTCGCGCGCACCCGCGGTCCGTCGCGTGCCCCATAACGACGCGCCGCCATGCGCGACGGCGCCGATCAGCGCACGGGCACTGCGCGTCTCGACGGCCGACGCGCCCGCCAGCGCGGCTCCGAACGTGTCGAGCACATGACGCTTGGCCTTCGCGACGACGTCGTCGGGCAATGCATCGGCGGCCGTCTGCGCGACGAACGCCGCGAGCCGCGTGGCGCGCGTTTCGATTTTCATCGTCATCGTGCCGACTCCTCCGCCACGCAGTGCGCGAACACGTCGACCGGATGTCCCGGAGCGTTGACGGGCGCCTGTGCACGCCACCAGCGCGCGATATCACGCCCCGTCGCGAACCAGACGTCGCCCGCGTCGCGCAGATGCGCGAGCAACGCGCGCAGCAAGTCGATCCGCCCTGCCGTGCCGATGATCTCGGGATGCAGCCGCATCACGCAGCACAGCCCGAAACGCCGAAACCCGTCGACGTCGCGCCGCCAGTTGTCGAGCACGTCGCGGTACGCCGCGATGCGCGGCTGACCCGCCGGCACGGCCGGCGACAGGTTGAACTCGAAATACGGCTCGTCCTCGAGTTCGTAGTGAAGCGGCAGCTCGACGAGCCGCGCGCCGTCCGCGCCACCGTCGCCGCGCGGATGCACGTACGGCAGATCGTCGCCGCGCCACGACGACGACCACGTGAAGCCTTCCGCAACGAGGAAATCCGCAAAACCGTCGGCCCAGTTGCCGGTGAACGAGCGAAAGCCTTGCACGTCGCGTCCGATCGTGTCGGCGAGCACCGCCCGCCCGGCGCGGCACGCGTCGACCTGCGCGACGAGCGGCAGCGCGTCGAAATCCTCGCAGCGATAGCCGCTCACGCCGAGCTCGTGACCGGCCGAGGCGATCGCGCGCACCGTTTGCGCATGCGTTTCGGCAACGATGCCCGGGACGAACCAGCTCGTCGGCACGCTGAATTCGTCGCATGCCGCGAGCAGCCGGTCGACGCCGCGCGTCGCGCCGTAACGCCAGACCGACAGCGATTTCTCGCGGCCGACGATGCGCGGCTCTCGTGTCTGGATACCGTGAATGTCGTTGAAGTCGACCGTGATCGCGACCGCGCATCGCGCGCCGCCCGGCCATGAAGGGAGTGTCGTCACAGGCCGCTCCGTTGCGTCGGTTGCGTCGGTTGCGTCGGTTGCGTCGGTTGCGTCGGTTGCGTCGGTTGCGCGTCTCGCGCGTGCTGCGCAAGCCACCAGTCGGCCACTTCGCGGCAGCGCGCGAACCATACGCCGTCCTGCGCGCGCATGTGCCCGAGCCACGCCTCGAGCAATGCGATGCGGCCGGGCTTGCCGCAGACCTTCGGATGCAGCAGCGTCGTCAGGCACAGCCCTTCCCGGTACACGCCGTCGAATTCGCGCGTCCAGTTGTCGAGCGTCGCGCCGTAGCCGGCGATCCGGTCGAGCCCGGCCGGATAATCGGGGTTGCGGTGATACGCGAGCGACGCATAGTCGTCGGTCTCCCAGCGGCCGGGAATCTCGACGAGCGGCGGCTCGCCGTCGTCGCCGTGCAGCAGGTACGGCCGGTCGTCGCCGCGCATCGAGCTCGAATAGCGCACGCCGGCTTCGCGCAGCACGGCCACCGTCGCCGCGCTCCAGTCGCCGGACGGCGTGCGGAACCCGACCGGCCGCACACCGAGCGTACGTGCGAGGATCTCGGCCGACTGCGCCATGATCTCGCGTTGCCGCTCGGGCTCGAGCGTCCAGAACGCTTCGTGCCGGTAGCCGTGGTAGCCGATCTCGTGGCCGCGCTCGACGATCGCCGCGCATTGTGCGGGCCACGTCCGCGCGACCCACGCGGGCACGAAGAACGTCGCGGGCAGGTCGAACGCCGCGAGCAGGTCGAGCAACCGGCCGAGCGCGCGCCACGGCCCGTAGCTGCCGAGCGTGAAATACGCGGGGTTGCGCCAGATCGACCCGTTCAGCATCGCGTCACCGGTCGGGCCGTCGAGATCGAACGCGAGCGCGACGCACGCGCGCGTCGCGTCCGGCCAGCGGGGAGCCAGCTCCGTCATCGCGTGCTCAGTGCGTGCCGTTGATCATGGCCTTCGCCACCGCGTGCTCCTGCAGCCCCCATTTCGCGAGCAGCTTATGGTACGAGCCGTCCGCGATCAGCTGGTTGAGCGCCGTCGTCAGCGCGCTGCTCAGCGCGGTGTTGCTCTTCGCGACGCCGATGCCCGTGTATTGCGACAGGAACGGCTTGCCGACCGGCGCGTAAGCGTTCTGCTCGAGGCCGTTCTGGTACGGCAGCGTCTCGCCGCCCTGCACGGCCGCGTCGATGCGGTTCTGGCGCAACTGCATGCGCGCATCCGACGAGCCGTCGGTGCCGACCACGACGATCGCCGGCTTGCCGGCCTTCACGCAGTTCTCCGCGCTCCACGCGGTCGTGTTGTCCGGGAACGACGTGCGTCGGCTCGACCCGACGCGCTTGCCGCACAGCGCGCTCATCTGCGCGAACTCGCCGGCGCGCGTCTTCAGCGTGTAGAACTGCGGGCCCGTCTCGATGTAGTCGACGAACGTCACCGCATCGCGGCGCGTCGGCAGGTCGGTCATGCCGGACAGGATCATGTCGACGCGTTGCGTCGCGACCGCACTCATCATCTGGTCGAAGCTCGTCTCGACCCAGTTCAGCTTCGCGCCCATCTTCGCGGCGAGCGCCTCGCCGAGATCGACGTCGAAGCCCGCGAGCTTGTCGGTCGCCGGGTCCTTGTATTCGAACGGCGGATAGTTCGGCACGATCGCGACGTTCAGCGTGCGCTTCGCGCCCGCGGCCTGGGCGACCGCGAAGGAGGCATGCAGCGCGAGCGCGCCGAATGCGACGGCGGCCAGCGTGCGGGTCAGGACGGATGCTTTCATGGGGGTGTCGCCTTGTCGTGGTGGAGTAATGGGGTGCTGCGCCGGTCTGGTCGACGGCTCGATCGATCGGGCGCTGCGGGTCGGGGCGCCCGGCCCGTTCACGCAATCACGGCCGAGATGAAGTCGCGCGTGCGCGCGTGCGTCGGCGCGGACAGCACCTGGTCGGGCGGCCCGCTCTCGACGATCCGGCCGCCGTCCATGAACACGACGCGATCGGCCACCTCGCGCGCGAAACCGAGCTCGTGCGTGACGACGATCATCGTCATCCCGCTCTTCGCGAGATCGCGCATCACGGCCAGCACTTCGCCGACGAGCTCGGGATCGAGCGCCGACGTCGGCTCGTCGAACAGGATCAACTGCGGATGCATCGCGAGCGCCCGCGCGATCGCGACGCGCTGCTGCTGGCCGCCCGACAGCTCGACCGGAAACGCGTCGCATTTGTGCGCGAGCCCGACGCGCGCGAGCAGCGCGCGCGCCTCCTCCTCCGCTTGCGCGCGGCGGCGCTTGAGCACCTGCACGGGGCCCTCGATCACGTTCTCGAGCGCGGTCTTGTGCGGGAACAGGTTGAAGCGCTGGAACACCATGCTCGTCGCCAGCCGCTGACGCGCGACCTGGCGCTCCGACAGTTCGTGGAGCCGGTCTCCCGCGCGCCGGTAGCCGGCCAGTTCGCCGTTGACCCACAGCGCGCCCGCGCTGATCGTCTCGAGCTGGTTGATGCAGCGCAGGAACGTGCTCTTGCCCGAGCCCGACGGCCCGATGATGCACAGCACTTCGCCCTGCGCGACGTCGAGCGTGATGCCGTGCAGCGCCTGGAAATCGCCGTACGACTTGCACACGTCGACCGCGCGAACGACCGCGTTCGTCATGACGTTCTCCCGATGGTTGAGGGTCGTGTCGTTCATGCGCGGCCCGCCGCGCGACCCGCGCCGCGCGCAAAGCGCCGTTCGACGCGCGCCTGCGCGAGCGACAGCACGGTGACGACCGCGAGATACCAGATGCCCGCGACGATCAGCAGCTCGATCACGCGGGCGTTCGCGTAGTAGATGTTCTGCGCGTTGTGCAGCATCTCCGCGTACTGCACGACGCTCGCGAGCGAGGTCAGCTTGACCATGCCGATCAGCTCGTTGCCGATCGGCGGCACGATCACGCGCATCGCCTGCGGCAGGATGATCCGGCGCAGCGCCTGCAGGCGCGGCATGCCGATCGATTTCGCGGCCTCGTACTGGCCGGTGTCGACCGACAGCAGCCCCGCGCGCACGACTTCCGACGTATACGCGCCCTGGTTGATGCCGAGTCCGAGCACCGCCGCGAGGAACGGCGTCATCACGTCGACGGTCCGGAATTCGGCGATACCCGGGATGCCGAGCGTCGGAAACACCAGCGCGAGGTTGAACCACAGCAGCAGTTGCAGGATCACCGGCGTGCCGCGGAACAGCCAGATGTAGCCCTGCGCGATCGCGCCGAGCACCGGGTTCGACGACAGCCGCATCACCGCGGTGACGACGCCGAGCACGACGCCGAGCGTCATCGCGAGGACGGTCATCACGATCGTGTTGCCGAGCCCCGTCAGGATCGAGCGTGCGGTCAGGAACTGGCCGACGACGCGCCACTCGATCTGTCCGCGCGCGAACGCGGCGGCCACGTAGGCGAGCGCGGCAATGATCGCGATCGACGCGACATAGCGGCCCCAGTAGCGCCGGCGCACGCGCACGAGGCCGGCGGTATCGTCTGCCGCGGCGCCGGCCGGCCCGGGTGCGCCGTCGAGACGGCGCGAATCGGATGCGCTCAGCATGACGGCCCCCGGTAGTCGGCCGCCCATGCGGCCTGGCGCTCGATCGCGTCGCTCAGGCGGCCGATCTGTTCGCGCACGCGCGCGGGCGACGTGCCGCCCGCACCGCCGCGCGCGGCGACGGCCGCGTCGAGCGTCAGATGCGCGCGCACCGCCGGCGCGAGGCGCGGGTCGACGGCCTGCAGTTGTTCCGCGCTGGCGTCCGCGAGCTCGATGCCGTCGCGTTCGCACGCGCGCACGAGCGCGCCGGTGATCTCGTGCGCTTCGCTGAACGGCACGCCGGTCAGCGCAAGCCAGTCCGCGACCTCGGTCGCGAGCGTGAAGCCGAGCGGCGCCTGGCGACGCATCTCGTCGACGTTCACGCGCATCGTGCGGATCATCCCCGCCATCGCCGGCAGCACGAGTTCGAGCGTATCGATCGAATCGAACGCGGCGATCTTGTCTTCCGCGAGATCGCGGTTGTACGCGAGCGGCAGCGACTTCAGCGTCGCGAGCAGGCCCGTCAGGTTGCCGATCAGGCGCCCCGCCTTGCCGCGCGTGAGCTCCGCGATGTCCGGGTTCTTCTTCTGCGGCATGATCGAGCTGCCCGTCGCATAACCATCGTCGAGTTCCACCCAGCGGAATTGTCGCGACGTCCACAGGATCACCTCTTCCGACAGGCGGGACAGGTTCACGGCCAGCATGCTCGCGACGAACGCGAATTCGGCGACGTGATCGCGCGCAGCCACCGCGTCGATCGAGTTCTCGCACGGCGCGTCGTAACCAAGCTCCTGCGCGGACAGCTCGGGCCGCACGCAGATCGCCGAGCCCGCCAGCGCGGCCGCGCCGAGCGGCGAGCGCGCGGTGCGGCGGTCCCAGTCGACCAGGCGGTCGGCGTCGCGATACAGCGACTGCGCGTGCGCCAGCAACTGATGGCCGAACACGATCGGCTGCGCGGGCTGCAGGTGGGTGAAGCCGGCGGTCACCGTGTCGACGTGCCGGCTCGCCTGGCCGACCAGCGCCTGCTGCAGCTCGAGCACGCCGCGCACGAGCTGGCGCGCCTTGTCGCGCAGGTACAGGCGCAGGTCGTTCGCCGCCTGGTCGTTGCGCGAACGCCCGGCGCGCAGCTTGCCGCCGAGCGCCGGCAGCCGCTGCGTGAGCACGCGCTCGAGGAAGGTATGCACGTCCTCGTCGCCGAGCGACGGCGCGATCGCGCCGGCCGCGTAGTCGCGTGCGATGCCGTCCATCGCGGCCAGCAACTGCGCGAGGTCGTCGTCGTTCACTATGCCGGCGCGGTTCAACTCGCGCGCATGCGCACGGGAGCCCGCCAGATCGTACGGCACGAGGCGGTAGAAACTCGGATCGGAGCGGGACAGGTTCTGCAGCGCGTCGGACGGTTCCGACTGGAAGCGGCCGCCCCACAGGCGTTCGATCGGTTCGGTAAGGCTCATTGCGGTCGACCTCGACTCGGTTGGATTGCCCCCACTGTAGGCATTCAATTTTTTTTGTTGTAGCGAGAAATTGAATCCGCTTAAATGAAATTTTTCTCAGCACCGTCGCCTCCGACGCGCCCGCCGATGCGCAACCGCCTGCCCCCGCTGAACCCGCTTCGCGCGTTCGAAGCCGCCGCCCGGCGCGGCAGCGTGTCGGCGGCCGCCGACGAACTGCACGTGACCGCGAGCGCGGTCAGCCACCAGATCCGCATTCTCGAAAGCACGCTCGGCGTCGCGCTATTCGTCCGATCAAAGGCCCGCGTGAAGCTCACGCCCGAAGGCGAGGCGCTGCTGGAGCCGGTCGGCACCGCGTTCGACATGATCGCGAACGCGACCGTCAGGCTCGATTCGCCGGCCGCCGTCGGCGACCTCGTCGTGTCGACGCCGCTGTCGCTGACGTCGCGCTGGCTCGCCCGGCACATCGGCGATTTTCTCGAACGCTATCCGGGGATTCACCTGAAGGTGATTCCGTCGAACGACGAACGCGAGATCTATTCGCCGGACGTCGACGTATGCATCCGCTACGGGGAAGGCAACTGGCGCAACCGGCACGTCGAGCTGCTCGCGCATCCGGCGCTGTTCCCGGTCGTGAGCCCGGCGTTGATGAACGGGCCCGATGCGATCCGCAAGGTGCAGGATCTCGCCGGACGCACGCTGTTCTGCGAGCATGCGGGCTCGTGGATGCGCTGGCTGGCGGAGGCGAACGCCGACAAGCTGCCGGGCATCCGCATCCTCGAAATCGGCAACGCGCACATCGGCGTCGAAGCCGCGGTGCACGGGCAAGGCGTCGCGCTCGGCGACAGCCTGTCCGTGCGCGACGACCTGATCGACGGCACGCTCGTGCGGCCGTTCAGCGCAACGGTGCCGTCACGTCATGCGTACTATCTCGTCACGCGTCACGAGCTGACCGACACGCCGCTCGTGACCGCGTTCACGTCGTGGCTGCGAGCGTGCCTCGCGTGATGCACCGCATCAAATGCGCCGCGAGTTGTGCACGCAGCGTGCGGCCGATGCAGCGATGCTTGAATTCGGGATCGACATACAGGAATTTGATCTCGCCACGGCCGTCGAAGATCGGTTCCGACGGCGCGACGAGCACCAACTGATCGCCGTCGTTCGACGCCAGTTTCTCCTGCCATTTCCTGCCGCGGTAGTGCTCGTCGAGGACGGCATGCGCTTGCGCCGGTGCGAGATCCCGATAGGTATGCCGCCAGACCTTGACGTGAAAATCGGCGATCGCCTGCGCATCGTCGATATTGGCGGACCTGATGGATATGCCGGTCATCGAGGATTCTCTGTCGGGCTGCCTTGCGCCGGTGGGCGCGGTGCACGCAGCGGATTGTCGACGATCCGGGCAGCGATGTCGAACGGGCCGGTTGCGGCCCGTGGCCACCGGTCATGATCTCCGGAGGCTGGCCGCCGGCGCGTCCCTCGCGTCACCACCCTCCTTCGCGCCGGCCAGCTGCCACATGCACGGCAAGCTCGAACCTGCTCCCCGTGGACAGCATGCCCGGATTGCTTCGGTCGTTGACGAACCTCTTTGCGTCTGTACTCGCGAACGCACCTGCACGATCTCGTCGCGACCGTTACGCCCCGGCACAGCGCGTCAATCCACACGTCTCAAATATGATGACGCGATCTCCCGCAAGTCCGGGGGCGCGAACAAGCCCGGATGCATGAACGCGGCCGCTTCAGCCAGCACCGCATGCCGTGCAATCGGACCGAACGATTCGATCCAGTGATCGCCCACGCTCACGATCCTCACCCGGCGCGTCGACGCCAGGTGCCGCCACACGGAATTCGTCTCGAAGCTGCGTCGCCCGCTGTCGTCGTAGACGAAGATCGTGTCGGGCTTCGCGAGCAACAACGTCTCGAGGCTCATCTGGAACGCCGTATTGTCGCGATGCGACGGCAGCGGATTGCGCCCCGCGATGTTGACGCCGCCCAGCGCATTCAGCAACGAGCAGGTCATGTTCTCGTCGTAGAACGCCCACGGCGCGACGCCCGCCCCCCAGACGAACAGATAGCGCGGCGCGAGGCGCAATCGTGCGCGCGCGCGGAATCCCGCCAGCACATCGGCAAAACGCCGGTTAATCGCGGCCGCGGCCTCGGCACGACCCAGCGCTGCCCCGACAAGCGCGATGCCGCGATCGCTGTCTTCGCCAACCTCGAGATCGAGCGCAAGGTACGGCGCGATCTGCTGAAGCCGCACCGCATTCGCTTCGGTGTAGCGGCGGATCGCGACGATCAAATCCGCGTGAGCGCTCGCCAGCAATTCCAGATTCGGACTCGCGCGCTGCCCCAGGTCGATCACGCGATTCATCCTGTCCAGAAGATAGGCCGGACGCCGGCCTCGCACGAGAAACGTAGACGCGATCGGCTGTACGCCGAGCGCCAGCGCGGTATCGGCACCGAAGTACGAAATCGCAGCAAGCCGGCTCGGCGCGGTATCGAAGCGCTGCGTCGCGCCGCGATCGTCGACGACGCTGTACGGCGTCTGTCGTACCGCCGCGCGAACGGGCCGCGCGAGCAGCGACGCAAGCGAAGCCGGCAACGACAACGACAGCACGCGACGCTTGCGGTCAATCATCGCCAGCCTCTTCGATCGACGATACGGCGGTGCCGACGTCCTGCCGGACCACACCCCGCTCATGGCGTGGTCCGGCATAACCGAGCGGATGGCAAACCGGCACGCCGTCGCTCGCGCCATGCAGCCGCTCGCTGCGCACCTGGAATACGTCCGCGATGAACGCCGGCGTCAGCACGTCCACCGGCTCGCCATCTGCAACCAGCCGCCCGTCGCGCATCACGATCGCCCGGTCCGCGAAACGCATCGCCTGGTTCAGGTCGTGCAGCGACATCACCAGCGTCAGCCCGAATTCCTCGTTGAGCCGCCGCAGCGTCTGCATCACGTCGAATTGGTGGCCGAGGTCGAGATAGGTCGTCGGTTCGTCGAGCAGGAGTATGTCGGCGCGCTGCGCAAGCGCCATCGCAATCCAGACACGCTGACGCTCGCCGCCCGACAGCGCAACGAGCGGGCGATCGCGCATCGGCACCAGACCGGTCATCTCCAGCGCCCATTCGACCGCGTCGCGATCATCGTCTGTTTCTCCACGCAGCCAGTTCCGGTGCGCGAACCGTCCGTGGCGAACCAGCTCCTGTACCTTCAAGCCGGGCGGAATGTCCTGCGTTTGGGCCAGGAACGCGATGCGCCGCGCGAGCCTGCGACGCGGCCATTGCCGAAGCGACACGCCGTCGAGCAACGCATCGCCGCCGCGCGGCGCGAGCAGGCCGCCCAGCGCGCGCAGCAGCGTGCTCTTGCCCGAGCCGTTCGGACCGAGCAGCACGGTGATCCGGCCGGGTTCGACAGACAGCGACAGATTGTCGACGATGCGGCACGGGCCATATCCGAGCGAAAGATCGCGGGCAACGAGTGTCATCGTGAAGACCGGGACAGCAGATAAAGAAAGAGCGGCGCGCCGAACAGCGCGGTGACCGCCCCCACGGGAATTTCGGCCGGCGCAACGACGACGCGGCCGGTCAGGTCCGCAAGCGCCGTGATCAACGCGCCGCAAAGGAGCGCGAACGGCGCCTGTCGCGCGAGCGAACCGCCCGCGGCGAGCCGGGCGAGATGTGGCGCGATCAGGCCGACGAATGCGACCGGACCGGCGATCGCCACCGCACCGGCGGCCGCGAAGCCTGCATAGACGATTGCGGCGAGACGCCAGCGCTCGACGTCCAGGCCGACGCTCGTCGCCGCGTCGTCGCCGAGCGACAGCACCTGCACCGCCGGCAGCACCACCGGCAGCAACGCAATCGTCGCCACGGTCCACGGGGCGAGCAGCAGCACGTGTTGCCAGCCACGCGCGTAGAGGTTGCCGGCAAGCCACGTCAGCAGCACCTCGATACGGCTCGAACCCCAGCCTGCGAGTATCGTCATCGCAACCGCGTACATCGCAGCGCTAACCGCGACGCCTGTCATAATCAGCCGGAACGGTGCCGTGCCGTTGCGCCACGCCAGCGCATAGACGCCCAGCGCCGCACCGATGCCGCCCGCCTGCGCGACGAGCGGCATCCACGTGATGTCGTACGCGTCGAGCCGGCTGCCATCGAGCGAATCCGCGAAGCTCGCGACGAGCAGCAGCAACATCACGCCGAGCGTCGCGCCGGACGACACGCCGATCACACCGGGTTCCGCGAGCGGGTTGCGCAGCGCGGCCTGCAGCACAAGCCCGCTCGCTGCCAGTTGCGCGCCGATCATCAGCGCAAGCAGCACGCGCGGCATGCGCAACTCCCACATCACGAAGGCGACGTCGCGCGCGCCGTCGCGACGGATCAGCGCCTGCACGGCCGACGTCAACGGAAAATCGGCCGCACCGAAACGCACCGACAGAACGACCGTCAGCATCAGGATCGCCGCCCACCCTGCACCACGCGCAAACATCCGCCACCGGGCGATGCCCGATGAGCGCGTCGTACGGATCGACCGGATCGGAATGCCCGTCATGACGATGCGCCTTCATCGCGACGAATCATCGCGATCAGCAACGGGGTCGCGACCAGCGCGGTCAGGAAGCCGACCGGCAGTTCGCGCGGCGCGGCAATCGTACGGGCGACGAGATCCGCTGCCGACACAAGCAACGCACCGCCAAGTGCCGTCACGGCCAGCGTTCGCCGATAGCCGCCACCGATCGCGACGCGTACGAGATGCGGCACGCACAGTCCGACGAAGCCGACCGGCCCCGCGATCGAGACCCCCGACGCCGACAGCGCGACCGCGATGCCGCCGAGAATCAGGCGCCAACGCAGCAGATCGAGGCCGACGCTCTGCGCCGCTTCGTCGCCGAGTGCGAGCGTGTCGAGCACGCGCGCACCTGCCAGAGCGGCAACCAGCCCCGCGACGGCCCAGGGCGCGACCATCGCGACCTGTTGCCAGCCGACGCCCGCGAAGCCGCCGGCCAGCCAGTAGAACAACGGCCCGGCCTGCGGCCCCGCCACGATCATCAGCGAGATGACGCCCGCACTGCCGAGCGCAGCTATCGTCGTCCCGGCCAGCGAGAGACGCAATGGCGACAGCCGTGCGCGCCACGCCAGCCCGAACGTGAGCGTTGCCGCAATGCTGCCGCCGGCCAGCGCCACGAACGGAAGCGTACCGGTGGACCAGGCCGGCGCCAGCACGGTCGCCGCTACGACCGCGAGCGCCGCACCGCTGACGACACCCGTCAGCGTCGGATCGGCCAGTGGATTGCGCGTAATGCCTTGCATCAGCGCGCCGGCCACCGCGAGGCTCGCGCCGACCATCAGTGCCGCGATCAGGCGAGGCAGCCGCAGCGCGTGAACGATCTGCGCGGCGGGCGTGTCGCCGCCGGCCAGCGCATCGAGCGCAGCGACCGGACCGAGCACGAGGTTGCCTGCGCACAGGCTTGCGAGCGTGATCGCAGCGAGAGCGACGATCAGCACAAGCATGATCGCACCGACACGTGCGTGCCCACCGGAAGCCGATCGCAGCCGCGAAACACGCACGCGCTTCGCCGCCGCAGGCCGTTCGTTCATGACCGTGTCGCTCCGGCCTGTTTCGCCGACGCACCCAGTCGGTACTCGAACGTGCGCAGCAGCATCGTCGCGGTCGCGGTCAGCCAGAACGCGAGCGCGGCGAGCGTCGACAGCGCGAAGCTCGCACGGACGATACGCATGATCCGTGCAGCGTCGCCCCGCCCGCTCGCGAATGCGACCGGATTGCCAGTGCCCGTCACGAGGCCCGTCACCATCGTGCGTAACTGGTTGAACAACGCAAGCGCGAGCTGGGTGAGGATGAGCTGCACAGCGAGCACGCCGATGCGCCGGGCGTCGAGCCGGAACTGTCCATGAAGTTTCATGAAATGGCGGTGAGAATCGGAATGGCAAACCATCGGCAGGCCGTGCCGCCCATCACAGGTCGGTCGACACCGACAGCCAGAACGTGCGCGGCGCACCCGTGAACAGATACCCGGTCGGGTTCGCCTGCCAGTAGTCTCGGTTGAACAGGTTCGTCACGTTCGCGCGCAGCGTCACGTCGCGGCCGGCGACCTTCGTCGCGTAGCGACCGCCCAGATCGAAGCGCGTCCAGCTCGGCACGTGCTGCGTATTGTCCTGGCTCACGTACGCCTTCCCCGTATGGATCATCCGGCTCGTCAGCGTGACACCCGGCACGAACGGCGTATCCCATTCCGCGCCGAGCGTGGCCTGCAGCGACGGCGCGCCGAGCGCATGATTGCCGTCGTACAGGCCCCCCTGCGTGCGGCGCAGCCGCGCATCGAGCCACGTGACGCCGCCCAGCAAACGCACGCCGCGCGTCACTTCGCCGAAGCCGGACAGTTCGAGACCGCGATTGCGCTGCAACCCGTTGAGGCTGTACAGCTTGCTGACCGGGTCGACGATCCCGCCCGGCACGTCGATCTGGAACAGCCCGAGCGTCGCGCCGAACTTGCCGAAATCGACCTTGGTGCCGACCTCGTATTGCTTCGACTTGAACGGCGCGAACACCTGGTTCGGGTTCGCCGCATCGGGCGGCGGTGCCGAACCGGGCGTCAACGCCTCGATGTAGTTCGCATAGAACGACAGCTGGTCGAGCGGCCGGACGACGAGCGCGACGGACGGCGTCGTCGCACCCTGGTCGTAGTGCGACGTTTCCGCACCGGACGTGTCGAAGTTGCGGCTGCTCACCTGCTGGCGACGCACGCCGACCGTGAGCTGCACAAGCCCGCCAGCGGCGGACAGCGTATCGGCAACGCCGATGCTGCGCAGGATCTGCGCGCTGTCCTGCGCTTCAGGCGACACCGAGACCGGCGCACTCGGCCCGGCGATACGGGTCGGCATGTAGATGTTCGTCGCATAGCTGCCGTAGGCGGTCTGACCGAACCACGTCGTCTGCTGCAGGTAGTTGCCGCTCACGACGAGCTGGTGATCGATCGGGCCCGTCTTGAAACGCGTCCGCGCACCGGCCTCGGCCGACAGTGCATGCGATGCGCCCGACTGGTATCTCGACGTTGACCTCGCGTCACCCCGCGCATTGATGATCGTCGCGCCCGGGTCTTCCAGCTTGTCGTAGCCGAAGCGGTTCACGCCGATCGCGCCGAACAGCGTCACGTTCGACGACAGATCGTACTCGGCGCGCCCGAGCGCCGTCAGGCTGTGGGAATTCGAATAGGAAAACGACTGCGCGAGATTGGTCCGCGAATTCGGCGCCGCCGGCACCGCGATGCCGGCGATCGGTGTGTAGCCGCGCACCGGCGCCCGCATGAAGTCCTCCTGGTAGATCACGTCGCCGGACACGCGCAGGCGGCGGCCGCGGTAATCCAGCCCGACCGACAGCGACGTGTTGCGCCGCGACTGTTCGTCGATCGGCGCATCGCCTTCGCGATGGGCCGCGTTGACGCGTACGCCGAACTCGCCGTTCTGGCCGAAGCGCCTGCCGATATCGGCATGGCCGCCGAACACCGAGCTCGACGCGTATTCGGCGGTCAGGCGGTTGAGCGGCGTGTCGTCGGCACGCTTCGTCACGACGTTCACGCTGCCGCCGACGCTGCCCTGCGGCATCATCCCGTTCAGCAATGCACCCGGCCCCTTGAGGATTTCGACCCGTTCGACCGGATCCGCGCCGACGCGGTAGGCCGGCACGAGCCCGTACAGGCCATTGAGCGCGATCTCGCCGTTCTCGACGCGCAACCCGCGAATCGTAATCGCGTCGTAGCGGTTGGTGCTGTCGATCGCCGCTCGGACCGACGGGTCCGTCGTGGTCAGCAGATCCGCAACGCTGGTCGACTGCTGGTCGCGGATCAGCTTTTCCGTATAGCTCGAGATGCTGAACGGCGTGTCCATATAGTCGCGATTGCCGAGAAGGCCGACTTTCGCGCCCTGTGCCACCTGACCACCGGCATAAACGTCGGGAACCGCGTCATCGATCCGCTTGCCAAGGACCTTCATGGCCGGCAGCACGGCGGCTTCGGCACCTGCAGCCGCGGCAGAAGCCGGACGCAGCGAGAAGCTGCCGTCGGACTGCTGCACCGGCTCCAGGCCCGTGCCGTTCAGCAATGCCTGGAATGCACCCTGTACCGAATACGTGCCATGGACGCCCGCGCTGGTCTTCCCGGCCGTCAGGTCGCCGGGCACGCCGAGCATCACGTTGGCCTGATCGGCAAGACGGTTCAGCGACGCAGACAGCGGGCCGGCCGGCACGTCGTAATGCCGGGTGGCCGCTTGCGCCGCCGCGCCGGCGGCAGACTGGGCGGACGCCACTTGCCACGCGCCGCTCCCGGCGAGCGCGATGCCGAGAACGGCACACCGCACGGCGTGCGCAGCGGGACGGTGCGCGGTGCGCATCCGTGCGCGGCTGCGCATGGGCCGCGAAAAATCGGGATTCGACGAAAACGACGGGCAATGCATGGACGGCATTCCTTGAGAATGAAGTGACCAAGGGGAGGTCCATCGCGCGTCTAACAGAGCCGGATACCTTGGCTTGATAGCGGCCGCGCCCGGTCGTTCGGGCGGTGCCATGCTGGCTACGACTGTCGCCATCGCGACGGTGCCTGTTTCCGTCCGGAAGCACGCACCGTCCGCCCGGAGCAGATGCCCCGCCTCATGGCGCCGGGTCGGCATTCAGAGCACTGATTGATCTCCGAATGGTCCTCTTTCATCTGTTAATCGGATGACGCCCGTAAATGCGAACCAGAATCGGAAATTTTTTGCCGCGGGGCGGGATAACCTCCGAAGCCCAGGCCCGGACCGGTATCGCGCCCGTCACCGGGCTTCGATCGTGACCCACCACGGCATCGTGCGACGTACGCGGATCGGCAGGTCGCGTTCGAGCATCGCGAGCATCTGGCCTGGGTTGTCGGCAGGGAAACGGCCGACGACGCGAATGCCCGCCACCGACGGATCGACGCCGATGTGCCCGTGCTGATAACGGTCCAGTTCGGCGATCAGCGCGTCGAGCGTGACGTCGTCGGCCAGGATCACGCCGCGCGACCACGTTTCGCGTGCGGGATCGACCCGTTCGGGCGCGTAGATCGCATCCGCCGTGAACTGCCGCTGCCGACCGGCCGGCACGATTTCGACGTGTCCGGCCAGGTTGCGAATCTCGACACGGCCGTCGAATACGGCCAGCAGCGTGTGCGTTCCGGATTGCCTTACGGTGAACCGGGTGCCCAGCGCCTGCATCCGGCCATTCGGCGTGTCGACGAAGAACGGACGCCCGTGACTGTCCCTGGCCGTATCGATGAGCATTTCGCCCATCGTCAGCGTCAGGACTCGCCGGGTATCGTCGTAATGAACGTCGAATGCACTGTTGGTGTTCAACCAGACTCGCGTGCCGTCGGCGAGCTGCACATCCCGCCGCTCGCCGACACCGGTGCGGTAATCCGACCGCCATGCCATGACGCGAGCCGGCAGCGGCGTGAAACGCCATGCGAACCAGCCGGCGAGACCGGTTCCGGCCAGCGCCGCGAGACTGCCCAACACGTGGCGCCGACTCGCCGAACGTGTCGCGGAAACGTGCACGGCTGCAGCGGCAGCGTCGCGCTCGCCCTGGCTCTCGCTCCTCAGCGGCTCGAATCGACGGCTGACCGCTTCGACATGCGCCCACGCTCGCCGATGTTCCGGCCGCTCCGCCAGCCACGCCGCCCAGGCGCTGCGATGCTCGCTGCTCCCGCCATCGGCATGCAGCAGCGCAAACCAGTTGGCGGCTTGCTCGAGGCTTTCGAAATCGGCCTGGGCACCGGGCTCCACGGTGGATGAAGACGACGAGGCGGCCATCGGTCAGTGGTTGATGCCGGCGTCGAGCAAGGTCAGCTGCAGCATCGCCTGAGCGAGATACTTCTGCACCATTCGATCCGAGACGCCGAGTTCGCTGGCGATCTCGCGAGTGGACAGACCGTGAATCTGCGCCATGACGAACGCGTCCCTCGCTTTGTCCGACAGCCCGCTGACGAGCGCGCCGATTTCCATCAGCGTCTCGATGACGATCGCACGGGATTCGGGCGAAGGCTCGCAGGGCTCCGGCTGCGCGGCGAGCGCATCGAGCCACGCCTGCTCGACCTGTCGGCGGCGGAACAGGTCAATACACATGCCCTGCGCCATCGCGCGCAGGTAGGCCCGCGCCTCGGCATCACTGTCGAAGCGCTTCGGCACCGACTTGAGGATCAGACGAAGAAATGCGTCCTGGGCAAGGTCCGCCGCATCGAAAGCGTTACCCAGTCGCCTGCGCAGCCAGCCCTGCAACCAGCCATGGTGGTCGCGATAAAGAGCCTGCACATCCTGATACACGGCGAGTTGGGCGGCGGACATGGAACAACCCCTTTGGCTTTAAAGGCGGGAGACGAGAAAGAAAATGCGAATCATTCCCGTTTATAAACCAATTCGACAGGTTAACGCAATATTTTGCGATAGGCGGTTCCATGCGTTCGGGCGCATCGATCGACTCCATTCATCGGATATCCAGGACGAGCCGGACGATCGACGCGACATCCAGGCGGCCGTGGATGCATCCTGGTATGTTGCCGGCGACGAGCCGTCCGGGCGACGAAGATCGCCCGGCTCGCCGTCGGCGCAGGTCAAAACCGACTGCAAACACCCCCCGGCGCGAGCTGCCGACATTCCCGCATTCCTCACGCCGAGGCCAGCTTCGCGTGTGCCCGTTCGAGAAAGCCTGCTTCGTAAAAGTAGTCGAAGAATGTGCGCAACCAGTCGTTCGTCGGCCGCAAACTCGAGGCCAGCACGCCGCCCGCGAGCCGCCTCAGTTGCGTTACGTCGATCGGCAGAATGCGCCCGACCGTCGGATCCGCGGCAGGGTTGAGTTTCCTCAGCACCGGAATCAACATCGACAGTGGGTGTGACGGGTCGTGTCGTACATGCTCCGCCAGTGCGGCCAGCCACGCGTCATAGCCCATCCGCTCGATCTCGAAGCCTTCGTCCTCGATAAAATCGACGAGGGCATCCAGCGAGTTCCAGCGCGGATTGATCACGTGCACCCCCTGCCCCGCAGCAGTCGGCTCGAGCGACGCGCTCACGATGATTCGGCTGACGACGTCGACAGGAAGGATGTTGTCGAACCCGACGTCTCGAGGTGCCCTTCCGAACAATATGATTCCCTTGATCAACCGGCAAAACAGATCGTCCAGGTTCATTCGTCCGCTCTCCGAATGTCCCACGATCCGCGCCGGACGATACACGGTGACGGGAATGCCGCGTGCGTGCGCCTGGGCGAGCAGTTGCTCGGCGACCCATTTGCTCTGTTCATAGCCGCTCGTCAGTTGCTCGTGGAACGGCACTGCAAGCGCTTCCGGCAATGCATCCGAATAGCGATCGAGCGTACCGACAGTCGACACGTAGTGAATCGGCGTCACCCGATGGAGGCTCGCAAGTCTGATGATGTCCTGAGTTGCCAGCACGTTGACCTGCTTCAGCGTCGCGTAGGGATAGACGAAGTTGACCAGCGCCCCATTGTGGTAGATCGCATCGATTTCAGTTGCGAGCGCCTCGAATGCTGCCATCGACAAACCCAGGTTCGGTTCACCAAGATCACCTGGCACGGCCACGATCCGATGCACGTGCCGCGCTTCCCACAAGCCATGCGACTGCATCGCGGCCTCAATGCGCCGTACGCCGGCGACCGGGTCGTCGGCACGGACAACGCACATCACGCGAGCGTCGGTCGTCGCGAGCAGCGTGTGGAGCAGGTGCACGCCAAGGAATCCCGTGGCACCGGTGAGCAGCACGGTGCGATACGGTCGCCGGAAATACGGCTGCCGTGTCTCGATCGCCGGATCAAGCCGCGCTTCCTCACGCAAATCGACGGGCGGCCTATCGCGATGCAGACTGCCATTCGCGATGCTGGCGGCCAAGCCGGCAATGGTCGGCGCGGCGAGCAGCGTGTCCATATCGATCTGGTGCTGCAGCCGCTCGTTGATCTGATACAGCATCACGGTTGCCTGAAGCGAGTCCCCGCCGAGATCGAAGTAATTGTCGTGAACGCCGATCCGCTGCTGCTTCAGCAAGATGCGCCAGATCTCGTGAATCGCGGTTTCGACCACGTCCCGAGGCGCCACATGACAGTCGTCCCTGCGGATCTCGACGTCACCGGCAAGTAGCCTGACGCGGTCGATGGTGCCGTTCGGGGAGAGCGGCAAAACCGCAAGGGAGAGGATCGCGCCGGGGGACAGTGCCGGCACGCCGCGCCGGCCGGCCAGTCGGCGCGCGATATCCGCGCCGCCGACAGCAGCGCTGCAGTGGAAAAGTACATGCTCCCAGTCGCCGCCATCGGAGATCCGCTCCACGAGCGCGACCTCGTCGATGCCCGCGATGCGAGCAATGTCGACTTCCAGATCGAGCCAGCCTACCGTCATCAGTTCCGCGAAAACGCCTGTGTCGGGCAGTTGCATATGGCAGCCACGTACCGTGTGCCACGCGTCCAGCGTTGTATGCAGACACGCACCGTTTCGCGTGACGACCAGGTTGTCCCTGTCCGCCTTGCCGTTGCGCAGCATCAGGTCCGGCACGGAATGCCCTGTTACGACAAGCTTGCCGAGTGCGTCCACGCCCGCCGGGTTCAGATGCGTGTCCGCCACGAATACCGTGCTGCCGGCCGATACCGCACCCGTTTCGAATCCGTCGGACACATCGGCCGACAAGACAGCATGCGGAATCGACCACGCCGGCCAGCACAGACGCCGGATGCGCTGCGCGCGCGGCGCGAGATCGGCGAGCCTGGCCGCACCCTGTCGCGTTAACGAGCGTGCATCGGCTATCACCCAGTCTGCACGGATCCCGTCTCCCGGCAGGTCGGTGGATGCGATCGCGATGTGGCGCGTCGCCGCCGGACTCAAGACGACGCTGTGCCAGTGCGTATCCGCGCAAGCGGCCCGCTGCAGAAACGCCGGATCACCGGCGCTCGCAATCTGGCGTAGCGACAACCCTGCACTCAGTGCCCCTAGTACCGTCCACAACGCCGTGTGCGACAACGGCCCTTCGCCAAAGGCGACATCCTGCGACGCACCCGCGGGAAACGTCGCCGAGAACACGCGCGCCGCCTCGACGAGTTGAGCATGCGTGTAACGCAGGACCCGCCAGTCACCGGCGGCGTCGCGCCGCAGCAACGAACAGGCCCCCTGCGCTGGATCTGCATGGTCTTCCATCGTGCCGTCGATCTGACCATACATCGGGTCCCGCTCGTCGAACACGTAGCAGACGACACCCGTCAACGGCGTATGCTGGCCGGTGGTCACGCAGCTTCGCAGCGGCTCCGGACACCAGCTGAGATCGGCAACGGCATCAAACGCGGACGATGGCAGATCAGGGTCGGCGATCACGCAATCAACGCCGTACATCAGTCCTGACAGCAGCAGCACGAGCCCGGAGACAGGATCGTCACACGCGACCAGTACGCGTTCACCCGGCCGATAGCCGAAATTCCGCCATTGATACGCAGCGCGTTGCACGCGATCTGCGAGCACGCCGTACGTGACACCGCGCGCATCGCCCGGCGACTGACGGTCATCCAGCCACGAGAACGCGATTCGATTTGGCATTCGAGCTGCGTGTCGGGCGATATGTGCGTACAACGTCGCGTCGCTGATCGCCGATTGCGCGGGCTTCTCCCGGGTTGGCCCTGCAATAATCGACGACGGCACGTCGAGTACGAGATCGCGAACTTTACGAGGTGTAGCGTCGATCAGGACCTGGAGCAGCCGACGGTATTGCCCGGCGACGCGTTCGATGAACGCGGCGTCGAATCGCGCAGTGTCATACGTCAATTGAAACGTCAGCGTATCCGTCGGCAATACGATAAGCGCCAGCGCATAACTCGTTTCCTCGACTGCACGCGGATCGTCGATCCGCAGCCCGCAACTCGCCGCGAGCCGATCGAACGCGTCCCTTCCCGGGTAGTTTTCGAACACGTAAAGCGTATCGAAGAGCGCTTTCTGGCGTGACACCTCGCTGCAATTCAGCACATCCGCGAGGGCGCTCTGCGCATGCTGCTCCAGCGTTTGCGTGTCCGCCTGCAAGCCTCGCAACCATGTCGCCGTATCGAGCTCGCCGTCGAGTCTTGCACGCCACGGCAGCGTGTTGATAAACAAGCCGGCCATCCGCTCGATGCCGTCCACATCTGCCGTACGCCCCGATACGACGATTCCGCTCACGACGTCGTTGCAGCCGGCATAGCGCGCGAGGAGCGCCGCCCACGCACCCTGGCATAGCGTATTGAGCGTCACCCGATCGCGGCGGCACGCGCGGGCGGCTGCCTCCATCCATTCCGTCGGCATCGTGCCGGTCGATACCGCGAGCGTGCGACGTGCCTCTATGTCGACCGTGGGACGTGTTGCCGCCGAAGGGACGACCGACGGCGCGAATCCTGCCGGCGTGCGATAGCCGCGCAGCATGTCGCGCCAATAATCGAGCGACCGAGCGCCGCCGTGCGTACGCAACCATGCGACATAGTCGCGAAAATCCTTTGTAACCGGAGGCAGCGGTACGTCCGGACGCGCATAGCGCTGAAACACCTCGCCGAGAAGCAATGGCATCGACCAACCGTCGAGGATCGCGTGATGATAGGTCCAGAGGAATCGATATCGCTCGTTGCCGAGCATCATCAGCGTGACGCGCATCAGCGGCGCCACGCCAAAGTCGAAGCCGCGCGTGCGATCGCCTGCCAGCAGAAGATCGAAACGACGCGCTTGTTCATCAGCCGCATGGCCGCGCCAGTCGATCACCTCGAACGGCAATCCGACCGTATGCCGGACAGCCTGCAGCGGCTTCTCCTCATGCAGGCGGATGAACAACGTCTTGAGCGTGTCATGGCGGTGCACGACTGTTTCCCAGGCACCCCGGAACCGCTCGATGTCGAGCGAACCATGCAACACGCAGGAAAATTGCTCGACGTATATGCCCGATGCCGGATCGAGTCGCGAATGGTGGAGCATGCCTCGCTGAAGAGGCGTCAGATAGTAAATGGTGTCGACGTTTCGGGTCATCCTGGATTCCTGGTGCGGTCATGCTCGACGAGCGCGCCGTACGGCGCGTCGCCTCGTTCAGCGCTCGAGTGCGTCGATTTCATCCAACAGTGCGTCCAGAGCGTGCTGGTCGACATCGAGTTGCGGAACGTCGTCGGGTGTCAATCCGCCAACCCCGTCGGCGCTGCAATGGCGAACGAGCATCGTCAGCGCTTCTTCGACGCGACACATGAGGCAGCCGATGCTTTCGTCAACGCCCGGCACTCCGAAGAAGCTGGACTCCACGGTCAATCTGCCGCGCGAGACGTACGCGACGATGTCCAGCAGGTGCGTGCGCCGCTGGCGCGGGCTGCGAATGCCCGGCGCGGGTTCGGGCGGCCCGCCATAAAGCGACGACGGCCCCGACAATTGCTCCAGTTGACCGAGGTAGGTGAACAGGATCGGCGCCTGCGGAAACGAAACGAGCGAATCGTCGCCGGCCTGGGGCGTCGGGTCGAGATAGCGCAGTACGCCATAGCTCGCTCCCTTCCGGGGTACCTCGCGCAGTCGAGCCTTGACCGACTTGATGAGCGCCGACGGATCCGACGCGGTAGCCGGCGCGTCGACCAGCACCGGGTAGATCGACGTGAACCAGCCGACACTGCGGCTCAGGTCGATCGAATCGCCGAGCGCGTCCCGACCGTGCCCCTCGACGTCCAGCAGCAACGCATCGCAACCGCTCCACGCACGAAAACCCGCGTGGAGTGCTGCAATGAGCAGGTCATTCGCGTCGGTTCCATAGGCGCGCGGTGCAGTGGTGCGGAACGCGTGAGTCAGATCGGCGTCGAGCGTAATCGCGCAACTGAGCGACGACTCCTGATAGGCATGCTGAACGATCGTCGCAAGCCCGTGGCGCATCAGCGCCACCCGCTTCGGCCCGCTCAACACATCGCGCACCTGTGCGTTCACCCTCCGCCAGTAGTGACGATCTCCATCAAGCGCGTCGCTCTGCGCAAGCGCGATCCACTGGTCGACCCATGCCTTCACGGAACTCGTCTTCAGTGGCAACGCCGCCGCCGTACGGGCACGCAACCGCAGATAGCAATCCGCCAGATCCTGCAGCAGGATGCTCCACGATACGCCGTCGATCGCCATGTGATGGACGACGATCAGTAGCCGGCTGCCCGACACGCTGGTGCTCTCGAGCCACCTGATTGCCATCAGCCGGCCGCTTTCGATGTCGAGGCTGCTCTGTGCTGCGTCAATCGCGTCGCGCCAAATGCGTTCGCAATGCCGGCCGTCCGGATCAACGCATCGGACGACCGAGAAATCAGCCTCGTCCGACCCGTTGTCACCGGCAAATACGTGATGCATTCCGTCGTCGCGCACAACGAAGCGCGAACGGAGCACGTCGTGATGGCGCGCGACGACACGAATCGCCTCGGCCATGATGTTTGCATCGGGCGTCTCGCCGAGCGGAACGAGCAACGCCTGGTTAAAGTGCGAACGATCGACTTCGACTCGCTCGACGAACCACTGTGCCGCGGGACCGAGTGCTGCCTCGCCGTGCACCGCCCCCTGATCGACATCGAGGCCTGGTGTCTCGCGCACCACCGTCGACAGGCTTGCCACGGTCGTATGCTGGAAGATGTCCTGCGGTTTCAGATACATCCCGTCGAGCGCCGCCCGGGATACGATGACGGCGGCGAGAATCGAATCACCGCCGAGTTCGAAAAAATCGTGGTCGACGCCGACGGACGGTTGGCCGAGAACATCGGCCCAGATAGCGGCGAGCTTGCGTTCGATGTCGGTCGACGCAATACGTACGGCCGTCTCGCTTGCGCGTGGCAGCGGGAGCCGGTCCGCGTCGAGTGCGCCGCATGCGTCGAGCGGCAGGCGATCGAGCACCATCATCGCGTCCGGGTGCATTGAGTCAGGTAAAACCTGCTTCAATGCCGAACGAACTGCATTCTCGAGGACACACGCGTCCAAGTCGCTGCCGTCCGCGACGATGTAGGCGACCAGCATTTCCTGCGTGTCCCGGATGACGCACACGCATACCGCGGCGGCAACGCCGGGAACGGCCGAGATGGCCTGCTCGACCGTGCCGATCTCGATCGGTACGGGCCGGTGACGCGCGACGCGCAACGAAGGGTCCACACACAGCACATCGCCGTCACGGCGCACGACTGCAACGCCGGTCGATATGAACGTCCTGTCCCGGCAGGCTGTCTCGAGCGGAACCACCTCGTCTGACGTGCGGGCCGGCGTGCCATCGAAGAAATGCAGTTCCCCGGCTTGTCGATCGTCGGCGAAGCTTCGAGACGATCCGAGCACGAGCGCTACGCGTCCCGGATACGACGGCGCCAAAAGCCGCCAGCCATTTCGCCCCGCCACGAACGCGCACATCGCCGGAAAGATTTCCGCGCAGCGCAGCGGCACAAAGCATGCCGCAGCGGGTGCGCGATCCCTGTTAACGAGTGCCGTCAACGCATGCGGATGCTCACCGTAAGCGACAAGCGCGTGCGCCCGCACGACGCCAGCGGCGTCGGCGTGCCGTAACAGGAGAGACGGCACGATCAGCGCGGGACCGTCTTCGAGCAAATGGTCGAGCTCGGCACATGCGATTTTCGCGTACACGGGGTCGTCGGAGGCGAGCGCACCGATCGACGCCCGCTCGGACAATCGGGCCCTCCCCCCCGCAAGCACAACTCGAGCGAGCGCCGCCGCCGCGAGCACGTCCTGAGTACCATGCAGAACCAGCGCAGTCGTGTCGGCGTCCAGATGCAGCAATTGGCCGACGTAATCGAGCAGCGGTTCGACCGCCGCCGCCTCGTCCGCGGCCATGCGATCGTCTGGCGCATTGGCGTGATGTACACGCACCACGTCGATAGCGCCGATGTTCCAGCCGGACCACTCGTCACCACGACCCCGGCACACCGCGTCAGCATTCCCGTCCGGGGTGTCGCCCGATACGATGTAGCGCGCGCCGACGGCACGGATCGCAAGCAGCACGACTGCATGTTCGGCGACGCTTTTCAAGCGAAGTGCCACGCACTGGCCGACACCGATCGCGAGCGTGTCGAATTGCGCACGCACGGCGCGTACCGCGCGGTACACGTCATCGTAGGAGATCGTCCGACCGTCGAATTCCCATGCACCGCGCGATGTATCCCGCAGCGTATCGAAATCGGCGTACGTCACTTGGCGCGCGAACGCGCGTGCAGCGGTGATACGGCCTTGAGCATCGTCGTCCGGCGCAACCGCGAGTCTGTATTGGGTCAGGCGTCGGGTCGCATCAGCCACCACCTGCTCGACGAGGTGTTTGTACTGGTTCGCGAACCGATCGATTGTCGTGTCGTCGAACAGATCCGTATTGAACGTCCACGCGGTCGAATATTCGTCGCCGAGATCCTGAACGTTGAGTGTCAGGTCGTGTGTCGCGCCGCGCGTACCCGTGCTCGACGCGGCAAGTCGCTCACGATAGAACGGCACGTCGGCGGAGTGTTGCGCGGCGAAATCGCCGCGTGCCTGGTTCCAGTTGTACATCACCTGGTAGATCGGCGACCGGCTTGGATCGCGCGCCGGGCGCAGCGCATCGACAAGCATCGGGAACGGGTAGTCTTGATGATCGAGCACACGCAGCATCATCTCGCGCGTGCGTCGCAGCAGGTCGTCGAACGAATCGTCGGGTCGTACCTCGCATGCAAGCACGACAGTGTTTACGAAATGACCGACCACGCTTTCACTGCCCGGCACGTTGCGCCCGGAAGTCGGTGCGCCGATCATCAACCGCTCCTGTCCGGTATGGAGGTGAAGATGCAATTGGTAGACCGCGAGCAACAACATGTACGGTGTCACGCGCAGCAGCTTGGCCGTGTCGCGTACCTGGTGCGACAGTGTCGCACCGAGCGGCCAGTCGTATACGCGACCGTGCTCCGTTTTGCGCGGTGGACGCAACCTGTCGGTTGCAAGGCTCAACACCGGAAATCCTTGCGCCAGTTCCCGGCGCCAGAACGCGGCGAGATGCTCGCCGTCGCTCCCGTCGAGCCGCGCGCGCTCGTGCTCGACGCAATCCTTGTACTGCACCGATAGACGCGGCAGTTTCAGCGGCTCGCCCGCATGCGCGAGCCGGTACAGCGTGCGAAGCTCGCTGAGCAGGATTTCCAGCGACCAGAAATCGGCGGCAATATGGTGTACGTTCAACAGCAGCACGACGCGAATCGCGTTTGCACCGTCATGTTCGTTCAGGAGCAGCTTGAGCCGGATCGGCGACTGCGTCAGGTCGAACGGGCGGTTCGACTCGTCGTCGATCCACCGACGGATGGCGGCTTCATCCGCCGCAAATACGCGATCGACAGTGAACTGCGCGCGCGCGTCCGAACCGACCTGCTGTCGCGGCTCGCCATCGACCACACGGTACGCGGTGCGCAGGATCGGGTGACGGGCGATCAGATAGTCGACGCAGCGACGCAGTGTGGCCACCTCGACATCGTCGTCGATGCGGGTCGCGTACGTGACGTTGTACGCCGCGCTTTCGGGATTGAGCTGATGCAGCGACCACAGCGACTTTTGCGCGAATGAAAGCGGATAGGTGCCTGCGGTGCCGGCAAACTGTTCAAGCAGCGCGACGAGCGTCGCTTTATGGGTCCTCAGCTCGTCGACGAGCGACGGCGTTACGGCGCCCTTCGGCGCCTTGTACTGCAGCTTGCCATCCTGGGCCCAGAGCTCGATTCCCCGCTCGGCCAGTTCATTGATGAATTCGATCGAGCTCACAGCTCCCCTCCTTCCATTTCCAGGCCGAACGTCGCTTCGCGGGATACCGCGTCAATCCGGTCCGCAGCGCGCGACGGCCGTGTCGCACCGGGCGCCTGCCGGTCATCACGATCGAGCATCGCCGCGATGGTGCGCACGACGTCGTCGATGGTCGCGCCTTCCAGCAACCGCCCGAACGGAACATCGACGCCCAGTTCGGTGCGCAACGCATTGCGGAATTCCGCGGCCATCAGCGAATCGAGCCCAAGCTCGATCAACGGGATATCGGGAGCGATCCGCACGCTGGACGCGTGCAATGTCGTCGCGACTGCGTCGGTCATGTGTTCGCGCAGCAGTTGCATGCGTTCGTCGGCGGGCAAGCCGTCCAGGCGCTCGCGCAATCGCGGGCCCGCACGAGACGGGCGGCTCGTCGGACTCGACGGTGTCGCAAGTTCCGACAACAACGCCCCCATCGCCCGGCTCGGGCTGCGCTTGATCAGCGTATCGACGTCCACGCTCCAGATCTGCGTCTGCCCGTCCGGTTCGGCGACCAGCGCATCGAACATGCTCAGTGCGACGTCCGGCTCAATCGGGTTGAGGCCGAACGATGCGATACGGCGCAACTGGTGCGCGTCGAGCTGATCGACCATCCCGTTACCTCCCCACAGGCCCCAGTTCATGGTGTGCCCGGGCAGGCCGTCGTCATTGCGCGAGGCCGTCAGCGCGTCCACGTATGCGTTTGCCGCTGCGTAGGCGCATTGCCCGGGCGAGCCGATACAGGCCACGATCGACGAGAACGACACGAAGTGTCGCAGCGATAGATGCGCGGTCGCGCGATGCAGGTTCAGCGTTCCGGCGATTTTCGGTGCAAGTACCCTCATCACGTCGGACATCGGCTGGGTCGCGAGCAAGCCGTCGTCGAGCGTGCCCGCCGCATGCAGGACACCGACGAGCGGATGCGTGGCGTCGGCTTCGAGCGCATGGACGAGTGCGTCCACGTCAGCCGCCACGGCGACATCGGCAGCGACAAACTCGATGATCGAGCCGTGCGAGTCGGCGATGGAAGCAAGCCGTGCGCGCTCGCTGTCCACAGGCAACTGGCGGCTTGCGGACACGATCTTCGGTACGCCATTCCGGATCAGCCGCTCGATCACCCGCGTGCCGATCGCACCTCGCCCGCCCGTCACCAGATAAGCGCCGCGCGCAAGTGGTTGCGCCGCGCCGACATCGCGCTCGACGAGCCGCGGGACGTACACGACATCGCCCCGCGACACGAACTGCGTCTCGCCAGCCACCGTGGCTCCCGCCAGCGCAGCCAGCGCGCTCGCGCAAGACGCGGAATCCGGCCCCGGTAAATCGACCGCAAACACCGGAATTTCACCGCTTTCGTGCATGAGGCTGCGCGCGACGCCCCATGCGGCTGCCTGAAAAGGAGACACGCGGCGGTCGACACCGGGTATGCGCTGTGCCGCCTGCGTCACGATGCACAAGGTGGGCGCGCCCGCCGGCCAATGGGTATTCTGCACTTCGCGCCAAATGCTGGCGAAGCGACGATAAGCGGCGCCGACTCGAGCCAGTTCGTCATCCGCGGTTGCACTATCGGACGACGGCCACATGTAGAGCAGTACGGTTCGTCGTGCGTCCACGCCTGCGAGCGCGTCGCCGAGTGCAATACGAATGCGCTGTGCGCCAGCGTCGCCGTCGAACATGTCACCGACCTGCATTTTCACAATTGCACAGGCACCTCCAGCCGCTTCGCACGCTTGCGAAAGCACCGCGTCCGATACCGAATCGTTGCCGATCAGCACGAAATCCGCGCGAGCGCCAGCCGCTTCGTGCGTGGGTACCAGCGGCCGCCATACGTGCCGGTGCACCGCAGCCGGCTCCGCGACACGCTGGAATCGGCGCGGGTCGACCGCAAGCAACCGCAGTTCGGAGATGATTGCGATGCAGCGACCGTCGTCGTCATACAACCAGAGATCGGCCGTAGCAAGACTACGCTGCACCCGTGCGCGCACGGCGCACCACCCGGTCCGCACGCCCCGCATTGGCATGCAAGCGATCCGTTCGATGCCGATCGGTACGAACGCGGTGTTCAGCTCCGCATCCCACAGCGCGCCGGCAACGGCCTGAAACGCGTTGTCGAGCAGCGCCGGATGTACGACGCGCTCGGTATCGTCGGTGCAGTCCGCTCCAATCTCGATTCGGGCCAGCGCGGCATCGCCGCCGCGCGACAGCTCGCGAATCGAACGAAACGCACCACCATATTCGAGCCCGGTGGCATGCAATCGCTCATAGAACCTGTCGACGGACACGGCGTCACGGCATTGCGCGCGCCAGTCGTCAAGCGGCGGCGCCTCGGGTACGCCGCTCATCGACCCGATCCGCCCCGCGCATTGCAAGGTCCATTCAGGTTCGGGAGCCACCGTGTCGTGACACGCGTGAATCTCGATCCGGGCCCCTTCGTCGTTCGTATGCGCGGCATCGGTTCCGTGCACGACCGTGCCGAACGTGACCACTTTCCCCGGTTCCAGCATGAGCGCGTTGTCAAACGACACCGCGCTCGCGACTTGCCAGCGATTGGTCGTGGAGTCCGGTGCGACGGCATTCCGCCGCGATGCGGCATCGAGCATTGCCTCGACGAATCCTGCCGCCGGAAAAACGAGTTCTCCATGCAGAACATGTCCGCTCAGGAACGGCAGATGTCGATCGGACACCTGGCTCTCGTAACGATGATCGTCCGATGCAGGTATCGGGAGGAGACGACCGAGCACGCCGTTACTTGCCTGCTTGCCTGCTGCGGACGCGCTCGCCAGCGGTCTCGCCCGCTGCGCCGGCTCCCGGGAACCAACCCAATAACGGTGGGCTTCGAGCGGGTACGGCGGCAGCACGCCGCGGCGATCGGGTTTCGCCGGGGACGTCACGGCTCGGGAACGCTCGTATGCGTGCCAGTCGACGCGACGGCCGCCCATATAGACATGCGCCAATGCGCGCAACAACTGCTCGGTCTCACGCCCGTCGCCGTGGATCGACGGCAACGCGACAACATCGCCATGGCCGCCCCGCCCCCCGACGCATGCGGCGACGAGGCCTGAAAGCGTCTTGCCTGGTCCGATCTCGACGACCGTCGTCACCTTGTCATCGAGCAACGTGTCGACACCCGCGCGGAAGGCAACCGTTGCGCGAACGTGCTCGACCCAATACGCCGGATCGCACAAACGTTCGGTTTCGAAACGGCCGGTTACATTGGATACGATCGGAATGGCAGGCGCCCGATACTGCACTGTCGCCGCGACTGCGCCGAATTCGTCAAGCATCGAATCCATCAGCGGCGAATGGAATGCGCGCGACGCTGCCAGCACCTTCGTCGCGATTCCGCTCGCTGCAAACAGCCGCTCGAGCGATTCGATGGCGTCCGGATCGCCGGACACGAGCACGCTATCCGGCGCGTTGTCAGCGGCGATTGCGACACGTCCCGGGTAGTCGCGCACGGCGTCGGCGACCTGACTCACGTTCGCGAACACCGCGAGGGCCCGGCCCGGCGCGGTGAGCGTATCCATCAACCGACCGCGCGCCGTCACGAGACGACAGCCGTCCTCGATCGAAAACACGCCGGCGATACAGGCAGCCGCGTACTCACCGATGCTATGGCCCATCACCACGTCAGGCACGACGCCCCAGTGCATCCACAAGCGCGCAAGGGCAACCTCGAGCGCGAACATCGCAGGCTGCGTATGGCGCGTCTCGTGGATCCTGTCCTGGTGATCGCCCCACAGCACGTCTACGAGCGACAGCTCTCCCTGCGCTTCGACGTGGACGTCGCATGCGTCGAATACGTCGCGAAACGGCCCGAAGTCCCGATACAGTTGACGCGCCATGCCCGCACGCTGCGCGCCCTGCCCGGTGAACAGGAACGCGAGCCGGTCCCGGACGCCCCCGGGCGGCACGTGCCGCATGGAAATTGCCCGCTCCGCTGCCGAAAGTGCGTCGAGCAGCGCATCGCGAGAGTCCGCGACGATCGCGACACGGTGCCGATGGCTGTCGCGCTTGATGCGCAGCGCGCTCGCGACGGCATCCGGTGCAAGCGATGCGTCGGCATGCAAATGCGCCGCGCACGCTCCAATCGCCTGCTTCAGCATCGGCGCCGTGTGTGCCGACAACGGCCAGATGTCGAAGCGCGCGTGCCCGGGGAGAGCGGCGCTCGCGTCTGAATGCGACGTGTGTTCGCCCTGCCACGCTTCGACGATCAGGTGCGCGTTCGTGCCGCTCATGCCGAACGAACTGATCGCCGCGACCCGTCGACCCGGTCGTGACGACGGCCATGCCGCATGTTCGGACGCGACGCGAATGCCATTGGTCTGCCAGTCGACGTGTGCGGTTGGCGTGTCGAAATGCAGGTGTCGCGGCAGTTCCCCTTTCTGCAGCGCGCAAATGACCTTCATCAAACCGGCGACCGCAGCCGCCGACTCGAGGTGGCCGATATTCGTCTTGATGCTGCCCACGTACAAATCCTGGGTGCGACTCGACCCGCGGCAATACACGTCCTCGAGCGCACGAAGCTCGATCGGATCGCCTAGCGGCGTACCCGTGCCGTGTGCCTCGACGTAATCGACGTCAGCCGGCGACACGCCGGCGCGCTCGAGCGCCTCGCGGATCACGTCCCGTTGCGCTCGGCCGTTCGGCGCGGTCATCCCGTTGCTGCGACCGTCGTGATTGACCGCGGAGCCGCGGATCACCGCACGGATCGATCTGCCCTGCTCGCGGGCGTCGGACAGGCGCATCAGCGCGACGACTCCGCAGCCCTCGCCGCGCACGTAGCCGTCGGCGGCCGCGTCGAACGTCCGGCAGCGCCCGCTTGGCGACAGTGCCTGAAGCTCGCTCAGCGCGATCGTCATCTCCGGCGACAGCATCAGGTTCACGCCGCCGGCGAATGCGACGTCGGACTCGCGGGTGCGCAGGCTGTGGCAGGCCAGATGTACGGCGACGAGCGACGACGAACAGGCGGTGTCGAGATGCAACGCCGGGCCGTGAAAGCCGAACAGGTAGGAAATGCGGCCGGCCGCGAAGGGGCGTGCGGTGCCCAGCGACGTTTGCGCGTAGCTGAGCGCGTCGTCGGGCACGCCTTCGCTTACCCGTGCATAGTCGTCGACCGACGAGCCAACAAACACACCGGTGCGGTACGGCGCGATCGTCTCTCGTGAAAAGCCGGCGTCCTCGAGCGCTCGCCACGTGCATTCGAGCAGCAGACGCTGCTGCGGATCGATGTGCGACGCTTCGCGGTCCGACACGCCGAAGAACGCCGCGTCGAAACGATCGACGTCGTCGATGAAACCGCCGTGCCGGCTGTAGCTCGTGTCGCGGCGGCCCGGTCGAGGGTCGTAGACGGCATCCGTCCAGCGATCGGCCGGCACGGGGCCGACGGCGTCGGTGCCTTCCGCGAGCATCGACCAGAGCGCGTCGGCGGAATCCGCGCCGCCGGGAAGACGGCAGCCCATGCCGACGATCGCTATCGGCTCGTTCATCGCTTCACGCACGTCGGCCAGCTCGCGTCGCAACGCGTCGATCTTCAGCAACGCTTGCTTCACGGGCGTGAGGGACGCCGAGGGCGCCTGATTAGACTCATTCATGTGTAGGATTCCAGACGTTCGCGGGACGGCACTGCCGGCGTACGGTTCAGCGCTGCAGCTCTTTCAGCAGCAGCGCTTCGGCGTCCGCGTCGGAGAGCGCCGCGAGCTGCTCGGGGGTGCGTGCGACCTCCGCGTCTTCATCGCCCGAAGCACGCGCCGGAGCCGGTGCGAACGCATCGCTCGGTCGTAGCGCGTCTTCGGCACCCTGCATCCGGGCCAGATGCGCGGCGAGTTGCTCGACATTCGAGCAATCCCACAGCACGGCTGCGTCAAACGTCAGCCCGATCGCGTGTTGTACCTTCAACGAGAATTGCAGCGCGCTCATGGAATCGAAACCCATCTCGACCCACGCGGCCGTGCGGGAAACCTGCGCTTCGGATATCTTCAGTCGTTCGGCGACGACCCGTACGATTCGGGCGGCGATCTCCCGCTCGATCAGCGTTGCGCCCGAATCGACGACCGGGGGCGCCGGCGGGGCTACCGGCGCGACCGCAAAGTCCGGTGACGCGCCGGCGCCGCTCGCATAAGCTCCATCGGTCCAGTTGGCGACGGCGCGCAGTTCCCCTTGAAGATACGCACGACGACAAAGCGCGCGCGCGATCTTGCCGCTCGACGTCTTTTCGATGGTCGCCGGCTCGACCAGCACGATTGCGTGCGGCGTGACGCCGAAGTCCTCGCCGACCGCCACCACCATCGCCCGCAGGGTTGCGTCCAGGTCCATCGTGCGGCGCGCGGTGCGGCCGACCTCCTGGATGATCACGAGCTTCTCTTCTCCATCCACGTGCACCGACACGGCGGCGCCGCAGCCGCGGCGCAACGCCGGCACCGCATCCTGCACGCACGCCTCGATATCCTGCGGATACAGATTGCGCCCGCGGACGATCAGCATGTCCTTCACGCGGCCGGTCACGTACAGGCGGCCATCGACGATTGCGCCCAGATCGCCGGTACGCATGAACGGACGCGCGTCCGGATCGGCCTCGAAATGTGCACCGAACGTCGACTGCGTGGCGTCCGGATTGCCGTAGTAACCGACGCCGATCGCACCGCCGCGGACCCAGATCTCTCCGACACCGTTCGGATCGGCAACCGGGCGACCGTCGGCGTCCGCGATCCGGATCTCGGTGCCGGGCGCCGTGGCGCCGCACGAAACGAGACTCTTTACATTCGCGTGGTCGGGCTGGACAGGCTCGACGACACCCGCGGCAAGCTTCACGTTGTCGACGTCCAGATAGTAGGCGCCTTCACCGCACCGGACGCCCGATACGATCAGGGTCGCTTCGGCCATCCCGTAGCACGGGTAAAACGACCCGGGCGCGAAACCGTGCGGGCATGCAGCGTCGATAAAGTCGGTTACCGTCTGGCGATGAATCGGCTCGGCGCCGCAGAACGCAACGCGCCAGCTCGACAGATCGAGCGTATCTCCGGCATCGCTTGCGTTCAGTGCGGCTGCCGCGAGCGCATACGCGAAATTGGGCCCGCCGGACGTCGTTGCCCTGTGCGCGGAGATCGCACGCAACCATCGGCCGGGCTGCTGGACGAACGCAACGGGCGACATCAGGACGACCGACAGCCCGATCGACGCCAGCTGCAGCGGCATCGACAGTCCCATGTCGTGATACAACGGCAGCCACGACAACATTCGTGTATCGCGGTCGTGCTGCATCAACGTCGCGATCGCCCGTTGGTTGTCGATGATGTTGCCGTGCGTGATCATCACGCCCTTCGGCGTGCCCGTCGACCCGGACGTGTACTGAAGGAACGCCAAATCGCTCGCATCAGGCAGATGCGGCAGTCCCGACTCGTCCGGCATCCCTGCATCGACGAGCGCTTCGTACGGGACGAGCTTGCAGCCGGAAAACAACTGCTGCGATTCGCGCAAGGTCGCGAGCGTGTCGATCGATGCCGCGGGCGCGACGATCAGCGTTGCGCCGCAATTGTCGGCAATTGCCTGCAGCTTCAACCATTGCGCGACCTTGCGTACCTGCTGCGGATGATAGGCCGGTACGGCGACGCGGCCCGATGCAAGGCACCCGTAGAACGTGCAGACGAACTCGGCGCCGGTCGGCAGCAGCAACAGCACGCGAGCCCCCGGCTCGGTCAAGTGCGCGAGGCCACGCGCGACGCGCATCATGCCTGCATACAGATCGCCGAAAGTGCTTTCGCTTTCGATCGCTTCGCCGTCGCGCAAGATCGTCAGCGCGACGCGATCAGGGTCCCGCTCGGTGTGATGCGCGAGCGTCTCGATGATGGACGTCGGTTCGACATCCATCTTAAACACGTTCGGATTCGAGTTGGGATGCGTCGTCATGGTGTGTCCTGGATGAGGTCTGCGCGAGCCGCCGCGCAGACGCGGAAGCTCGCGCAAGCGCGTGATCTCATGCGTCGCGCAGGAACGCGTCCGCGATCGCGCGGCGATTGAGCTTGAGGTTACGGGTGCGTAGTCCGCCTTCGACGTCGAATTCGCGGTCGGTGAAAATGACCTTCGTCAATTGCCGCTGCGCAGGAAGCGTGCCATTGATCGCCCGGACGAGCTCGCGCAACGCGTCTGTTACTTCGGAATCGTCCGGCCGGCGCGTGGCGACGACGACGCTCAACCCTGCGTGCGAGCCGGCCATCACGACCGCCACCTCGACACGTGGATCGCGATACAACAGCGCCTCGATGGGCTCGGGATGAAACTTCTCGCCGTTGCTCGTGATGATTGCGTCTTTCTTGCGACCGACAACGCGCAGGAAGCCATCGCTGTCGAACTCGGCGATGTCGCCCGTCGCCACCGCGTTCGGTGCGATGAACGTCGCGCGGATGTCTTCTTCCGACGCGTCGAAGTAGCCCAGCGAAAGCAGTGCGTTTCGCGTAACGATCACTTCCCCGTCTTCCGACAACGACACGCTTCCGGGCTCCGCCGGTCGACCGACCGTGCCCACTCGCACGTGTCCGGGCTTGTTCCAGGCAACCATACCTGCCTCGGTGATCCCGAATGCCTCGTACAACTCGATCCCGCAGTCCCAAAAGAAATCGAGTGCGGCACGCTTGATCGGCGCCATCCCCGTGATCATGTAGCGGATGTTGCCGCCCGTAAGCGCGATCAGACGCTCCGCGAGCGTCGAGGGGTCGCCGGCAGGACCGGCGGCCGCTCGCGTCAGGGTATGCAGCGTCTCATACAGGACGGGCGGCGCGATCACGAACGTCGGGCGATGCCGTTTCAGACCCGGAAAGAGTCCGTGGAACGGCACGGAAACGAGATCGACACCGTGGTACAGGCAGAAGTAATACGTCATCCGCTGCTGATAATTCGCGAACGGCAGAAACGTCAGGAAGCGCTCGCTCGGCGCGACGCCGAACGCGTCGCGATACAGATCGAGCAGGTGCGCGGTACCACGCCGGCTCATCACGAGACCCTTGTTCTTGCCTGTCGTGCCGGAGCTGAACACGAGCGAATGAGTATCCGGCCCGTGCTCGACGAGCACCGGCTCGATACGCGTGTCCGACCCGCGCGCGTCGGCCGGGTCGATATCGATGACCCGGCCGGCGATCGACTCGGCGGAATCGAGCCACCGTGTATCCACCGCAAGTACGCTCAATCGGTAGCGCTCGATCAACGCGTCGCACGTGTCGGGCAGGCGATCGTTCGGAAAAGCGACCGATACGCAGCCGAGCTCCATGCACGCAAGGTCCCACACGATCCACGGGTAGCCGTTCGGTGCCGCGATGCCGACGCGTGCCCCCGGCACGAGGCCGATCGCCTTGCCGCGCTCCACCGTAGCGAGCACGTCCTCGAACAGTTCGTGAAAAGTCCGGACGGTTTCGGCTCCCTTGTCGTCGACAAAGGTCAAGGTATGACTGCTGTCGCGCAAACGGGCGACGAGATCATCGAAGGTCATCATCGGCGTTTTCCCGTCACGCGTGCGCGACGCCCTCCGCGGACGCGTAGTACTTTTGTGCTGCGCTTTCATACATGTTCCAGAACAGCTTGCACGTATGGCGCACCGCGAACAGCGCTTCCTGCTGCATCTCCACGGTCGTGCACAGATCGGTCACGAGCGAGATGCCCTCGGCGACGTGCGCTACGTCTTCCTTCTGGTGAACCGAGAAAAAGCGGGTGTCTTCCTCGGTCAGTCCGTAGCACTTCGCCAGAATGGCGTGGCGCGCGTCGCCCGCGCGGGTTTCCAGACTCTGCCCTTCGCTGGCGATCATCACCGCGGCGGCGCCGATATGGTAGGTGCCCTCGCCCTTGCAGTTCTCGAGCCGATACTCGATCAACTCACGGGTCGCAGCAGACGGTGACCACGCATCGCGCTCCTCGTCACTGATTCGTTGCGCCCGAATGAAGTCCTCCATGAGCTCGACATGGTTCTTCGTCTTCGAGAAACGTCCCGTCTCCTCCTCGAACAGGTTGTACAGCAGTCGGCGCTTGTGGTCGGGAAACGGGCAACGGAAGTACAGATTCTCGATGTATTCGAGAAAGTACCGGGTGATCTGGTATCCCTCGAGCGTGATGATCTTCAGCAACCGCCAGTTTTTCTGCGGCGTAAACAACTCCGCGAAGATCGGATGATCGAGGGTCAGTTGTTCGTCCAGCGTTTCGCGCAGCGTGCGCGAGAAGGTCGCTTTGTCCATCAGCACGGCTTCGTTTGCGAGGGTCATGGTCGTTCCCTGTCGGTAAGGTAACCGGCAATGTAATGGCGGCTTTCAAGACTGAAACCTGTCCGTTCGGGCGAGTGTTTCACCTGTACGCCAATCCTGTACGTCAGTGCAGGTAGGCAGTGCGGCTGCTTGACGCTATAAAGCGGAACCCCTACGGCACTTGGAGAATCCGATGGACGACCACGCGAATGTATTCGCTACGCTTACCGAACTGATTCCACAGATTGCCGCGCTTGATATCGCGCCGGACATGCTGACTCGGGAAACGTCGCTGACGTCGGATCTGATGCTCGATTCGATTTCGCTGCTGTCCCTGATGGCGCTGACGGAGGATCGCCTTGGCGTCAGCTTTGCATCGCACACGGAACAGGTCGCGAATCTCGATACCATTGGCGACGCGGTTGATCTTGTTGAAATGCTGTTGTCCGTGAAAGCGTAACGGGATGGCGATGAACGATCGATTTCCGTTGAACGGTCACCCGCTCGACGCGCGCACGGCATCTCCCGCCGGCGGCTACGGCAGCATTCATTGGCTGCTTGCCGGCGATCTCGGCGCAATGCGCGTCGCGTTCGGCGCCGGCGACGCGGCATCAGGCGCCCGCACCGAGGCGGAACCGAAGACAAACGCGCGCGTTGCGAGACTTCGGGATGCGCTGAGCGCCGCTGACACGCAGCGGATCGCTATCGTCATCGACGATCCCGAGCTCCGGCGTACGTGCGAATTCGCGTCCTTGCCACGGACGATCCCGGCCGCGCTCGGCGTCGACGCGGCGTCCATGACCGACGCATGCATCGTCGTGCTCGGCGACGCGCTCGCGGACGGCACGGATATCATCGACAACGCGAGCGCACTCTCGTTGCCACCGCTCGATACGCTCACCGATGCGGTCGCCGATACCTTGTTCGAGGTACGCCGGCGCGTCGATACATACTTTCGGCAAGAACCGCTGGCATTGCCCGGCGAATCGGCCGGCGCGGTTCGCCTGTTGACGGCCGACGCCGTGCTGGCCTGGCTTGCGGCCGACGCGACGGCCGGCCTTCACGTTGTGTACGGTGACCTGCGCATCACGTGGCACGAGCTCTCCGCAAGCGTCGCCGGATTGGCGCAGGTTCCGACACGAACCCGCTCCGCTCAAGACGGTCCGGACGCCGTTCTCGACCTGCTCGATACGAACCTGCGGCACGCCGCGCATACGCTCGGATGCCTCGACGACGCGCGCGAGTTCCCGACCGACGTCCGCGTGCACCGGCTGTACTGCGACAACTTCGACTGGGGCGATCGAATCGCCTCGCGCGTCGCCGTTCACGCCGCAGCGCATGAGCGACGCGTCGCGCCCCGGTTCGTCGACCTGCCGTCCGCGCGGCGCATCACGACCGGAAACGGGCATGTATACCTGAATTGCGGAAGGGGTTCGCGGGCCTTGCTGCTCATCAACGCCTTCGGTATCCCGCACGACGTCTGGCATGATTTCGCCACTGGACTGGCGCCGCATTTTTCCGTCTACTTGATGGACAACGCGGACGACATGCGTGACGAAGCAGGACTGACACGTGCCTACTATTCCGGTCCCGATGCCCCTGGCCGCTATGCACGTAGCGTGGCCGAGTTGCTCGACGTCGAGCGGATCGACACGATTCACGTCGCGAGCTGGTGCGGAGGGGCACGATATGCGCTTGCGTTGGCGCGAGCGCTGCCCGGCCGTATCGCGTCGTTGAGCCTGATCGCACCGTCGTTTGCCGGCGCGCAGGACTATGATGGTGCGGACAGCGCCTACGAAAACAATCTCAACACGATGTGTTCGCTCGTCGCCCGCATGCCGAAGGCCGCGGACAGTATGGCGAAATCGATGATGGCGCTCCTGGAGAAGCGAGAGCGAAGCGATGCGCACGGAGACGGACATGCATCGATGTTCGCGCTGTCCGATTCGTCGACGCGCCACTGGCTGCATGCGCCGTTCATGTCTGCAACGAACATGATCGATTACAGCCAGCAGTTGCTGAACTTCCGCGCCCATCGAATCGAGGCCGAGCGCGACGACTCGATCGCGGGAATCCCGGCCATGCTCGTGACCGGGGAATACGACGAAATGACCTGCGCGACGCGCGCGCGGGCAATTACCTCCGCGCTGCTTCGTCCGGTCCAGATCGAAATGCAAGGCGGCAGTCATCACATGGTTCACCAGAACGCGGCGCTTCTGGCGCGACTCGTCGGCGCTTTCGTTGACGACCCGATTCTTGCGCCCGAGGCGCTTCCGCATCCGAGACTGCGATTCCTGGCGGATGCCGGGTATGGCGACATGGAGTCGGGCGAACTGTGACGGCTGCCCGGTTCGATGCCCGTTCGGACAGTTACAGACCCGGGGCCTCGGTCACTAAAGTCGCGCTGTGACAGCAGTTCGGATCACACGCGTCCGATCGCGTCGTGCAACTCGCGAACGACGCACAAGCCACCGTCAACCAGCTGGTCGGAGATTTCGAATGTACGCAAACAGTCTTGTCGAACTGATCGGCGATACGCCGCTGCTTTATCTGAAGAGCCTGTCGAATGAGCACCGGCGAATCCGCGTGTACGGGAAGCTCGAGTGCTACAACCCCGGCAACAGTGTCAAGGACCGGAGCGCTCTCCAGCTTTTGCGCCAGGCGGAGCGCGATCATGGCCTCAAACCAGGCTGGTCGATCGTCGAATCGACGTCGGGCAACATGGGGCATGCGCTCGCCATGCTTTGCGCAACACGGGGATATCGCTTCATTTGCGTGCTCGACCCGAAGACACCGAAGACGAACTCGAACCTCGTTCGGGCATTCGGTGGAGAGGTGGAGATGGTCGAACAACCGGACGAGACCGGCAGTTTTCAGAAGAAGCGAATTGCAGTCGCGAAAGCGATCGCCGCGAGCGTGCCGAACTGCGTCAACCTCGATCAGTACAACAATCCGGCCGCCATCGATGCCCATTACTACTCCACCGGACCGGAGATCGTTTCCCAGCTGGCCGACCGGCTCGACGCCGTGATCGTGTCCGCCAGCACCGGCAGCCATCTGAGCGGAATCGCGCGCTATGTGAAGGAGCGTGATCCGTCGACCCGCGTAATCGGCGTCGAACCCGACGGCTCGGTCGTGTTCGGCGGCACGTACCGACCGCATCTGCAGAATGGCGCAGGTCTCAGCTTCCAGCCCGGCAACATCCTGATTCATCTCGTCGACGACACGATGCGCATCGAAGATCGCGATGCATTCGTCGGTTGCCGCCGTCTCGCGCTCGACGAAGGGTTGTTGCTCGGAGGTTCTTCCGGCGCGATCGCGCAGGCCGCGCACCGCTACATCGCGACCTTGCAAGGCCCGGCCAACATCGTGTTGGTGCTCCCGGACGGCGGAACCAAGTATCTGGACACGATTTACGACGATCAATGGCTTATCGATCATGGCCTCCAGGCAGTGCTCGACGAACTTTGCAACACCGCGATGCCGCCACGCGCCGAAAGCGCCGTGGCCCTCGAAACCATGTGATCCAGGAGCACCAATGAAAGACTCCATCCGTACCCAGCTTGCCGACGGCGCACAGTACCCGATCGTGTTGCCGAAGGCCGACGTCACGCATGTCACCTATCGTTGGGCGAACACCGTCGACGATGCGCTGGGTGCGCAGGTCATCGAGCTGATGCGACGCACGAGCGAGGGCGCACCGATCATCGGTTTCGCTGAAACCATCACGGATGCGGAAGCGATCCGCTACCTCGATGAACTGCGCTCGAATCTCGCCGCGGAGAAGGTGCGTCTACTGACGATCTTCGCCAGCACGGCACAACTGATCGGCCTGTGCACGTTGCGCCGCAACCTGAACCCGAATAATCGCCACATCACAGATCTCGCGAAAGGCATGATCCACGATGCCTATCGAGGCGGTGGTGTGCTGCCCGCCGCATTCGTTGAAATCGCGCTGCAATGCGATCTGGACAATGTCGAACTGGTGACGCTCGATGTGCGCGACGGCACGCCCGCGCATCGGGTCTGGGAGCATTACGGCTTCCAGACCTGGGGCACCTTGCCGGATTACGCACGCGCAAACGGGAAGGTTCATGCGGGTCACTTCATGATGCAGCGCGTCGGAGACCTCAAGGAACGTGCACTCGGCATGCTCCTCGGCCGCGAGGCCGACCGTACTGTCGCAGCCAAAGCATCGGTATGAGTGATCCAATCTACAGCGGCCCGATCATCGACTCGCACTGCCACATCGCATCGACGCGCTTTATTCCGAGCGCGTTCCTCGAGGGTCTATGCGCCAACGTTCATGTGCGGCTCGTCGCAAACGGGGTTCGGAAATCCCGCTCGGAACTCCTTGATACCTACCTCGCGAAGAGCCAGGACCACTTCGGCGACGCACTGGCAGTCGACATGGCGTCGGCCGGTATCGAACAGGCCGTCCTGCTACTGCCCGACTTCACGTACGTGATGAAGAGCGACCTCACGATCGCCGAGATGTACGCCGAGCATCATGCGATTCTGCAGCGCCACGGTGAGCGCTTCCACGTGTTCGGCGGAATCGATCCGCGTTGGGGTGCGGACGGTGTCGCATTGTTCGAGAAAGGCGTGGTCGAATACGGCTTCTCCGGATTGAAACTCTATCCGCCCTGCGGCTACAGCCCAAGCGACAAGATTCTCTACCCTCTGTATGAAATCTGTCGCGCGCACCGACTTCCGGTTCTGCTGCACGTGGGTCCGACCAGTCCGACGCTCGAATTCGCGTACTCGCACCCCGATCTGCTCGACCGCGCCGCGTTCGATTTTCCCGATGTGAACTTCATCCTCGCGCACGGCGCCGTACATCACGTCGATGCGTGCGTGCGACAGTGCGCGTATCGACCGAATGTGTATCTCGACATCAGCGCGTTTCTCGGTTCCCAGCATCCTCAGGGTTGGTCGACCGCCCTCGCGGAGCTGTTCCGCATGAACATCAATCACAAGATCCTGTTCGGCACCGACTGGCCGGTCTTTCGCAATTCGGGGGGCCATCGCAAGGTGATGGAACAGTTTCTGGCCCCCACTGGTCCGCTGGCGGCGGTCGCACCGGTGCAACGCAAGTGGTTGATGTCCGGCAACACACGCGCGCTGCTGCCGGCACCGCGCACGATCGATGCGATCGCGTGACTCGGGCCGGCGCGTGCGCCGGCCGTCCCGCACGCGTTGCGGGCTTGCGACCGCCGCAGTTGTCGCCGCAACGCTTGTCTGGAGTGCATGGCCCGCCCACCCGTCCGACGCGGCGACCGAAACTGCCGATACGCCGGATCGCTGGAGCACCGACGAGCTGGCGCTGCTCAAATCGATGCGCCAGCCGTCGAACACCCCCGCAAAGGCCGATCCTTCGAATCGGGTCGCGACGTCCGCGAACGCGGCGCGGCTCGGCAAACGGCTGTTCACCGATCCGCGGTTCAGCCGCAACGGTGCAATCGCTTGCGCCAGCTGCCACGCCGTCGACCGCCAGTTCGAGGACGGGCGACCACTCGCGATCGGCCTGGGCACCGGCGTGCGCCGCACGATGCCCGTTGTCGGCGTGGCCGGTTCTCCATGGCTGTTCTGGGACGGCCGCAAGGACAGTTTATGGTCGCAAGCGATCGGGCCGATCGAGGATCACAACGAACACGCCGGCACCCGGCTACGCACCGCACATGTGCTTGCCGAGCACTATCGCGGCGAATACGAGTCGTTATTCGGACCATTGCCCAACCTGAGCGCGTTGCCGCGCGACGCGGGTCCGCTCGGCACCGACATCGAAAAGGCGGTGTGGCGAGCACTCGACGAACGCACGCGCACCGACGTGTCGGGCGTGTTCGCGAATCTCGGCAAGGCGATCGCGGCGTACGAAGCGACACTGCAGTACGGGCCGTCGAACTTCGATACTTACGTCGATGGTGTCCTGACCGGCGACCCGGGCAAGCTCGCGGTGCTCACTGCTGTCGAAAAGGCAGGGCTGCGCGTATTCATGGGCAAGGGTCAATGCGTGACGTGCCACACCGGGCCGATGCTGAGCGATCGTCAGTTCCACAACATCGGCGTACCGCCGCGCGGCGGAGTGGCCTCCGATACCGGCCGCGCGGCGGCGGTCGACAAGGTTCTGCGCGACGAATTCAATTGCATGGGACCGTTCAGCGACGCAAAACCCGAGCAGTGCGAGGAGCTGCAGTTCATCTCGACCGACGACCCGCAGATGCTTGCCGCGTTCAAAACGCCGAGCCTGCGCAACGTCGCACTGCGACCGCCGTATATGCATGCGGGACAATTCGCGTCCCTTGAAGCAGTGATGCGGCATTACGCGGACGCGCCGGCTGCTGCGATCGGGCATAGCGAACTGAAGAAAATCGCGTTGTCGGAGGAAGAACAACGGCAGCTCGTCGCCCTGCTCGGCGCTTTCTCCGGCCCCGTCGTCGAGCGCTGAGCGGCCAGCTCGCGTCGCACATCAGCGGGACGCGTCGCGAACGGCTACGCCCATCACCTTCACCCTGCCGCCGAATGGCAACGCGGCCGCCTGGTAGACGGTTCGCGCGGGCCGACGATCGGCAGGGAACAGGTCCGCGTATACCTCGTTCACCTCCGCAAGCGCGCCGATGTCGACGAACGCGATGTCGACGAATACCAGATCCCGAGGGTCAAAACCTGCCGCGTCAAGTGCGCTGAACAGGTTCGCGAACGCGCGTCTGGCCTCTTCCGCGGGCGTACCGGGCACATAGCAACCATCGGCGTCCAATGAAAGTTGACCGCTAAGGTAGCAGGTGTCGTTTGCGACGACCGCATGACTGATCGGCGATGGCCATTGCGGCAGTCCGTTACCCGACGTAATGTAGCTTTTCATGAATTTCTCCTCGATGTGTATGGCGCCACGCGTCGCGCGAAACATGCGCATATCTTCCGTGTCATAAGTAGTGCTTGACGAGCAGCTGCCAGAGATTCGACTGCGGCAACGCGCCGAATTCGGTTGACGATGCGCCGGCGTTGATCTGCCATTGCAGTGCGACATCGGTACGAGCGAAGTGATAGCGCGCTTCGAGCCAGGTGAGCCTGCTGCGATCCGCGAGATTCAACCTGACGAAACCGGACAGATCGAGACGCTGGAGCCATGCATCTTGCCATCTCACCATCGCGAAAACCCCGTCGCGCGTGACGGGGTCTTGCTGCGCGGCCGCCAGCGTCCGGTACGCGGCGTAGCTGGCCGGGGAGCCGTTGCGCAGCGCCTGCCAGCCTGCACGATCGAGTGCTGCGCCGTCCCGGTCATACTCCAGCGTGACGGACAGATTGCGAGACGTCGTGCACGTCACGCCTGTTGCGAGCTTCCAGCGAAACGCGACATCGCTATACGGGCGTCCGAGCGCGCGAGCAAGAGTCGACGGCCCTCGGCCTCCGGACCATTCCGCGTATCCGACACACGCATTGTTCACGAGATGGACCAGATTGACGCCGAATTGCGGTGAACTGCCCGGTTTTCCGTCGTCATAGATCACGATCTGCGGTGACAGGTCCGATATCACGTGCTGGCTGAATTGAAGCATCCAGCGCGTGCGCTGATTCGTTGCGCCGAAGTCCGGCGAGAACGACACGTCGGTTGCGCGATCCGCGATGCGCGGCGCGACAAGCGCGCTAATGGAGCCGTCTGCCCATAATTGTTGACCGCGCAACATCACGGTGCCGAGCCGGTTCTCTCGCAGGCTCGCGGGATCCACCGATGTCGCGGAGCGGACCGCGTTGTCGCGAAAGAAGTCGGTCGGGTTGTAGCCGGTGGCGACTCCAAGCCTCACGTTGACGCGGCCGGCCTGCATCAGTGTCTTGCCGCCGCCCGCACGACCGTCCACGTACAGTTCCTTCAGCGTGTTGATGGCACCGGAGTCATCGTCGAAGCGTAGCGGACCGTTCAGGTCGAGTCGATCGGCGAGATTGATGCCCCAGCCGTTCGAGAGCGCATGGCGCGCGGTCAGGTCGAGCGACAGGCGCGTGGCCATCCGCGTACCGCCTGGCCGCAAGGTCGCGAAGCGCAGGCCTGGTTCGATGCTGAACTGGTACTTGCTGTCGTCAACCGTCTGCACCGGTGTCGCGTCGGCGAGCGCCAGGCCCGCCTCTTCCGCGTCACTCGCATGGCACGTGCTTGCCGCGCCGGCCAACGCAATGCAGACGATGCTGATTCGCTTCATCATTCCGGTTGGAAACGCGCCATGAAATCGGACTGGAACCAGGCGTCCGGAATCTCGCGCGCGACATAGTCCGCATATCGCATCACGGTCACGAGATTCGGATTGAGCCCGTCGATGATAACGATCTCGGTTGGCCGCAGCGCGCCGAGTTGTTGCTGATAGCGCCGATAGAATGCCGTCTTGAGGAGCTTGCCGCTTTCGCTGAAGAAACGTGCCTTCACCGGACGCGAGTCCGTCGCGTCGATCCACATTTCGATCGAGTGATACGTCATGTCGGACACGCTCTGAACGAGCTTCAACCGGTATGCACGGCGCGTCTGGCGCTCACCGTCCTGCACCTCCTCCTCGGCCTCGATCTGCGCGCGATACCCCTGCGCGAAATTGACCGTGACCACATCGCCGTTCGACGCCTGCCCGAGCAACCGTTGCTGCGGCGAAATGCGGATCGTCGCTTTGCTCGCGGGATCGAAAAACCACAGGTCGTTGCCGCTCTTGAGCATCAGCTTGTTAGCGTCGCGTGCCGGCGCGGCGAACCGGATCAGGCTGCGAAACTGACCGCTCGCCGGATTGATCCGCGAATAGGCGGTAAGTGCGTTCGAATCCGTTTGCTTGCCGTCGGTGTATTGCGTCAGCGTGACGCTCAGCGTGAACGGTTCGCTCGGGTTGCGAACGGCGTCGCTCGCGGCAAGGATGCGCTGTGGATCCGGCGCGGCTTTTGCGGCACTGCAGGCGAGTGCCAGGATCACGGCAGCGCACAGGCGCGCCATCGAATGCGTCTGCATCGGAATCTCCGGAGCAAATACGGAATGACTGGGACGAGCGCGGCTCTCCACCCGGGACGAGTGGAAAACCGACACGCTTGGGGACGAATAAGTCGAAGCTGCGGTGCGCTGCTCAGTAGCCCGGATATTGCATCTGCAGTGCAACCCATGCGGCCGTGCGCTTGCCGAATTCAGACGAGATCGCATTCAGCGACGCGTCGAGCGCATGCAACGGATAGCGCGTGATCGGTGCGGACAACATACGCGTCGGCGCGTCGACACCGGCAACGCGGTCGGGAACGATTGTCAGTCCGCGCCGGGTGCGTACAGGTTCGCGATTCGCGGCAACCGTGTAGGCCGTCGAGCGGAATGTGGTCGAATACGCGTCAGCTTCGAGCACGAGAGCAATTTCGTCGACACCCGGTGCGATCGGAATGCCGAAATCCTCATGTGACCAGAACGACACATAGTTGGTCGCGATCGTCGCCATCGCCGGCAATCCGAGGTTGAAGCGATCGCTTGCGATCTCGGATGACCACGCGGGGCGTCCGAGTCGCTCGGCGACCTGCAGTGCCCGTTCGCGGCCGGCGAGCGCTTCGACGAGTGCAAGCGACACCGGAATCGTCGCGGTGACGCCGGTCGTCGTGACGACCTTGCCATCGGCAACGTAGCGCTTGCCTTCGACCCAGCGCGTATCGACAAACTTCTTGCGGAGGTCGCTCATCGAGTACCAGTGCCCCGTTGCGCGGCGGCCTTCCAGCAGACCCGCGCGTGCGACGACCCAGACGCCGTCGCACACGCCGATGATCGTCGCCCCCTTCTTCGCCTGCTCGGCGACCCATGCAAGCAGCGCCGGATCGCTGTCACGATGCACGGCCGGCACGATCACATAGTCCGCGCCTTCGGGCACGCGCTGGTCGAACTGCGCGGTGGTTTCGTCCGGAATGACGTTCATCGGTGCCGGGAACATCCGGATGGGGCCAGGTTTCGTTGCAAGTGCGACGAGATCCGCCGCGCCCGATTCGGCGACGATCCCATACGGGACTACGTAATCGGTCAGCTCGGTATAGTAATTCTCGCCAACGACGGCGACGATCGGGCGCGTGCGTCCGAATCGCGGCTGATAGGCGGGCAGCCGGTCTGCGCGTGCGGCAACGGGCGCGGCCGCGGCCGCGGCGGGTGCCGACGCTTCGTTCGCCGGGCCCGCATGAGCAATACTCGCGATACCAGATGCAAACGGCGCGAGCAGCAACATCATCCAGTACAGCATGACTCTTCGCATTGAAGCTTCTCCGTGAATGGAATTCATCCAGTAAACAGGCATGGCGCCCGTTTCGATCGTCATGACGCCACCGCTGGCGGCAATACGACGTTGAACGTCACGTCGTCGCCGCCCTGCGCGTCCCGTACCTTCAGCGTGATCGTCCACCACCCGGGCATGCTGAACTTCATCCCTTGCAGCCGATACACGCCATTACCGTCATCCGGAACGACTCGAGGGCGCGTCGGCAGACCGTGCCCGTGCTGAGGCATCCCGCCGCTCACGTCGATGCGCGCACCGCGCACGGGCTCGCCCGACGCACGGTTCACGGTGACGGTCCATGCATGGATCTGGTTCAGTGGCGGCGGCGTCGTCGGCGGTTCGAGCGTAACGACGTATGCGCCTGCCGCAGTCGATTGCGTCAACGACAGATTCAGGCCCGCGGGAACCGACTGCCCGGCGGGTGCGCCGCACGCACCGAGCAATGTGAAGCAGCTCCCGGCGAAGGCTAGCATGACAAACCGCCGACGAATTGATTTCACAGTCATTTCATTCGTGCAAGATCTGATCGTTCGATCACGCATAGCGGAGCGCATCGACGATCTCCATTCGGGACGCACGGCGCGCGGGCAGCAACGCGGAGAGCATCGATACCACGAGCAGGCCGATCGCGGTACCAACGATCAGATCGTTCTCGCCCCACACGCGAATGATCAGCGGCACCGGCGAGCGGCCCGGCGGTGTCCACGTAAGACCGCTGAGGTTGACGACACCTGCGAGCATCGCTGCGCTGGCGACGCCGAGCACTGCGCCGATCCCGCCGAGCAGCAACCCTTCGCACAGGAACAGGCGACGCACGCCGGTACGGCGTAATCCCATCGCGCGCAGTGTGCCGATCTCGACCGTGCGCTCGAACACCGCAGTGCTCATTGTGTTGCCAACAGTGAATAGCACGATCGCGGCGATCAGCAGGGCGACAAAACCGAACAGTGTCGTGAACATCGCAAGCGCCTGGCCGTAGAATGGATTCAGCACGGTGTAATCGACCACTTCCGTGTCCGTACCGGTGAATTTGGTGTTCAGCAGCGTCTCAAGTCGGGCCTTCGCGGCGGGCAAATCCGCGGTGTGGCTCAATTGCACGACGATCGCCGTGGCCTTCGGCCGCTCGTTGCCGTAGACGAGCCGTTGCGCTTGCGCGAGATGCAAGCCCACGTACATGTCGTCGTATTCCTTGATTCCCTGCCGCTCGGCCTTCACGACCTGCAGTTCCGCGACGTTCGGCGCACCGCGCGCGGTCGCTGCAAGCAGTTCGATCCGACGCCCATCCGTCGCGGCGGACGGCGCGTCGCGCATACCGTCGGCGAGCGCCGCGATGTCGGCCGGAAGCGGCGAGGCCTTCGCCGTGTCTGCGGGCTTCTTGGGCGGCTTGCAGTCGGGTACCTTGAGCGGTCCGCACAGCTCGAGTACGCGCGCGAGGCCCGTACCGATCACGGCTGCGTCGCCTGCCGTTCCGGTGAGCGCCATCGGTGGAATCGTCACCGGAAAGTGATAGTCGTTCCATGCGCGCATCCGATTCTGGTCGTCGACACGCATGCCGAGCGCGAGTGCGGTGCGCGACAGCCCCGCGTCGAAGTTGCCCGCAATACCCTGCAACTGCAGCGTAGGTGTCGCGACGAGCACCATAGGCGCCAGTGCCGGGTCGGCTTTCACCGCATCAATGATCGCCTCGTAATTTTCGATCCCGTACTCGGAAGGATTACCGCTCCCGAACTCGTAGAACCCCTTGCGTTCGATCTGCATGTGGCCGCCGTACTTCACATAATCGGTTTGCAGACCATACGTGATGTTGCGCGTATAGCCGCCGAACAGCAGCACCGCATGGGCGCCGACGATCATCGCAAGCAATGTCGTGATCGAACGGCGACGGTTGCGCAGCAGGTTGCGTAGCGCGAGCGAAAATGTCTTCATGCGAACGCCTCCTGTGCATCGGTGCGCGTAACGGTGGACACGCTGCCGTCGACAATATGGACTACGTCATCACCAGCCGCGAGCACCTGCGGATCATGCGACGAAATCACGAACGACACGCGCCGCTCCCGTTGCAGCCGCCGCATCAGCGCGATGATCTGCTGTCCGGTCTTGCTATCCAGATTGGCGGTCGGCTCATCTGCCAATACGAGGTTCGGCGACGCGACGAGTGCGCGTGCGATCGCGACCCGCTGTCGCTGACCGCCAGACATCTGCCCCGGCCGGTGATGCGCCTTGTCCGCAAGGCCGACCGCATCGAGCATGTCCCGCACGCGGAGCGCGCGCTCGGACTCGGTCAGTCGCGAACCAGCGAGAAGCAGCGGATATTCGACGTTCTCGTGTGCGGTGAGCACCGGCAGCAGATTGAAGTTCTGGAAGACGAAGCCGAGCCGGCGAGCCCGAAAGTCGGACAGTGCGTCGTCCGACAAACGACCGACCTCCTCGCCTGCAACGACGATGCGGCCGCGATCCGGTCGGTCTACACAACCGACGAGATTCAGCAACGTCGACTTCCCGCTGCCGGACGCACCAGCGATGACAGTCAATCTTCCATCGCGGATGTCAAGCGTGACGTCGTGCAGCGCGGTCACGTTGACGGAACCCATCAGGTATGACTTCTCAACGGCTTCGAGTATTACGGCGTTCATGGTCTCGATGTACGAAGTTGGCGGCCCGCGACAGCAACGCGCAGGGACGATCGCGCAGCGCAGAATACCAACTTGCGTGTACGGAAAAACCTGTTCGTTGGGGCAGCGGCCAGGGGCGGCTCCGATGCCGGGAAGTGATGTCCCTTCCGGATTTCGTGAGCAATCACGACCGGTCTGGATCGTCAACCTGTACCGTCGGACGGCACACGTCACCAGCCCTTCCGATTACGCTGTGCCGGCATCGGAGCGCCGCGCCGGGTCGGTTCGCGGCCGAGCCCCGTCACGACTTCCGTTCCGAATCGGCATGCCAGTCAAGATAACGCCCTGGTTCATCCTGCATCGCCCGCAACCCGCCGCGACTCATCGGCTGTTCTGCTTTCCGTACGCCGGAGCCGGCTCGCTGCTCTATCGACGCTGGGCGCTTGACCTGCCCGGCTGGATCGAAGTCGTTGCGGTCGAACTGCCGGGACGCCAAACACGCTTCGCGGAAGCGCCACCCGCATCGCTCGACGCCATGGTGGATGCATTGGCAATGGCTGCGGGCGGGCTCCTTGACAAGCCATTCAGCACATTCGGTTACAGTTTCGGCAGTGTTGTCGGTATCGAATGGTTGAGGGAGCTCGGCCGACGCGGGCTTCCTGAGCCGATCCACGCGTTCTGCGCAGCACACCGTGCACCGCATGTTGCACCTCGTCCGTTATCGATTCATCGATTGCCCGAACCAGACCTTATCCGTTGGCTGAAGACGATGGGCGGAACGCCAAACGCGTTGCTGTCGGAGCCCGACTGGCTTCGGCACTTCCTGCGAGCGCTACGAGCCGATCTGGCACTCGCCGAAGGATATTGCCCCGATACGCCGTTCACGTTGCCGTGCGGGCTGACCGTATTCGGCGGCCTGCGCGATCCGCATGTCGATATCGACGCGCTGCGCGAATGGCGTCACTACAGCGACGGGCCCTTCACGCTTCATCGGTTCGACGGCGATCACTTCTTTATCCATGCACGGGAACGCGAGCTTCAGGATCATGTCGTTGCGACGTTGACCGCCAGCGCATAGGCTCAATCCAAAAAAACCGGCCGCATCTGTTTTTTTCGACGAGATCCTCCGCTCACAGCATCACGCGCTCGATCCCGCCATGGTTCGCACGTGCGACATAATCGGCCATCCAGTTCTCGCCGAGCACCTGGCGCGCGATCTCGACCACGATGTAGTCGGCCTCGATGTTCGCATCCTCGTTGTAGCGCGACAGGCCCTGCAGGCACGACGGGCAGCTCGTCAGGATCTTCACGTCCGGGCCGGCGTTCGCGGCCGGTGCCGGTGCGCTCGCGCCGCCGGCCACGACCGGGATGCTGCGCAGCTTCGCCGCGCCCTTGCGGATCTCCTCTTCCTTGCGGAAGCGGACCTGCGTCGACACGTCCGGGCGCGTCACCGCGAGCGTGCCCGATTCGCCGCAGCAACGGTCGTTCTTCTCGATCTTGTAGCCGTCCTTCTCCGAGCCCATCAGCTCGTTGACGAGCTTGATCGGATCCATCGTCTTGATCGGCGTATGGCACGGGTCGTGATACATGTAGCGCGTGCCCGTCACGCCGTCGAGCTTCATCCCCTTCTCGAGCAGGAACTCGTGGATGTCGATGATCCGGCAGCCGGGGAAGATCTTGTCGAATTCGTAGCCTGCGAGCTGGTCGTAGCAGGTGCCGCACGACACGACGACCGTCTTGATGTCGAGGTAGTTCAGCGTGTTCGCGACCCGGTGGAACAGCACGCGGTTGTCCGTGACGATCTTCTCGGCCTTGTCGTACTGCCCCGCGCCGCGCTGCGGATAGCCGCAGCACAGGTAGCCCGGCGGCAGCACGGTCTGCACGCCGGCTTCCCACAGCATCGCCTGCGTAGCCAGCCCGACCTGCGAGAACAGGCGCTCGGAGCCGCAGCCCGGGAAGTAGAACACCGCTTCCGAATCGACAGTCGTCGACTTCGGGTTGCGGATGATCGGCACGATCTTGTTGTCCTCGATGTCGAGCAACGCGCGCGCCGTCTTCTTCGGCAGGTTGCCCGGCATCTTCTTGTTGACGAAGTGGATCACCTGCTCGACGACCGGCGGCTTGCCGACGGTCGCCGGCGGGTGCTGCGTCTGCTTCGTCACGACCTTCTTCAGCATGTCGTTCGCGAAGCGCTGCACCTTGTAGCCGACGCCCATCATCACGCCGCGCGCGATGTTGATCGTCTGCGGATTGGTCGCGTTCAGGAAGAACATGCCCGCCGCATTGCCGGCGTTGAATTTCTTCTTGCCCATCTTGCGCAACAGGTTGCGCATGTTCATCGTGACGTCGCCGAAGTCGATCTTCACCGGGCACGGCGTCGCGCACTTGTGGCACACCGTGCAGTGGTCGGCCACGTCGTTGAACTCGTCCCAGTGCTTGATCGACACGCCGCGGCGCGTCTGTTCCTCGTACAGGAACGCCTCGACCAGCAGCGACGTCGCCAGGATCTTGTTGCGCGGGCTGTACAGCAGGTTCGCGCGCGGCACGTGCGTCGCGCACACCGGCTTGCACTTGCCGCAGCGCAGGCAGTCCTTCACCGAATCGGCGATCGCGCCGATGTCGGACTGCTGCATGATCAGCGACTCGTAGCCCATCAGCCCGAAGCTCGGCGTATACGCGTTGCGAAGATCGGCGCCGTCGAGCAGCTTGCCCTTGTTGAAGCGGCCGTTCGGGTCGACGCGCTGCTTGTACGCGCGGAATTCGGCGATCTCGTCGTCGGTCAGGAACTCGAGCTTCGTGATGCCGATCCCGTGCTCGCCGGAGATCACGCCGTCGAGCGAGCGCGCGAGCTTCATGATGCGTGCAACCGACGCGTGCGCGTCCTGCAGCATCTCGTAGTTGTCGGAGTTGACCGGGATGTTCGTGTGGACGTTGCCGTCGCCGGCGTGCATGTGCAGCGCGACGAACACGCGGCCGCGCAGCACTTGCTTGTGGATCGCCTGCGCTTCGTCGAGGATCTGCTTGAACGCGCCGCCGTTGAAGATCGCGCGCAGCTCCGCGCGGATCTCCTGCTTCCACGAGATGCGGACCGTGCGGTCCTGCGTGATGTGGAACACGGTCGCGCCCGGCTGCTCGTCGGCACGATCCGCGAACTTCTCGGCCAGTGCCTCGTAGCCGAGCTGCACGAGGTAGTGCTGCGCCTCGCGCAGCGGCTGGTCGAGCCGGTCGCGCACGAATTCCCAGCGCGCGCGCACGCGCTTGAGCAGCTCCAGCGCCTGCTGGACACGGTCTTCGAGCAGCTCGGCGCTCGGGATCTCGTTCGCGTCGTCGGTCTTGCCGAGCGGCAGGTTGCCGCCGCGGAAGAACGCTTCCAGCGCGTCGACGAGCTGCAGCTTGTTCTTCAGCGACAGTTCGATGTTGATCCGCTCGATGCCGTCGGTGTACTCGCCCATCCGGTTCAGCGGGATGACGACGTCCTCGTTGATCTTGAACGCGTTCGTGTGCTTCGCGATCGCGGCCGTGCGGCTGCGGTCGAGCCAGAAGCGCTTGCGCGCCTCCGCGCTGACCGCGACGAAACCCTCGCCGCTCTTGCCGTTCGCCATCCGGATCACTTCGGACGTCGCGTGCGCGACCGCATCGGCATCGTCGCCGACGATGTCGCCGATCAGCACCATCTTCGGGAATGAATTGCGCTTGCTCTTGGTCGCGTAGCCGACCGCGCGCAGATAGCGCTCGTCGAGGTGTTCGAGGCCCGCGAGGATCGCGCCGCCCTGCTTCGACGTCTCGAACAGGTAATCCTTGATTTCGACGATGCTCGGGATCGCCTCGCGCGCCTGGCCGAAGAATTCGAGGCAGACGGTGCGCGTGTGCGCGGGCATCTTGTGCAGCACCCAGCGCGCGGACGTGATGAGCCCGTCGCAGCCTTCCTTCTGCACGCCCGGCAGGCCGGCGAGGAACTTGTCGGTCACGTCCTTGCCGAGCCCTTCCTTGCGAAAGCGCCGGCCTTCGATCTCGAGCATCTCGGTGCGCAGCAGCTTCTCGCCCGGCGCGTATGCGCCGTCGAACCACTTCAGCTCGAAGCGCGCGACCGCGATGTCGTGGATCTTGCCCTGGTTGTGCTCGTGGCGCGTGACTTCGAGCCAGTTGCCGTCCGGGTCGACCATCCGCCACCAGGCCAGGTTGTCGAGCGCGGTGCCCCACAGCACGGCCTTCTTGCCGCCCGCGTTCATCGCGACGTTGCCGCCGATGCACGACGCGTCGAGCGACGTCGGATCGACCGCGAACACGTAGCCGGCCGCCTCGGCCGCCTCGGTCACGCGGCGCGTGACGACGCCCGCGCCGGAGAAGATCGTCGGCACCTTGTGCGCGACGCCCGGCAGCTCGGTCAGCTCGACCGCGCCGAGCTGTTCGAGCTTCTCGGTGTTGATCACCGCGGAGAACGGCGTGAGCGGCACCGCGCCGCCCGTGTAGCCGGTGCCGCCGCCGCGCGGGATCACGGTCAGGCCGAGCTCGAAGCAGGCCTTGATCAGTGCCGCGATCTCGGCTTCGGTGTCGGGCGTCAGCACGACGAACGGGTATTCGACACGCCAGTCGGTCGCGTCGGTGACGTGCGACACGCGCGACAGCCCGTCGAAGCGGATGTTGTCCTTCTGCGTGCAGCGGCCGAGCGCCTTGGTCGCGCGGCGGCGCAGGTCGGCCATTTTCGCGAATTCGTCGGCGAACTCGTTGACCGCACGCTGCGCGGCGGCTTCGAGCATCTCGACGCGCAACGCGCGCTCGCGGCCCGCGCCACCATACTGGCCATCCACTCGCACGCGGCGACGCCTTGCGATCTCGGTCAGCCGGTCGTGCAGCGTGCCGACCAAGAACGCGCGACGCTTTCGGTTATCAAGCAGGTCGTCCTGCAGATACGGATTGCGGCGCACGGCCCAGATGTCACCCAGCACTTCACAAAGCAGCCGCGCCGAGCGGCCCGTGCGGCGTTCGGCGCGCAGTTCGTCGAGCACCGACCACGCGTCTGCACCGAGCAGGCGGATCACGATCTCGCGATCGGAAAACGACGTGTAGTTATAGGGAATGTTGCGTGAAGGCTCGTGTATTCCCGCTATTGCCCGAACACAATCGAACAAATGTACGGTTGGCAGTCGGGCATTCATTGGAGTCTATGGAACGAATGGTGAAGCGGTCTAAAACAAGGCTCAGGAAACCGGGAACGTATCCGGACACAAGCAGGCGAACTAAACGGAAATGACCGTCCGGATCAGATCAAACGCGCTTTTCAGGATCATCGCTGTGGCCACGCCGACCAATGGGGGCGCGAGTACACCGGTGACGCAGAGCAAAACGCGGCCGAAAGGCGGCAGGCCTGGACGCTTCCACGCGATGTAAACCGCCGCCGGTGGCAAAAAGAGAATCGACAAAATGTATGCTTTGTACGTAAATCCGTGACGCGCGACAAACGCCTTGACCTTTTCCTTGAAAGACATTCCTGAACTCCCCCTAGATCAATCCCAGACGGCTGACTTTCGCCACCGCTTGTGCCCTGTTCGAAACACGCAGTTTTTCGTATACGTTGGTCAGATGGAACTTGACCGTCCTTTCCGACATGGAAAGTATCCGACCAATTTCCCAGGCGGTCTTGCCTTCGACTACCCATTTAATTACGTCGGATTCCTTTCTCGTAAACTGAATTCCCTTCGAGTCATTGCAGGATTTCTGGTCAAGATCCGCCGCGCACCGTTCCGCACCCATAAGGCTCTGCCCCATGATCTTCTGACTCAACGCGGTATGTAAATGCATGGCAATGAAGGTTAGAAGAAGCGCCGAGTGCAATGTCGCGCCTTCACACTTCAACTGCAGAACGGTCCGGGTAGCCGTCGAATCGCCCGGCGGCGCTCCGATACAGGCGACAATACCCTTTCCCCGCATACATAACGCAAGATCATTGACAAACGCATCGCACTGCGGCAATCCGGCATCGAGATCGTGCCAATGAAATGTATGGTCCTGACGGTTGGACAGCGCGAAGCAACTCAAATATTGGTCAATGTCAATCGCGGCGCCGAACAGAGTCAAACCTCGCCGGGTTCCGGCGACGTCATTTGCCACACCGTAGCGATAGATCAACCCATGAGAAGCTGTATCGCCGCTTCCGGTATGCAAAATCAAACACTTGTCGAACGGAATCACTCGTCCAATTTTTTCCGCGAGTTGATCGATCCCCTCGGTCAAGCCGTTGGGGCGAAGAATCTCGCCGATGATGCGAGAAAAGGTCTCCAATTTGCCGGGCCCTTATGAAAAGACAAGATTCGTATGCATTGGTACGCCCTGGCAATCGACTTTTGATTTCCCAAAGTGTCAAGGCCATAATGGGCTACTGATCCACCACAATTTTTACTCGGCGCGCCATCACCGCGACAGTGAGCAATGGCATCGTCAAATCGATCGCCACTCACAAACACGTTCTTGGAATGAATAATTTGACAGCGAATGCAGACAAACACTCGCCCCGCATACCATTAACGTCCGCAATATTAAACCGTTAATTATTAACAGCGTTGCTCACAAGAGCCGATGACAGATCGATTTCATCCATCCACGCCGTGTCATATTTTATTCATTCAGTTCCAACATCCGAACCGGCGGCTACCGGTACAACCCACCGATTAACCTTCGCGCTTAGATTCCACGCTCTAAATTTGACGTTGCGCAAGTATATCGGAGTACAGAAGACAAAAACATTACTCATCGAAAAAATATGTAATGAAGCTTTCTTGCGCATTACTCTCAAATGGAGCACACCACATCAATAACTCGTCACAAAGGCGCATGAAATTTCAAAAAAGACGATTATATTCGCCATTCAGACTAATCTGCAGTGCAGCGAAGCCGCGAAACTTTCTAATTCGCTCGAGTTTCAATTTCACTCATTCGCATAGTTCCATCAATTATTCACACCATCGGAATCAGTGACATTCAATCATCGCAACGATCAGGCGAGCGCAACAATGTTGAAGGGAGTCCCATCATTTTTATACAGCCATATTCCCCTGCTCTTGTGGATCCCGGCAGACAGTCGACACCGACAGTCAATCGACGTATGTAATCGGCACTCCATTCGAGCGACCGCGAACGGTCACTGTAATGACTTGCGCATCTCGTAAGCGGCTACGTCACCGAGGGCATGACGACGTCTTTGCTGCACACCGGTAGCGGTTGCAAGAAGCTGCGTTGTCGTCTTTGGTGGATAGGACATGCGGGCCATTAAGCGCTCGAGACCCGCTCGCCATCCATCCAGAAGTCCGGGGGTCGTCTCGCGACGCACACCTGTCCGTAACCGAGCAGCAGGCACGGCACTCGCGGCAGCGACAAACGCCCTACGGTCGGCGGTCGATGGTGTTGGTCCATCACCGCCGGGCACCGGCGCTCAGGCACGATCGGTGCAATCCGGCGACCGATGCGTCCGATACGGTGCAGTACTACGAGTATTCGCGTATCGACCCGTCACCTGCCCGCACATCGGGACCTTTCAGCCTGTTCACGAATGCCCCGTGCGAGTACGTTCCGTCAGCTCTCGAAGATTGCCCTCAAACTTGTGAAGCAGCATCGACGCCGTTGCGGCAAGCCCGATCGCGAGTCCGCTCCATATTCCGTAGATGCCATACCCCAGCAGCACACCGGCCGCCCATGCGACAGGTAGACCGATCATCCAGTACCCGACGATCGAGATACGGAACGAGCTTGTCACATCACCGAGGCCCCGCAAAATGCCGACACCGATGTTCTGGCTACAATCGAAGATCTGCAGCAGCGCCGCGATCGTCAGCAGTCCTCCTGCGAGCCGCAGGACTTCCGCACTCGCGGCAACGCTGTTGTCGAGGAATGGCGCAAGCACACGGGTCGGTGTGACGAGATACGGCAGCGCAACGATCAGCATGGCCCCGACGCCGAGCGCGAGTCCGGTATAACCGAGCCGCCGAGCGCCGCGATAGTCGTGCTGCGCGCACGCGTGGCTGATGCTGATCGATGATGCATGAGACAACCCGACCGAAATCATGAATACAATGTAAATCACCTGATTGACGATCGTCTGGGCGGCGAGCGCATCGGTACCGAGCGTTCCGATCACGAGCGTAAGGACGGTGAAGAACGCCGCTTCCGACCCATACGTGGCAGCGATCGGAAGCCCCATTCTCCACGTTCGCGCCAATGCTTCGGCGTCCGCGCGCCAGACAGCGAGCGACAGGTTTTCGGCCAGTTCCGGCCGGCGCTTTGCGATCGTGAGAAACGCAATGAAAGAGAGCAGGTACACACTGCTGGTTGCGCAGGCAATGCCGATCAAGCCGAGCTTCGGGAAGCCGAACCGGCCGAACATCAACGCGTAGTCGAGCGCGGCATTTACAACAATCGAAACGATCGTGATCACCAGTAGAGGCCCTGGCTTGCGCAAGCCGACGGTATATTGCCGAAGCGTCTGGAACCACAGGCACGGCAATATGCCGGGTGCGGCAGCCGCAAGATAGAACGAAGCTTGCCTTGCAACATCAGGATCTTGCCCGAGCCAGACGAGCGGCATTTCGATACACAGCATCAGTAGCGAAAACACCAGTGCCGCAAGCGTCGATAGCGCAAAGCCGGCGCGCCCCAACCGCAGGATTTCCGCGTGAGCTTGCTGGCCGTTGGCGAACGCGACCAGATTGCCGGTCCCCGTCACGAGCCCGGTCCCCATTGTCCGAAACTGATTGAAGATCGTCAGTGCGAGACCACCGGCGGCAATCTCGCGAGGTCCAAGCATTCCCATCATGACGATGTCGGTCGTCGTCAGCGCCACCTGGGCGAGCTGCGTGAGAACAAGGGGGGCAGCGAGCACGCCGATTTGCCTGGCATCGAGCCAGACTTGTCGATGAAGTTTCATACGGCGCGGGAGAATATCGGTTCGAGTTCGCGGGCGACAGACTCGTCGAGCAGATCTCGCTCGCGCATCCACTCGTCGTTAAACACCGTGTCAAGATACTTCTCGCCGCCGTCACATACCAGGACGACAAGCGTCGAATTGGCCGGCAACGAATCGAGCATCTTCAGTGCATGCCAAATAACGCCGCCTGCCGAGCCGCCGACGAGCAGCGATTTCTTGCGTGCGATGTAGCGGGCGGTATTGAATGCGGCCGCGTCCGTCACTTTGACCCCTTCGTCGAGTAGCGCGTAGTCGACCAATGCACCAATCTCGGCGCCAGGCGGTGTCCCGGTGCCGGATTGGTAATAGGATCCACCTTCGCCGCCGAATGCGATCGAGCCGACCGGTTCGACACCGACGACACGTGGCGCGGAGCCCGTCGCGAGCAGTTCGCGCGCGGTGCCGAAAAGCGAGCCACCGGTGCCGACCGAACCGACCAGGAAGTCGATTCGGTCGCCGAGAATTTCGCGCAACTCGTGCGCCAGCCCGCGATAGCCGTTGCCATTCGCCGGATTGTTATGCTGCTCGGTCCAGATGCTGTCCGGGTCGTCGGCTGCCATTCGCTCGGCAAGCGCCTCCCGGTCCACCGTCGCGAGTGCTTCGCCATCGCTCACGTAGACGAGTTCCGCGCCGAACGCCTGCATCGCGCGCAGCTTGTCTTTCGACGCGTGGCAGTCCACGACTGCGGTAAATCGGTAGCCGCGCTCGGCCGACAACAGCGCCAGGCCCATACCCGTGTTGCCGGAGGTCGATTCGATCACGCGTCCGGCCGGCCGCAGGCTTCCGTCCTGCTCCGCTTCGTCGAGCATCTGCCTTGCCATCCGAATCTTTGCGCTGCCGGTCGGATTCGTCGATTCCAGCTTGAGCAGGATGCGCGCTCCGTTGGCGCCGCGAATCAATTCGAACAGCGGCGTGCGGCCGATAAGATCCGATACTTTCGACACGATCGCGGGCATGGTCATCGTGGCTTGTTCACCGAGAAAACGTACATTCATGGTCAGGCTCCGGAGATCTGGAAATGGCGATCGACGCGCCAACGCGGCCGCGTACCGTCGAGCGTTAAGACAAGCTTTGGCGGGAGCGGCAATTCGTGAAATGGAGACTCGTTGGAATCCATCTGATAGCCAGCCGTGTTTGGGTAGATCAGAAGATCGCCAGGTTCCGGACGTTGCTTGAACGCGATCTTGCGCCAGGTCAGCATGTCGGAATCGAGGCAGCTCGCGCCGCCAACACACGCGCGATAAGGGCCCGCCGCACGCGGAGATTGCGACGATTCGCGCACGGGCATCAGCAACTCCGGATCGGGCAGGAATTCGCTGGCAAACCATTGCTCGGAAACACTGAAGCTCGTGCCGTTGACGGTCGCTATCCCGTAGTCGCCGCAATCCTTCACGCCCTGCACGGCAAAAACCGTGAATCCCGCCTGATCCAGCAGCGCGCGCCCCGGTTCCAGCATGACTTGCAAGCCGTGCTCACGTACCAGTTCGGCGAACGACGTTGATTCTGCATCGGGAATGCCGGCCAAAATGGCATCGAGCATCTGCGCGCCACTGCACGCCGAGTAATACGGATAGAAGCCGTCGAATACCTTGTTTGCGTGGTAATCGCCCGCGCCGTGTGCGCGCTGGAATGCGCGCCAGTCGTCCTCGCTGGCGTACGACATCGCAAAGCCGCCGCCGATGTTGATCGTGTGTGGCGCAAGGCCGAGCGTTCGAGCGGCAATGCACGCGCGCAGCGCGATCCCCGCCTGATTGCAGCGGGCCGTTGCACTGTAACCAGACAGATGGAACGAGAACCCTTCCAGGACGACCGCCGACCGCATCGCGGCACACGCCGACAGCGCCAAGCTGAGCGCCTCGGCACTCAGCCCGAATCGACTCTCGTTTTGCACACCTGGCGCCATGCGCAGCAGAACACGTGCGACGCGATTCGATTGCCGCGCAATCGCGGTCAGACGATCGAGTTCGTCGATACTGTCGACCGCAATCAACGCATCGTGCAGGATGGCGAGCCGTAGCAGCGCACTCGCCTTTGCGGGACCGGACACGCCGATGTCGGCTCCGCACACCCCTGCGGCCAACGCGTCGGCGAACTCGCCCGCACTCGCGACGTCGACGCCGATCCTCGCTTCTGCCGCCATATGCGCGAAGCAGCGCGCCTTGTTCGCCTTCTTCGCATAGTACACGCGCCCGGGAACCCGATATCCGTCGAGCACGCGCTGGAACTCCGCGACATTGCGGGCGAATCGCTCTGGAAACAAGAAATGGACAGGCGCGTCAAAGCCGTCCGCAAGATCGCGGATCATTGCCTGATGCCCGTCCACGAAATCGCGCAATGCCGGGTCCCACAACGCGGGCAGTCGGGGGATGTCGCTCACCATAGTTCGACTTCCTCGCCGAGCCCTTTCACCCGAGCCGCGTCGGCCAACACGCGCCCGAGCGCGATGTCGGTCACGATCATTCCGCTGTTGAACGCGTAGACGATGTCGCCGTCATTGCGCCGTGCCGGCTTACGGCCGAGCAGTATGTCCGGAAGCTCCGCATCGACAGCAGGAAGCTTGCCGGTTTCGTCAACGAGGTCGACGCCGGTCACCGACATCTGTGCCTCGCTGGTCGCGATCCGGTAGTCGGCGCGATGCAGCGCATCGGCGTGAATCCCGTATCCGACCAGCAGTGCAAGAGAGCCCGGCTTCAGCGCCGCGTGACGCACCGTCTCCGGTACGCCGGCGCCGGCCACGCCAAGCACGATGTCCGCCTCCGTCGCCGACGCAGCGAGATCCGTCGACACCTCAATGTCACGGTCAGGGTGAAAGCGCTTCAGCGTACTGCGGACGGCATCGATTCCCGATTCATAGTGGCCGTGTACGATCACCCGCTCGATGTCTGGCAGGGCGGTTAACAGGAACGGCGCCGCCATACGACCCTGCGTTCCGGTGCCGACGACAAGTGCCGTTCGGGCATGCGGCGCGGCTACACGCGCGATCAAGGCCGACACGGCCGGCGTACGCAGCGACCCGACCAGGCTGCCGTCCATCAGTGCAACGGGCATGCCGGTTTCATCGTCGAACAGCAGCAATGTCGTGTAGTACTTCTGTAGTTCGCGGTTGTGTTCGGGATCGTACTTATACGAAGTCTTGAATCCGACAGTTTTACGCCCACCGTCTCGGCCTAGCATCGAATACGCAACCGAATGCTTGTCGTCCGGCTGGCTCATCAGCTTGCGCGGATTCTCCGATTCGCCGGTACCCAGGCCAAGGTATGCACCCTCGACCGCCTCGAGCACCATCGACGGGTCGTAGTCGAGTTCGTCGATCGTGTGCTTGCCAAGCACGAGCAGCCTTGACGGTTGCGTCGCAAGCCGCGGTCGTACGTCCGCGTCAGGTTTGGTCGCACCGGGCATCGCTAATGTCATCGTATTCATCCGTGTCTCACAGGATTTCGCGCATCGAAGGGGCCTGCCGGAACGGCAACGTCTCGCGCAGGTTGACGTGGACATTGACACGCCGCAACCAGCGCTGGCGCGGTCCATAGTTGGGGCGGTAGATGGTGCGTCCGTGGACGGCGCGCTTGTTATCGACCCAGACCATGTCGCCCGGGTGCATCACAACGCTCGTGCGATGCGTATAGCAGGCGTCGATCAGCCAGCGCAACGCACGCTGCGCCTCCTCGTCGCCCGGTAGCGCCGCCATGAATGCCTCGTCCACACGCAACCACGGCTTCGCGCGCAGCCCGGACAGGGCCGACACCGGCTCCGGGTTCTCGTGCATGCGGCGGATGTGCTCGAATACATGATCGTCGAGTCGCCAGTGTTCACTGACGTTCTGCTCGGGCAGGTGCGACTTGTCCGGAAGAATCATGAAGCGTTGGGCGCTCAATACCCGCCACATATCGTCCGGAATCCCGATTTCCTCGATCCCGCAGAAAATCGTTTCTGCCCGCTCGTCGTTGCGGTAGCAAAGAATCGAAAGGAAATCGGCTCGATGCTCGTGAAACGCCTCCTCGTTGTGCCACACGAGCGTCACACTGCTGCCGCCGCCGAGTTGCTCGGCATGGTCGTTCCTGATCGGCACGATGTGACGCAAGAAGCGGCCGTTTTCCTGTGTGCGCCAACCGAACATGTCACCCAGCAGCGACGTCATCAGGCATTGCATGACTTCTTCAGTCAGCGATCGCGGGTTGCGCCACGGCGCGTCCCAGTGCGACGGCGACGGGCCGATGCGGGTGTCGTCCACCGGCATTCCGCGCAACAGAAGCACACTGCACGGTAGTTCCAGTTGTCGATAGCGATGCGCCAGCGAGCGCAGCGAGCGCGGCAATTCCTGCGAGGCCAGCATGCAATCGTTTGCGAACGCGACACTCTCGACACTGTCGTATTGAGCGATCAACTCCTGCGAAATGTCGGCGAGTCGGGCCACCTCGTCGTCGCGTAATTCATAGATAGCTAGCGACTTCGAAACCGGCCGCAGGCCGGATGGATCGATGCCTTCGGAAAGATTCATACATTTCCCTCGTGTGAAATCGGGCAATCACGCACCTGTGGTGCGGCGGATGCCCGAGCTTTCGTCGTCGACGACCGATTTGCTCCGTGGTGCATTGCGGGCCGTCGTCTCTCAGTATCGTTTTGGTGGTGCTGATGGCATTCCTTGCATGCCGATCTCCGCGGACAAGACAAACGTGCCCGTCCGGCCGGGCCAGATGGCGATGCAATTCGCCTCAGCCAAGTAGCGCTTGTCGGGGACGTTCCTCACCCCGGCGCGGAACATCACTGAATGTCCGCCAGTGCTGGCCTGGTAACGCGTTACAGCGTCAAGCCGCACATAGCCCGGCAGTAAAACTCGGTGCGATTCCAGGTACGGCAAGTCGCATCCCCCGAGATGCGGAACGATGCGCGGACGAAATCGCGCAGGCCGCCCGATCGGGGCAGTACACGAGCACTGTAGCTTCCGGCAGGCAATACATAAGGTCGTGATCCTTTGGAGTCGAAATGCCAAGAAAAATAATGCCCTTCAGCCATCAAATCGACGTCGACGCGGCTTATCGGAACGACGGCCGCGCTCCCGCGTGTCAGGCGGGCGCTCCGTGATGGCAGCGGGCGCTATCGTCACTGACTTTCACGCTAGATCACCGCGCCATTATTTAGCGAATGATCCCCTTTCATCTGTTAACCGGATGAGGACCGGAAATGCGAACCGAATCCAGATAATTTTTTTCTCGCAGATCAGTCGACCACGCGGAATCCGGCGGCGCGCCTGGCCTCGCACGTCACCTGGTGTCGATCTTGGTCCACCATGGAAGTATTCGCGTTACCCCGATTGGCAGTTCGCGTTCGAGTATCGCGAGCGTCTGGTCCCGACTGCCTACTGGCAAGCGGCCGACCACCGTGACTCCCGCGACCCTCGAATCGACGCCGATATAGCTATACCGATGGCGACTTAATTCGTCAATTAATTCGCTTAACGAAATATTCTCGACGATAATTGCTCCACGCAGCCACGCTTCTCAGGCGGGATCCGCGTGTACTGCCGCAGATATGTCGCCTACGGTAAAGCGCCGTTACTGGCCGGCCGCGACGACTTCGACCCGCCCTGATGAATTGCAAATCCGGATCTTTCCATCGAAGCTGACGAGCAGCGTGAACCGTTCAGTTTTCTGCACGATGAAGTGCGTGCCCAATGCCTGCATCCGGCCACGACGGGCGTCAACGAGAACGGACGCTGATAACCGTCTTCGCCAGTGCCGACGAGCATTTCTCCAAATGCGTCGCCCGTGTTCGACCCCAGGCCTCCACGTGCTCGTCGTGTGCTCCATGGACATCACGCGCGGCATACCAGCGGGCAGCCTGTTCGAGGCTTTGGCGACCAGCTCGAACATCGCCCTCCACACCGGACGCGGAAAGTATCACCGGCATGCGTCAACGAACGAGACCGGCGTCGATCAGCGCCAGATGCAACATGGCCTGTGCGAGATACTTCTGCACCATCCGCTCCGAAACAGCGAGTGCGGCAGCTATCTCTCGAGTGGGCAACCCGTGGATCTGCGCCATGATGAAAGCTCGCCTCGCCTTATCCGGCAAGCGGTTGATGAGTTCGCCGATCTCGATCAGCGTTTCGATGACGATGGCACGATGTTCCGCAGACGGTTCACTGGCCTCGGGCTGATCCGCTAACGAGTTCAGCCAGGCCTGCTCGACTTCGCGACGGCGCCATAGGTCGATGCACATCCCCTGCGCAATCGCACGCAGGTAAGCCCGCGCTTCAGCGTCGCTGCCGAAATCCTTGAGTGCTGGTTTGACTATCAGGCGCAGAAATGTGTCGTGGACAAGGTCGGCAGCGTCGGCGGCATCTCCCAGTCGCCGACGTAGCCAGCTTTGCAGCCAACCTTGATGGTCACGATAAAGAACATGCACATGCTGATGCACGGCGGACTGCGTGACGGTCATGTCACAACCCCTTCAACATCAATGGCTGCAGGTGGGAGGGAAATACGAATCATTTGTGTTTATAAACTAACTTCCACTTCCCTTGCAACACTTTACATCTGTGTTGAAGCTGTCGTTACTTCAAAATCGCTGCCGACTCGTCAGCGTGTTCGTTGGACCCGATTTGAAGTTGCCATCCGCGCAATAACGGAGTCGATATCGTCTCGTTTCATCCATACTGCTGACTCAACGAAACGCTGAACGCGTGCAGCCGGAACGAGTCGACCGAGCGCGCGAATTTCATCTTCCGCAAGCGTCCGGTCACGTTCGTTGTCACGCGCCGGACGTAATCACGCTGCACGACATTCTCTTTCGCAAGCGCGAGTACATTGCAATCGATCAACAGGCGCTTCCGCAACGGGTTACGCTCACCCGACCTGAGCATTTGTCGGGCGGTCCCCAACATCGCGACCGCTGGCCGGTCGGCTTTGCGGCTTCGATTTGTCTTACCGTCAGAGCACCCACCCATAACCGTGTCCATTGATATCGTCACGAGGTTTGCCTGTGCATCGCCAGGTAGATGCCTACCCCACGTCACGAACACCAAAAAACACAAAAAAAACGCGGCTCGCACCGGATTTCGGCAGGCGTCGGCAGGCCATCAAACTTCCGAAAAACCCTTTTCAATCGGGGCTTGAACGGTTTCCAGCGCACCTCACCGCCACACCCGGACAATCATCACAATTCATTTAACTTTGAATCCAGCCCGCGCCACCGATCAATGCCCGTAAGGCTTTTCGATCCGCCCCCATAAAAATGAATTCTCCTCGCCCGGCCCGAACACCAAATAGACACTAAAAAGCAGAAGCAACACAAGCCGAGCGATGGCGCAAGTCCACGCATTTTCGACCAGAATCCGCCCTGCTTGCGGCCTCAGCACCACCTCGGCGCAACAACCGTCTGTCATCGTGCCACCGTCCCGACGGCGACCGCGTCCCGATCACAAAATCTCTGGCGTATCGTTGCCACCAATCTCGGCGCGCTCAAGCACCTGAGTGAATCAGACCCACATCCTTGCGCACGAACCCGCGGGATGCTGAGACCGTCTTGAACCGCGCTCTCGAAAGCGGGGCAACGTTAGCCCGCTTAGCAGGAGAAGCGCCACCGTTTCGGACAGCACAAACCGGATTCACCTCGATGAGAAAGCATAGTCGAGTAGCGCAAGGGAATTGCACCCTCACGCTCTCACAGATCCGGACGTGAATCTCTCGATTCATCCGGCTCCTATCGTCCACCGCCTCCACGCTCCAGTGAGCAAACAACCCGGGCTGCCGGGATCGGATCCCCGACAGCCACGCCCAGGCACGCGCCGGACGTCCGGAATGCGTACTATCTCGTCACGCGTCACGAGCTGACCGCGACGCCGCTCGTGACCGCGTTCACGTCGTGGCTGCGCGCCTGCCTCGCGGGATGCGCGCCGTTGCTTGCGGCAGGGTGTCGGTCAGGAAATGAGATTCGCCAGGTCGTCCCACACCATGACGATGTTGTGCGACCGCCAGATCGGCCCCGCATCGACGTATTCGCCGGCAAACCGCCCGTTCAGCGCCTCGTAAAAGGCGATCGCCGACGCGTTTCCGTTGACGACACTCAACGCGGCGCCCCGATACCGCAACCCGCTCAAATGCGCCGCGAGTTGTGCAAGCAGCGTGCGGCCGATGCCGTGACGCTTGAATTCGGGATCGACATACAGGAATTTGATCTCGCCACGGCCGTCGAAGATCGGTTCCGACGGCGCGCCGGCCGCCCCGATTCCGACGATCCTGTCGTCGGTCTCCGCAACGAGCACGAGCTGGCTGCCGTCGTTCGAAGCCAGCTTTTCCTGCCATTTCTTGCCGCGATAGTGCTCGTCGAGGACGGCATGCGCTTGCGCCGGTGCGAGATCCCGATAGGTATGCCGCCAGACCTTGACGTGAAAATCGGCGATCGCCTGCGCATCGTCGATATTGGCGGACCTGATGGATATTCCGGTCATTGAGGACTCTCTCGGGCGGCTTTGCACGCGCGGGCGCGGTGCACTCGACGGATTGTCGGCGATCCGGGCAGCGATGTCGAATGAAGCGCACTACCGGCCCATGGAAATGTTCGAATGACCAAAAAAGAAAAATAATCCAACCGTTATATCGGGGATAACAATCCATATTTATGTCCATAAAACTGGCCGGACATGATTGCGTCACCCGAGCGTCCTGCTACCTGACGCGATATCGAATTTCCAAAACACACAACTTCCGGTCTGGAGAACTGAACAACATGGCAGCACGCCCTTTTCGCAAGCTCAAGACGATGACGACACTCGGCCTGGCCGCGGGCCTGCTGGCCAGCGGCACGATGTCGGCCCACGCGCAATCGAGCGTGTCGCTCTACGGTCAGGTCGACGAATGGGTCGGCGCAACCAAGTTCCCGGGCGGCGATCGCGCATGGAACGTGTCGGGCGGCGGGATGTCGACGTCGTACTGGGGCCTGCACGGCGCAGAGGATCTCGGCAGCGGCTACAAGGCGATCTTCACGCTGGAAAGCTTCTTCCGCGCGCAGAACGGCCAGTTCGGCCGCTTCCAGGGCGACACGTTCTTCGCCCGCAACGCATACGTCGGCATCAGCTCGCCGTACGGCACGGTCACGGCAGGCCGCCTGACGACGCACCTGTTCCTGTCGACGATCCTGTTCAACCCGTTCTACGACTCGTACACCTTCTCGCCGATGGTGTACCACGTGTTCCTCGGCCTCGGCACGTTCCCGACCTATCCGAGCGACCAGGGTGCAGTCGGCGATTCGGGCTGGAACAACGCGCTGTCGTATACGTCGCCGTCGTTCGGCGGCCTGAATTTCGGCGCGATGTATGCGCTCGGCAACCAGGCCGGCGACAACCGCTCGAAGAAGTGGAGCGCGCAGTTCAACTATGCGAACGGCCCGTTCGCGGCGACCGCCATGTATCAGTACGTGAACTTCAACAACGGCCCGCAGGACCTGAGCGCGCTCGTCACCGGCATGAAGAGCCAGGGCATCGCGCTGGTCGGCGCGACCTACGATCTGAAGCTCGTGAAGCTGTTCGGCCAGTACATGTATACGAAGAACGACCAGGTCGCGGGCAGCTGGCACGTGAACACCGCGCAGGGCGGCGTGTCGGTGCCGCTCGGCGTGGGCAACGCGATGGCGTCGTACGCGTATTCGCGCGATGCCGGCGGCCTCGACCAGACGCGCCAGACCTGGGCCGTCGGCTACGACTATCCGCTGTCCAAGCGCACGGACGTCTACGCCGCGTACATGAACGACCACATCAGCGGCCTGTCGACCGGCAACACGTTCGGCGCAGGTATCCGCGCGAAGTTCTGACGCGCACGCGCCCGGTGCGTGGCCAGCCCGCGCGCCGCCGCCGACGGCTTCGAGCAACATCCGACCGACCCATTCGCATGACCGACCTCTCCTCGACACCCGCACGAGCTGTCCCGCCGCGGCTCGCACTCGCCGGCATCGGCAAGCAATATCCGTCCGTGCGAGCCAACGACGACGTGTCGCTGTCCGTCGCGCCCGGCGAGATCCATGCCGTGCTCGGCGAAAACGGCGCCGGGAAGAGCACGCTGATGAAGATCGTCTACGGGGCCGTCCGCCCCGACTCGGGGGAGATCCGCTGGAACGGCGAGCCGGTTCACATCGCGTCGCCCGCGGTCGCGCGCCGGCTCGGCATCGGAATGGTGTTCCAGCACTTCTCGCTGTTCGAGACCTTGACGGTCGCCGAAAACATCGCACTCGCGCTCGACGTCCGCTTCGATCTGCAGGCGCTCGGCGAGCGCATCCGCACGACGTCCGCGAACTACGGGCTCGACGTCGATCCGAAGCGGCGCGTGCATAGCCTGACAGTCGGCGAGCGGCAGCGCGTCGAGATCGTCCGCTGCCTGCTGCAGGATCCGCGCCTGCTGATCATGGACGAACCGACCTCGGTGCTGACGCCGCAGGCGGTCCGGATACTGTTCGCGACGTTGCGCCGGCTCGCAGCCGAAGGCTGCAGCATCCTGTACATCAGCCACAAGCTCGACGAGATCCAGGCGCTGTGCGACTCGGCGACGATCATGCGCGGCGGGCGCGTCGTCGCGCGCGTGACGCCGCGCGACGAAACGCACGGCTCGCTCGCGACACTGATGATCGGCCACGCGCTGCCGTGCTACGAGCGTCGCCCGCACACGCCCGCCGAGACGCGGCTCGACGTACGCGCGCTGTCGATGCCGAGCGAGGATCCGTTCGGCACGTCGCTCGACCGGATCACATTCGGGGTGCACGGCGGCGAGATCGTCGGCATCGCGGGCGTGTCGGGCAACGGTCAGGCCGAGCTGCTCGCCGCGCTGTCCGGCGAGCGCCCGTTGCGCGACGCGGATGCGGTCCGCATCGACGGCGTGCCGGCCGGGCGGCTCGGTCCGGCCGCGCGCCGCACGCTGGGCTTCGCGTTCGTCCCGGAGGAGAGGCTCGGGCGCGGCGCGGTGCCGCCGATGTCGCTGACCGACAACGCGCTGCTGACCGCGCATCGCCAGCGCATGATCCGCTTCGGCTGGATCGACGCGCGCGCGGCGGTGCGCTTCGCGCGCCGCTGCATCGACGCGTTCGACGTACGCTGCGGCGGCCCCGACGCACCCGCGCAGAGCCTGTCCGGCGGCAACCTGCAAAAATTCATCGTCGGCCGCGAGATCCTGCAGGAGCCGCGCGTGCTCGTTGTCGCGCAGCCGACCTGGGGCGTCGACGCAGGCGCCGCCGCGTTCATCCGTCAGCAGCTGCTCGACCTGTCGTCGCGCGGCGCAGCCGTACTCGTCATCTCCGAAGAACTCGACGAGTTGTTCGAGATCTGCGACCGGATCGCGGTGCTGTCGCGCGGGAAGCTGTCGCCGGTCCGGAAGAAGGACGACACGAGCCCCGAGGAAATCGGCCGCTGGATGGCGGGCCTGTTCGATGCCGGCACGCACGGCGACGCGGCGGCCGGCCACGCACCGCCCGCTTCCGTTCCTGCTTCCTCCCCCTCTTCGCACACACTCGGCAGCTGACGCTGCGCCGACCGGGCCGACCATGGCATTCACGACTTTCCCGACTTTCCCGTACCGACTCGAAGCCCGACCGACGCCGTCGCGCGCGATGCAGCTCGCCGTGCCCGCCATCGCCGCGATCGCGACGCTCGCGCTCGGCTTTCTGATGTTCTGCGCGACGGGCAGCGACCCGCTGCGCGCGATGCACGCATTCTTCATCGAGCCGCTGTCGAGCGTCAACGGCTGGGCGGAACTGCTGCTGAAGGCGTCGCCGCTGTGCCTGATCGGCCTCGGCCTCGCGCTCAGCTATCGCGCGAACGTCTGGAACATCGGCGCCGAAGGCCAGATGGTGATCGGCGGCATCTGCGCGAGTGGCGTCGCGATCCACTTCGACCAGTCGTCGAGCGGCTGGATCCTGCCGGCGATGATGGCGGCAGGCGTGCTCGGCGGGATGGCGTGGGCCGCGATTCCCGCGTGGCTGCGCACCCGCTTCAACACGAACGAGATCCTGACCAGCCTGATGCTGACGTACATCGCGACGCAACTGCTGATCTACCTCGTCAGCGGCCCGTGGCGCGATCCGCAGGGGATGAACTTCCCGCTGTCGGAGATGTTCGGCGACGCCGCACTCTATCCGACGCTCGGCGGCGGCTGGCACTGGGCCTTCCTGCGCGGCACGCGCATCAACGTATCGATCTTCGTCACGCTCGCCGCGATTCCGCTGATGTGGCTGCTGATGCGCAAGAGCTTCGCCGGCTACCGGATGACCGTCGGCGGGCTGTCGCCGCTCGCCGCGCGCTATGCCGGCTTCTCGAGCACGCAAACCGTGTGGACCGCGCTGCTCGTCAGCGGCGGGCTCGCGGGCCTCGCCGGGATGGGCGAAATCGCCGGCCCCATCGGCCAGTTGCAGGCAACGTGGTCGCCCGGCTACGGCTTCACCGCGATCATCGTCGTGTTCGTCGGCCGCATGCATCCGCTCGGGATCGTGCTCGCGAGCCTGCTGATGGCGCTCCTCTATCTCGGCGGAGAGGCCGTGCAGACGTCGCTGCAACTGCCGCAGGCGCTGTCCGGGGTGTTCCAGGGGCTGCTGCTGTTCTGCCTGCTCGGCACCGACCTGTTCGTCGCGTACCGGCTGCGCCGCCGCGCGGTTCGCTGACCCGCTTACGGAGATTTCCATGCAAGCACAGGAAGCCAGCGCTTTGCTGTCGAGCGCGATCGTCGCGGCAGTGCCGCTGATGTTCGCCGGGCTCGGTGAGCTCGTCACCGAGAAATCCGGCGTGCTGAACCTCGGCGTCGAGGGCATGATGCTCGTCGGCGCGGTCAGCGGCTACGCAGTCGCGACGACCACCGGCCACCCGTGGGCCGGCATCGCCGCAGCGGCCGCGGCGGGCGCCGCGATGGCGCTCGTGTTCGCGTTCCTCACGCTGACGATGCTGGCGAACCAGGTCGCGACCGGCCTTTCGCTGACCATCTTCGGCGTCGGCCTCTCCGCGTACGTCGGCAAGCCTTACACGTCGGCCGCCGTTGGCGTGACGATCGCCCCGTGGCCGGTGCCGGGCCTGTCCGCGCTGCCCGTCGTCGGCCCCGCGCTGTTCCGGCTCACGCCGCTCGACTATGCGGCGTTCGCGATGTTCGTCGCCGTCGGCTGGTTCCTCTACCGGACGCGCGCGGGCCTCACGCTGCGCTCGATCGGCGAATCGCCCGCCGTCGCGCATGCGCTCGGTTCGCCGGTCATCGGCGTGCGTTACGCGGCAACGCTGTTCGGCGGCGCGATGGCGGGCGTCGCGGGCGGCTACTACTCGATCGTCAACCTCCATCTGTGGCAGGAACAACTGACGTCCGGACGCGGCTGGATCGCACTCGCGCTCGTCGTGTTCGCCACCTGGCGGCCCGGCAGGCTGCTGCTCGGCGCACTGCTGTTCGGTGCGGTGACAGGGCTCCAGTTCTACGGCCAGGTGGCCGGCCTTGCCGTGCCGACGCAATTTCTCGCCATGCTGCCGTACGCGGCGACCATCGTCGTGCTCGTCGCGATCTCGCGCAATCCGGTGCGTATTCGCGTCAACGCCCCCGCGTCGCTCGGCAAGCCGTTCGTCGCGTCGGCCTGACGGATCTTCCGGCATCCCCGAACACTCACCCCACCCATGGAGTCCATTCGATGACACAACCTCCGTTGATCACGACGATCAAACGCGCCCTCACGGCAGGCGTGCTCGCCGCGGGCGCGACAACCGCCTGCGCGGCCGACGCGCCAGGCGTCGCGTTCGTCTATCTCGGCAATCCCGGCGACGCGGGCTGGACCTACGCGCACGACCAGGGTGTCAGGGAAGTCGAGGCCAGATTCGGCGGCAGGGTCAAGGTCACACGCGTCGAGAACATTCCCGAGTCCGCGGACTCGGAACGCGTGTTCCGCGATCTCGCGAACAAGGGCAACAAGATCATCCTCGGCACCAGCTTCGGTTATCAGGATTTCGAACTGAAGGTCGCGAAGGACTTCCCCGATACGGTATTCCTGCACGCGACAGGCTACAAGAAGGCGCCCAACTTCGGCACCTACGACGTCCGGATGTACCAGGGTGCGTATCTCGCGGGCGTCGCGGCCGGCTACGTGACGAAGACCAACACGCTCGGCTTCGTCGCGTCCGTGCCGATTCCCGAGGTCATCCGCAACATCAACGCATACACGCTCGGCGCGCGCTCGGTGAACCCGAAGGTTCGCACCAAGGTCGTGTGGATCAACAGCTGGTTCGATCCGGGCAAGGAGAAGCAGGCGGCCGAGACGCTGATCGGCAATGGCGCCGACGTGCTGCTGCAGAATACCGACTCGAGCGCGACGCTCGCGACCGCGGCGGAAAAGCACGTGCACGCGTTCGGCTGGGATTCGGACATGAAGAAGTACGGGCCCACCGCTCATCTCGGCTCGGTCGTCGGCCACTGGGGCGTCTACTATACGGCGGCCGTCCAGCAGGTACTCGACGGCAAGTGGAAGAACGACCCCGTGTGGTGGGGGATTCCGCAGAAGGCGGTGGCACTCGAGAATCTGAACACGGCCGCGATTCCGGCGGCTGGCCTGAAGGATGTCGACGAGAAACGTGCGCAGCTCGCCGGCGGCAACCGGGACGTGTTTGCCGGGCCGATCAAGGATCAGTCGGGCGCGGTGAAGGTGCCGGCGGGCAAGACGCTCGGCGATGCCGACCTGCAGCGGATCAACTGGTATGTCGACGGCGTCGACGGCGTGCTTCCGAAATAAATGCGCATGCGCGCGCGCGGCCGATGGCGGCAACGCGCAGCGCCCGCAACGGCGATGCCGCCGCCATGTCGACGACGGTCGCCCGTCCGGGCGGCGGGCGCCTCGTAAAGCGTTCGCCGGGCGCGGCGGGAAACGCGTTGTACGCGCCGCAATCCTCGGCCCGCGTCGCCGCCGGCGCGACGCCGCGCTCCACGCGTTCAAGGCCGTCCACAGGAAGGTTCCGGTGCCGGGCCCGACGCGTCAGCCGCATCCTGTCGGCGTCGGATCGATGCTCTGCACCGGGGTAATCATGTCCGACGTCGACAGCATCCTGTCGGCCGACATCGGCTTCGCCGGCCTCAGTTTGCAATATCTTCCGCTTTCTGAACGCTCCCCAGAAACCGCGTCAACTCTATCGTCTGCGGCCGCTCGAAGATCTCTTTCGCCGTCCCGCTCTCCCACACTCTTCCCTGGTGCATGAATACGATCCTGTCGCTCACCGCACGCGCGAAGTTCATCTCGTGCGTGACCATGATCAGCGTCATGTCGTCGCGCGCGAGCTGCTCGACGACGCCCAGCACCTCGCCGACCAGTTCGGGATCGAGCGCCGACGTGATTTCGTCGCACAGCAGCACGCTCGGCTTCATCGCGAGCGCGCGCGCAATCGCGACGCGCTGCTGCTGACCGCCCGACAGCTGTTCCGGAAACGCGTCGAATTTGTCGCCAAGGCCGACACGCTCGAGCATCAGCTCCGCGATCGCGCGTGCCTGGTGCCGATGCGCCTTCTTCACGACCGACTGCGCGAGCATCACGTTTTGCCCGGCGCTCAGATGCGGAAACAGGTTGTACTGCTGGAACACCATCCCGACCTTGAGCCGCAGTGCACGCAAGTCCGCGTGTCGCGCGTCGACGCGTTCGCCGTCGATCGCGATCGTGCCCGCGTCGATGCTCTCGAGCCCGTTGAGCGTGCGCAGCAGCGTGCTCTTGCCCGAGCCGCTGCGGCCGATGATCGATACGACCTGCCCTCGCTCGACGGAGAAATCGATCCCCTTGAGCACATGTTGGGTGCCGAAGCTCTTGTCGAGACCACGAGTTTCAACGAGCGGCATGCCATCTCCTTTGCAACGTGCGCGCATAACGGGTAAGCGGATAACAGAGCGCGAAGTAGATCAGCGCGACGAGCCCATACACGACGAACGGACGGAACGTCGCGTTCGAGATCGCGACGCCGACCTTGGTCAATTCGGTGAAGCCGATGATCGACACCAGCGCCGTGTCCTTCACGGCCTGCACGCCGAAACCGACCGTCGGCGCAACGGCAATGCGTGCGGCCTGCGGCAGGATCACGTGGCGCAGCTGCTCGACGTAGCTCATCGCGAGGCTCGCCGACGCTTCCCACTGCCCCTTGGGCACGGCCTCGACGCAGCCGCGCCAGATTTCCGCGAGATACGCGCTCGTGAAGAACGTGAGACCAGCCGTGGCGGCGACCCACGGCGACACATCGAGGCCGACGAGCGGCAGACCGAAGAACACGAGGAACAGTTGCATCAGCAACGGTGTGCCCTGGAACACCTCGATGTACAGCTTCGCGCAGCCTCGCAGCACGCGCGAACCCGACACGCGCATCACGAGCAGCCCCAGGCCGACGAGCCCCCCCGACAGGAACGACACGATCGACAGCACGACCGTCCAGCGCGCGGCCAGCAGCAGATTCGCGAGAATCTGCCCGAACGTGAAATCGATCATCGCGCACCTCGCATGCGGCGGGAGAACAGGCGGCGCCCCATCGAGCCAAGCGCCGCGCGCAGCAGGAGCGCCATCGCCAGATAAGCGAGCGCAATGACGAAATACGTCTCGAACGCGCGGAAGTTGCGCGACTGGATGTAACTCGCCGCATAGGTGAGATCGGCCACCGAGATCTGCGACACGACGGCCGAACCGAGCATCGTGATGACGATCTGGCTCGCGAGCGCCGGAAACACCTTTGCAAGCGCCTGGGGCAGCACGACGTGGCGCAGCATCTGCGCGCGCGACATCGCGAGCGCGGATGCCGCCTCGAGATGCCCCTTCGGCACGGCCGCGACGCCGGCGCGCACGATCTCGACCGAGTACGCGCCGAGATTCAGCGTCATCGCGAAAATCGCGGCCATGTATTCGTCGATGTGCACGCCAAGCGCGGGCAAGCCGAAAAAGATAAAGAACAGCTGGACGACGAATGGCGTATTGCGAATCGCCTCGACGTACGCGCCGATCAACGGGCGCAGCCGCACGGCCGCGCGCGCGTCGGCGCTGTACGCTGCCGCGCCGAGCACGCCGATCGCAACGCCGAGCACGGTCGCGGCCGCGGTCAGCGCGAACGTGGTCGCAGCGCCGCTCGCGAACATGCCGGCATAATCGGCAAGTTCGCCGAATTGAAGCTGATAGCTCATGACAAGTGGGGAAATTCCGGTTCGGACCACAACACCCGCCACAGCGCCGGCAGGGCCGGCCGCGGCGGCGTATCAGGCGAGACTGCGATCCGTCACAGTCCGGCCGGCAACGGCTGGCCAAGCCACTTCTTCGACATCGCGCCCAGCGTGCCGTCCTGCTTCGCATGGGCGATCGCGTCATCGATCTTCGCGAGCAAGCGCGGCTCGTTTTTGTTCACACCGACGAAACACGGCGAATTCTTGATCACGAACTTGACCTCGGGCCGGCGCGGCGGATTCTTCGCGAGAATCGCCGCCGCGACGATGTTGCCGGCCGCGATCAGCTGCACCTGCCCGGACAGGAACGCCTGGATCGTCGCATTGTTGTCCTCGAAACGCTTGATCGTCGCGTTCGGCGCGAGCTGCGACAACGCGATCTCCTCGAGTGCGCCGCGCGTGGCGCCGACCGTCTTGCCGTTCAGGTCGGCGGGCGAGCTCGCTTTCACGTCGGCCGGCCCGAACACGCCCTGGAAATACGGTGCGTACGCGGTCGAGAAATCGATGACCTTCTCCCGCTCCGGCGTCTTGCCGAGCGACGAGATCACCATGTCGACCTTGTCGGTCGTCAGGTACGGAATCCGGTTCGCACTGTTCACGGGCACCAGCTTCAGCTTCACGCCGAACGATTTCGCAAGCAGCGCGGCCATGTCGATGTCGTAGCCCTGCGGTTGCATGTCCGTGCCGACCGAGCCGAAAGGCGGATAGTCCTCCGGCACCGCGACGCGCAGCGTGCCGCTTTTCGCAATGGTGTCGAGCGCGTCGGCGCGCGCAGGCGCGGCGGCAAGCAGCGCCATCACGGGCGCGGCGATCAGCGCAGCCAGCCACGCGCGTCGGGGGATAGGTCGGGTCGTCGGGTTCACGGTGAGTCTTCCTTGTCTCGTCTGTCGTCGGGCAGCGCGCAACCGTTGCGCGGCCATGCCATCTCCAGCAAAAACCGGGCCATCGCCGCGCAATGCTTGCTGGACAAGCAACAGACGGAAATTCCGTCGACTCGCATTCCTCATTTCGGTGCATGAGCCGGCATTGGCTGCAGCGGTTGCCCGTTCGCAGCGCGCGCCGGCGCACCAAATGACCTTACCCGGTTACCTCCACGAATCGGAGGCCGGCGTATGGGGCGCGTGCCGGTTCCGCTTCATCGATCCGGCAGGCGCGGGATGTCGAAGCCGGAAAAGGACAGCGAAAGCAACAGGGATCGAGCGCCGCGTCGGTCGTCGTTTTTTCGGGTCGACCGAGCACGCCTGAACCCGAACGCATCGGCGTGGCCGCCGCGACATGTCAGGCTGAAGCAGCCGGGCTGCCCGCGTCCTGCTCGCGCGGCGGCGCGGCGCACCGCCCCGATGCCGCGCCCGGTGCATGATCGACATAATCGCGCGGCGTCCGCCCGAGCACCCTGCGGAAATGGCGGCACAGATGGCTCTGATCGAAGAACCCGACCTCGGTCGCAACGACCGACGGCGGCAGCCCCGCGCGCAGCAGTTCCTGCGCGCAACGGATCCGCACGAGGCACAGATAGCGATGCGGCGACACGCCGACTTCGCTGCGAAAGCGCGCGGCAAAACGCGACACGCTCAACCCGGCGGCCGCGGCAAGCGCGGCGAGCCCCAACGGTTGCGCAAACGATGTCTCGATGACGCGCAAGGCGCCCCCGATCGCGCGCGACACGGGCCGCGCGGTGCCGAACGGGCGGACGGCATCCTGATCGAGCGCGTGATGAAAAACGTCGGCCATGAGCGGCTCCGTCACGTCGTCGCGTGCGCGGCGTCGGCCGGCATCGCGAAGCGCGCGATCGCGAACGGGTCGATCGGCGTGCTCGTCGCGCCCGTATCGATCAGCTCCGCCATCGTGTCGCCGACGCCCGGGCCGAGCTGGAAGCCATGCCCGCAGAAGCCGAACGCGTAATACAGCCCGTCGACCTTCGCGCTGCGCCCCATGATCGGCCGGTCGTCCGGCATGTAGCCCTCGACGCCGCTCCACACGCGGATGATGTTCAGTCGCGTCAGCGCGGGAATCACGCGCGCGAGCTGCGTGAACTGCAGCAGCGTGCTCTCCGGCAGCACCTTCGCGCGCCGTTCGTCGAGATAGGCCGGCGCGCGCGCGCAGCCGCCGATCACGATGTTGCCGCGCTCGACCTGCCGGAAGTACACGACTTCCTCGATATGCGGCGACGACACGCCGACGACGGGCCGGATCGCATACGGCACCGGCTCGGTCACGCACATCTGCGGACCGTTGACGGCAATCGGCACCGGCTCGCCGAACTGCGCGCTGAGCTGGCTGCCCCACGCACCGGCGGTCACGAGCAGGTTCGGCGCGCAGAACACGCGGCCGTCGGTGCTCGTCGCGCGGAACGTATCGCCATCCTTCTCGAGCGTCGCGATCCCGGTGTTCTCCTCGATGCGCGCACCCGCGCGCGCCGCCGCGCGACCGAACGCGGGGGCGGCCAGGCGCGGGTTCGCATGACCGTCCATCTCCGAATGCGACGCGCTCAGCACCTCGGGGCCGAGAAACGGAAACGTCGCGCGCATCGATGCGCCGCGGTACAGGTCGAGCTTCAGCCCGTAATGCGCGGCTTCGCGCGCATAGACCTCGAACGCGTCGTCCTGCTCCTGCCGGTAGCACACGCGGATATGCCCGGTCTGCAGGAATTCCGCGTCGTGCCCGATCAGCTCGGGCAGCCTGCCCCAGATCTCGCGCGACCGGTTCGCGAGCGGCAGTTGCGGCAGATAGCGGCCCTGCCGCCGCACGTTGCCGAAATTGACGCCGCTCGCCTGCTGCCCGATCAGCCCGCGTTCGAGCAGGATCACCGAGCGGCCGCGCCGGCGCAGGAAAAACGCGGCGGCGGCGCCCATGAACCCGCCGCCGACGATCACGACATCCGCATCGGCCCGCATCACTCGTCCCCCGACATCGTCGTCACGGCTTCCGCTTGCGACGCATGCGGCCCGTCCGCCGCGCGCAGCGCGATCGACAGCGGCTTCACGGGCGCCTGCCCGCGCAGGCGCCCGACCGCTTCGAGCGGCACGCCGGCCGCGGCGGCAATCACTTCCGCACCCGCATGGCCGCAGTAGCGGCCCTGGCAGCGCCCCATCCCGACGCGGCTGAAGGCCTTCGCGCGATTCGCTTCGCACGCGCCTTCGTCACGGATCACGCGGCGCAGTTCGCCGACGCTCACGCCCTCGCAACGGCAGACGATCGTGTCGTCGGACAGCGCCGCGGCGTGTTGCGCGGGCCACGGAAACGCCTGCGCGAGCCCCGCACGGAAACGGTCCATCTTCGCGCGCGTGCGCTGCAACGCGGCGATCTCGCGCGCGTCGACCGGCCGCCCGAGATCCTGCAGCACCGCAAGCGCCGCGAGGCGGCCTGCGGCTTCCGCGCCGTCGGCGCCGAGCACGCGCGCGCCGTCGCCGGCCAGATAAACGCCCGCGACCGAGCTGCGCCCCATGTCGTCGAGTTGCGGCAGCCATTGCCGCGTGTCGCCGTCGAAACGGAACGCGCAGCCGGCCAGATCCGCGAGCTGCGTCTCGGCACGCAGGTGGTAGCCCAACGCAATCGCGTCGCACGCGATGCGCTCGAGCGCACCGCCGGCGGTACGAAAGCTGACCGCGGAAACGCCCTGCGCCGGATCGCCGTGAATCTCGACCGGTTCGATCCCTTGCTCGACGCGCACGCCGGCGCGCCTGAGCGCGCGCGTGAGCGCAATGCCCTTCGCGAGCACGTCGGGACGCGCGAGCAGTTTCGGCAGCGCGCGCAGCCGGTTCGCGGCGGCCGACGTATCGAGCACGGCCGCGACCTTCGCGCCGGCCTGCACGTACTGGTTCGCGACGAGATACAGCAACGGGCCCGAGCCCATGAACACGACGTTCGCGCCGATCGCGCACGCCTGCGCCTTCAGGGCGATCTGCGATGCGCCGAGACTGTAGGTGCCCGCGTACTGCCAGCCCTTGACGGGCATCAGCCGGTCGGTCGCGCCCGGGCACAACACCAGCGCGTCATAAGGCCGCCGCACCGACATGCCGTCGCGCGCCGTGTAAAGCGCGCCGCCGGACACGCTCCACGCGAGCGTGTCCGGTTCGTAATCGAGCGACGCGCGCAGGCGCCCGAACGTGTCGTGCAGGTCTTGCGCGCGCGCGGCCTCGGTGCCGTACAGCTTCTCGTACGGGCGCGAGAACGTGTCGGGCTGGCGCCGGTAGATCTGGCCGCCGTCGCGCCGGCCCTCGTCGATCACGAGCGGGCGCACGCCGGCGGCCACCAGCATCTGCGCACAGCGCACGCCGGCCGGGCCGGCACCGACGACGATTACGCGAGGTTCGGCCATTGCGCCTCCGGTTGCCGGGTGACGATGTCGAGGCCCGGCTGCACGGCGGTCGTGCACGCACGCAGGCGCTCGCCGTCGGCGGTCCAGACCCAGCAGTCCTGGCACGCGCCCATCAGGCAGAAGCCGGCCCGCGCCTCGGGTCCGAACTCGGATTGCCGCACGTGTCCCGTCTGCGTCAGCATCGCGACGAGCAGCGTGTCGCCCTCGAGCCCGTTCACCGTGCGGCCGTCGACGCGAAATGCGACGGGATCGCGCCCGGTTTCGGCGAGACGAACGAATCGCCCTGTCATGTGCATCACTCCTGTCACGCGACGCCGTGCCGAACGAACCGGGCTGCAGCGCGCATCAACGTCAATCAGTGCAGGATGTCCTGCAGCCGGTAGTACGCGCCGACGAACGGCAAAAACCACGCGTGCCCGAAATGGCCGGGCATCGCCGGCCAGTCGAGCTCGCGCCACGGATTGGACGCTGCCGCGCCGTACAGCACGTCGGCCATCACGCGGCCCATGTGCACCGACATCTGCACGCCATGGCCGCTGTAGCCCATCGAGTAGTACAGCCCTTCGTGCTGCCCGGCGCGCGGCAGGCGGTCGGCCGTGATGTCGACGAGCCCGCCCCAGCAATAGTCGAGCCGCACGTTCGCGAGCTCGGGGAAATACGCGGCCATGCCCGCGCGCAGGATCTCGCCGCTCTTCGCGTCGGAGCGCGGGCTCGACATCGCGAAGCGCGCGCGGCCGCCGAACAGCAGCCGGTTGTCGGGCGTCACGCGGAAGTAGTTGCCGATATGGCGCGAGGTCACGTACGCGCGGCGATGCGGGAACAGCCGGTTCAACTGCGCGTCGGGCAGCAGTTCGGTGACGACGATGAAGCTGCCGACCGGCGCGATGCGCCGCCGGAACCATCCGAACGGCCCGTGCTGCGACGCGCCGGTCGCGACCAGCACGCGATCGGCGACGATCGTGCCGCGCGCGCTCGTCACTTCGTGCCGGTCGCCGTCGAGCCGCTTCAGTTGCGTGACGGCCGCATGCTCGAAGATGCGCGCGCCGACACGCGCGGCGGCCTGCGCGAGCCCGACCCCGAACTTGCCCATGTGCATCTGGGCGCCGTTGCGTTGCAGCAGGCCGCCGTAGAACCCGTCGGAGCCGACTTCGTCGCGGATCCGCGACGGCTCGATCAGCTCGATATCCGGATCGACGTCGCGCCGCAGCGCATCGTAAGTCCTGGCGAGACCCGCAAAATGCTGCGGCTTCGCGGCGAGCTTCAGCTTGCCGCTGCGCCGGAAATCGCAGTCGATCGCATGTTCGGCGACGATCGTCTCGACGCTCTTCACCGCGCTTTCGTAGGCGCGGTAGAACTGCTGCGCCTGCACGGCGCCGATTCGCGCGGCGAGCGACGCATAGTCCTGCGCGACACCGGTGTTGCATTGCCCGCCGTTGCGGCCGGACGCCTCTGCCGAGACCTGCGCGGCTTCGAGCACCACGACCGACACGCCACGCTGCGCGAGCGCCAGCGCCGCCGACAACCCGGTAAAACCACCGCCGATCACGACCACGTCGGCACGCCCTTCCACAGGCCCTGCGCTGCCGGCGCGAAAGTCGGGGCGGGTATCCAGCCAGTACGATTCGAATTTCATCGGGTCCTTCGTGAGCAATCGGGCGCTGCGCATGACGCGCATGCGCAGCGCCCGCCCGCCTGTCGCCGCAGGTTCGCGATCGGGCGACGGCCGCCCGGTGAATACCATTTAATCATCGTCAAAAAGCGCGGTTGCCGCGTATTGGCGCACGGCGCGCGCATCATCCGCTGTTTTGCGCAGCCGCGACAGCACATCATGCGCAAGCCGCGCGCGGGAGCCCGCGCGCACCGGCCGAATGCCGCCCGATCCCGTCATGAAAGGCGTCGGCGCCATCCGTCCCGCTCCCGCCGACATGTCGTCAGGACGCTCTTGAAGCGCAGGTTCGCGTCGTCAGCGTAGCGGCCGAGATCCTTGCCGATGCCCGACTGCTTGTAGCCGCCGGTCGGGATCGCGAAATCCGATGTGCTGCCATGGCGGTCGATCCATACCGTGCCGGCCTCGAGGCCGCGCATCATCCGCGGTGCGCGGCCGTGGCCTACAACATTGCCTGACTGATTAACCCGTACAGTCCGCATACCGGATCGAGCGCACCGCCGTGTGCCGCGGCGGGCGCGTTGCGAACCATCTTCGAGCAGGTGTCCACTCGCTTCAATCCCTGCGTGTCGAGCCAGTCCGGCAAGCTCGTTCCAGAAGGTACGTCGACGCGAACGAATTCGTTCTCCAATCCGCTCAACCAATAGCCGATCAGGGCCCTCGCACGCGCGTCGCCGGTCGAACGCGGTGCGACCACCGGGCCGATCAGGTAGCCGCGGCCAAAGCGGCGCAGCACCGAAAATCCGGCGATTTCGCCGTCGCGTTCGAGCACGACGCTTTCCCCGCGCGTCAGCAACGCCGACAAAAGCGCATCGCGCTCGAGGCCGGAAGCGCGCGCGTCCAGTTCGACGAGGCGACGCAAATCGGCAGGCGTCCCGGGCCGCAGTCGCTCGCCATCGGGCAGTGGCACCGCGGCAGGCCGGCTCACGTTCCCTTGATATTGGTCCAGCGATCCGCACACGTCGAAACCGAGCTTTTCGTAGAGCGGCAGGCCGGCCGGCGTCGCGTGCAGGAACGTGATGCGCGGCCCCAGTTCTTCGACGAGCGTCTCCATCAGCTCGCGGCCGATGCCCCGGCCCTGGTGTGCGGACGACACGATGACGTGCCCGATGGACGCGCGATCCGCGCCGAACTTCCAGCACATCGCAGTACCAATGACCACACCGTTCTCCTCGGCCGCGAACGCGATCGACGTGTCGGCGGAAAACTGCCAGTCTTCGAGCCTGAATGGCCAGCGAAGCGCCGTGGAGAGCGCGTGGGCCGCGGGTAAATCGGCCGCGGTGAACCTTCGATAGCGAAGCTCCGTCGTCGAGCGGGAATCGTTCATCACATGTTCCTGTTTCATCAAGCAATCCTTCCGGATGGCACCATCGCGCAACCGGGCGCGAACGACGGCGCGCGCCGGTCTCGCCGGATGTTCGACGAGCCGGCATCTGCGCCCTGACGTTCGCGGCACGCGCGTCATGCCGGCAAGTTCATGGAATCGACTATAGGAAATAATGCCTTCGTCATGCTTAGCAACCAGTAAACCGGCTGTTAACGCCTCTTTAACGTTCGGCCCGTGCATGACCATTCGATGCGGCTCGACTACCGGCTTGTCCGGCATCGGGCATACCTCCCCGGTGAGCGCCCGTCGCGACTGCTCCGCATGCGCGATGCGGGCACCGCACCCGATCGCGCGACGAATCTGCCGGGCACGATGGATCGACGCGCCGCGTCAAACGGTCGCGAAGTAATGCTGCGCCAGCGCGACCCAATACCGGACGCCGGCCGGAATGATGTCGTCGTTGAAATCGTATTTCGGATGATGCAGAGCCGGCGCGGCCGTTCCGGCCGGCGCATTGCCGATCAGCACATAAGCGCCGGGCCGCTCTTCCAGCATGAAGCCGAAGTCTTCGGATGTCATGTTCGGCGGCACGTCGCGATCAAGGCGTTCGTCGCCGAACGTCTCGCGAATGACCGCATCGCAGAGTGCCGTCTCGGCCGGCGTGTTGACCGTCGCGGGGTAGTACTGAAAAAACGCGACGTCGACTTGCGCGCCATAGGCACGGGCCAGCCCCTCGCACATGAGCTGGACGTCGCGCTGCAGCTTCTGCTGCAATGCCGACGACAGCGTGCGAATCGTCCCGCGCAACTCGGCGCTGTCCGGAATCACATTGTCCGTCGTTCCCGCATGGAACATGCAGACGGAAATGACGGCAGGATCCACCGGATCCTTGTGCCGCGCAGCGATGGTCTGACACTGCAGCACCATCGAACACGCGAGGGGGACGGGGTCGATGCCCAGGTGCGGCTGCGCCGCATGCGCGCCCTGGCCCGTTACCGTGATCCTGAATCGGGAGCCCGCGGCCATGATCGGGCCGGTACGCAACCCGAAATGCCCGGCAGGCAAACCGGGCCAGTTGTGCATGCCGAATACCGCCTCCGTCGGATAGTGCTCGAACAGCCCGTCGTCGATCATCTTCCGCGCGCCCGCGCCCCCCTCTTCTCCGGGCTGGAACACGAAATGAACGGTGCCCGGCAACTGCGGCAGTTCCTTCAGGATTCGCGCGGCCCCCAGCAACATGACGGTATGCCCGTCATGCCCGCACGCGTGCATGACCCCTTGGGCGCCCGATGCGTGCGCAAAGTCATTGGCTTCCTGGATCGGCAACGCATCCAGATCGGCACGGAGCACGATGCCGCGGCCCGGATTCGCACCGGGCAGGCTCGCGACGACTCCCGTGCCTCCGAGCCCACGCGACACCGCATAGCCGAGATCTTCAAGCTCACGGGCGACGACGTCGGCCGTCCGGTGCTCTTCGAATCGCAACTCGGGATGCGCATGCAGATCGCGGCGCAAGGTCGCCCAGTGCGCGTGATGCGTTTTCAGCGACGCGTCGGGAATGACGGGGTTTTCCAATCTCGGCACCTTTGCAAAGCAAACGGATTCAAATCTGTACTGCCGCCGCATCGCGCGCGGCAGTTGCTTCAATCATGGAAACCCAGGATCGACTTGATCTCCATGTACTCTTCCATCCCTTCGATCCCGTACTCGCGACCGTTCCCCGACTGCTTGTACCCGCCAAACGGAGCCTGCGGGTCCCATGCCGGGTAGTTCAGATGCACCTGGCCCGACCGGATGCGCGCAGCCACCGCGCGCATGCGTTCCTTGTCGGTGCCCTGCACATGTGCGCCGAGCCCGTAAACCGTGTCGTTCGCGATCGCGATGGCTTCTTCGACAGTGTCGTAAGGAAGGATCGCAAGGACCGGGCCAAAGATCTCCTGCTGCGCGATCGTCATGTCGGTGCGGACATCGGAAAAGACGGTCGGCCGCGCATAAAAGCCCCGGTTGAAACCCGCGGGCCGTCCGGGCCCGCCGGCGATGAGCTTCGCCCGTTCGTCGATGCCCGCGTCGATCATCTGCGCGACGCGATCGAACTGCGCGCGATTGGCCAGCGGGCCATGCGTCGTCGCTTCGGCGAACGGATCGCCGACGATCATCCGTTCCGTTGCCGCGACGGCCAGTTCCTCGACGCGGCCCAGAACGCCGCGCGGGACGATCATGCGGGTCGGCGCGCTGCACGACTGGCCCATGTTCCGGAACGCGGCGGCCACGCCCGGCGCGACGGCACGCGACAGGTCCGCGTCGGGCAACACGATGTTCGGCGACTTGCCGCCAAGCTCCTGCGCGACGCGCTTGACGGTCGGCGCCGCCGCTTGCGCAACCAGTACGCCCGCACGCGTCGACCCCGTGATCGAAACCATGTCGACCTCCGGATGCGAGGCAAGCGCCGCGCCCACTTCCGTGCCGCTGCCGCTCACCAGGTTGAATACGCCCGCGGGCACGCCCGCATCGGCGATCACTTCCGCAAACAGCAACGCGCTGAGCGGCGACAGCTCGCTCGGTTTCAGGACCACCGTGCAGCCTGCCGCGAGCGCCGGGCCGACCTTCGCGGTGATTTGATAGATCGGCCAGTTCCACGGCGTGATCAGCGCGCACACGCCGATCGGCTCGCGCACGACCGCGGTCGTCCCCCGCCGCGTGACGAACGGGTAGCTGGCCAGATTGTCGCGCGCGACCCGGATATGTTCGGCCGCGAGCGGCACATGGGCACCGCGCGCATAGCTGATGGGAGCGCCCATTTCCATCGCGAGTGCCGTGGCGAACAGTTCGGCTCGCTCCAGTATCAGCGCATGAACGCGGTCGAGCAGCGCGGCGCGTTGCTGCGGCGACGTCGCGGCCCAGCGTTCGAAAGCGTCGCGCGCGGCCTGCACCGCGCGGTCGGCATCGCGTGCGTTCCCGAGCGGAATTTCGCACAGCCTTTCTTCAGTGGACGGGCAGACGACCGCGAACCGATCGCTGCCCTCGGGCATGACCCAGTCTCCGTCGATAAAGAATCGATCCAGCCTTCCGGCTTGCATCAGGTGACGAACAGGTGAATTCATTGCAGGGTGTCCTTGAGTCGGTACCACGCGCCCACGAACGGCAAAAACCACGGTTTGCCGAAGTGGCCGGGAATAGCGGGCCAGTCGAAACTGCTCCACGGGTTGAGATCGGCTCGCCCGTCCATGATCTCCGCCATCAGCGTGCCCATCAGCGTGGCCATGTGCGTGCCGTGGCCGCTATAGCCCATCGAGTAATACACGCCTTGTCGCTGGCCCGCGCGCGGCAGACGGTTGGCCGTCATGTCGACCATGCCGCCCCAGCAATAGTCGATGCGCACGCCGGCCAGCTCGGGAAACACGGCGGCCATCTGTTGTCGCAGGATCAGCCCGCTCTTTTCGTCCGACCGGGGGTTCGACGCCGCGAAACGCGCCCGCCCGCCGAACAGCATCCGGTTGTCGGGCGTGACGCGAAAGAAATTGACGAAGTTCTTGGTGTCGGTGACCATCCGGCGGGTCGGCAGCAATCGGTCGAGCAGTTTGCGCGGCAACGGCTCGGTGACGATGATGAACGCGCCGACCGGCACGATCCTGCGGCGGATCCAGCCGAACGGCCCCACCTGCGAGATGCCGCTCGCGAGCAGCACCTGGCGCGCACGGATCTCGCCGAGCGGCGTATGCACCGCGTATGCGCCGCCCGCTTCCCTCGTCAATCTCAGAACCGGCGCATGCTCGAGAATGTGTGCGCCGCGCGCTTGCGCGGCGTTCGCCAGGCCGCGTACATAGCGGCCGACGTGCATCCCCGCACTCTTCTCGAAGATCAGCCCGCCGTGATAACGGTTCGAGCCGATCTCGTCACGCAGTTGCGCCTTCGTCACCACACGCGTGTCGGGGTCCACGCTCGCGGCGAGCAGCGCCTGACTTCGCACCAGCTTGTCGTAGTGCTCCGGCTTCGCCGCGAGCTTGAGCTTGCCGCGGCGCACGAAATCGCAGTCGATCGACTCCTCCCTGACCAGCCGCTCGACCTTGTCGACACCGGCATCGAACGCGAGATACAGCCGGTTGGCCAGTTCCGTGCCGATGCGCTGCGACAGTGAAGCGTAATCCTGCGCGAAGCCGTTGTTGCACATGCCGCCGTTGCGTCCCGACGCCGCCTGCCCCACGGTGCCCGCTTCGCAGACAACGACGCGCGCGCCCTTTTTCGACAGCGCCAGCGCAGCCGCCGAGCCCGTGATCCCGCCGCCCACCACGACCACGTCGCAACTTCCGTCAGGCAGCTCCGGCGAGCTGCTCACGAATGGCTCGGACGTATCGAGCCAGTAGGAACTGAAACGCATCACACACTCCAAAGCCGGCGGGTCGCGCACGATCCGAACCGAAGCGCATCGTTCAAACGCCGCCACCGCGTTGCGCGTGACGGCCGCAAACTAAAAATCAGCGACCTTGCCCCACGCGGATTCGCCGAATCGGCCGGGCCGATACGGCATCGGGTCCACGATCGGTTGCGCACCTGTGGCGAGATCCGCGATCAAGTGACCCGCGCCCGGGCCGATGCCGAAGCCGTGCCCGGAAAAGCCCGCCGCCAGGATCAAGCCCGGCACGCCCGGTACTTCGCCGATACCCGGGACGCCGTCCGGCGTGCTGTCGACGAACCCGGCCCATGCGTGCGTGATCGTCGCTTCGCGAAGTTCGGGCAGCAGTTCGACGGCACGGCGGTACGTCTCGGTGACCGTCGGCATATCGGGCTTCGGATCGAGAATGCGCACCGCCTCCATCGGTGTCGGCGCATCGAGTCGCCATCGCTTCAGCGTTTCGTGGCCGCCGCGCATGCCTTCGAGGCCTCCTGGAAGAAGGCTGCGCCAGCGCTTCGCGAACATCGGCACGAAATACGGGGCGAATCGCAGGAGCTGCGGCGTCACGTCCACGCGCGCGCGGCCGCTGATGGCCAGTGCGTAGCGTCCGTCGCTCCGGCGCGTAACGGACACGCCGGAGGTGTACAGCGCATCCGGCAAGCGCTGTTCGACAGGCGACACGCTCAGGATCGACTGGCGGATCGACGCCTGAGGAAAACGGATGCCGAGCTGGCGGCAGAACGACGACGCCCACGCGCCGCCGGCGAGCACGGCCGTCCTGGTCTTGATCACCCCGGCTTCCGTGACGACGCCGGAAACCCGGCCGCCCTCGAGTTCGATGCCGCGGGCCGCGCACTGCTGGTTGACGCTGCCGCCGAGCTTCATCAGTGCAGCGGCCACGGCCGGCGCGGCCTTCGCCGGATCGGCGGTGCCGTCGGTCGGCGAAAAGACGCCGCCCTTCCAGGGGCGCCCGGTTGGCTGCCCGCGCTCGCTCGCCTGCCGGCTGTCGAGCATGTACGTCGTCACGCCGGCGGTCCTGGCGAACTCGCCCCAACTGGACCAACGCGACAACTCGGCTTCGTCATTGCTCAGATACAACAGCCCGCAACGATGAAAACCGGTGTCTTCGCCGGATTCGGCGGCAAATCGTTCCCAGAGATCGAGGCTCTTGCTCGCCATCGGCAACTCGCGCGCGTCGCGGTTTTGCTGCCGGCACCAGCCCCAGTTGCGGCTCGACTGCTCGGCTCCGATCCTGCCCTTCTCGACCAGCGCGACCGACACCCCGCGCCGGGCCAGGTAGTAGGCGGTAAAGACGCCGATGATCCCGCCTCCGATCACGACGACGTCAGCCGCAGCCGGCTGCGTGGGCGAAGTTTGTATGTGTTGCAGCGGAGGTGACATGATCAATGTTGCCCGGTCGAAGCCTGGACGTTTTGCACGACGTAGAATTTCGCCACGCGCTCGCTGCTTTCCCACCCGATCGACGCGCCCCGCGGGACGAACAGCGCGTCGCCCGCGCCGGCCGACAGCACGCTGCCATCAGGCGCGGCGAACCGTACGCTGCCGGCCAGCAGCTGCATGAACTCGTTCACGCGATGCGGGCGAACGATCCGATGGTACGGCGTCGAATCCCACGTACCCGCGCAGTAATCTGCGCCGTCGTCGGTGAAGACGTTGTCACTGCGGCATTGCGGAGCGGGACCGAGCAGCACGTCGGCCGGCAGCGATGCGGACGTCTTGAAGTCGGCATCCGCGCGCAGCGCAAAGAGGCCGCGTTTCGTCGGGTTCCCGCAAGCCGCCGCGCAGAACATGAAAAGCACGGGCGATGCTGCGTTGACGCGGACCGTTGTGCCGCCGCCGATGACCGCCCCCGCTTGCGGACCGAGCACCAACGGCGCGGCTCCGGGAACTTCGAGGGTAAGCTCTCCTTCCACGACGACGATGGTTTCAATGTGCGGAAAGCTCGATACGTCGAGCTCGCCAACGAAGCCGATACGGCCCGCGGCCATCGAGTCGGGGCCTTCCCATGCAATCTCCCGATGTCGCCCGAAAGGGTCGTTCTCGCCGAATGACTCCTTGCGGAAGACGGTCGACAAGGGCGTGCCGTCGGCACGGTGCAACACCAACGCTACGGTCATTTCTGCTCCTGCGCATTGCGCGACGATCGTGTTGAAATGTCCTCGGGCGGTACCGGAAATCGATGTTCGCGCGACTTCGTTTTCCGCTAACTGTCAGGACTATTGATCTGTTCGATAAAGCGTACTCGTTGCGAAATAATTCAAGCGCGCGACTGGTGGGTCGTGCCTGCAATCATGCGGCGCAGGTCTTCCCGACTGATTAACTTCCAGAAAAGCGATCGTTAAGCACGGTTTAATGACCACGCCGCGGGCCGGTCGCAGCCGCGCGTCCGGCCCGCTTGCACCTACACGGCGTGACAGGACGCGTCGCGGCGTTCGGCACGCGTACGCATCGACGGCGCTCGCCCCGGCGTCCCACCCGAGCGCGCGCTCACGTAATCGCGCGGCGTCATCCCGAGCACCCGCCGGAAATGCCGGCACAGATGGCTCTGGTCGAAGAAACCGACCTCGGTCGCCACGACCGACGGCGCCACGCCGCCGCGCAGCAAGTCCTGCGCACGCCGAACCCGCACCAGACACAGATACCGATGCGGCGACAGCCCGATTTCGCTGCGAAAACGCGCGGTGAAACGCGACACGCTGAACCCGGCCACCGCCGCGAGCGTATCGAGATTCAGCGGCTGCGCGAACGACGCATCGATCGTGCGCAGCACGTCGCCGATGGCCGGCGATACGGCCCGCCCGACGCCGGCAGCGCGGAGCACCGCACTGTCGACCGGCTCGTGGAACAGATCGATCATGTTCTCCGTCCTCATGCGGCCGCCTGCGCGGCCGTGGCCGGCGCGACGCAGCGCGCGATCGCGAACGGCTTGATCGGCGTGCCGGCCGCGCCGGTGTCGATCAACCGCGCCATGGTGTCGCCGACGCAGGGCCCGGGCCGGAAGCCATGTCCGCAGAACCCGAACGCATCATGGAGACCGCGACCACGCCGGCGCCCCCTTCGAAGGGCCCTTCACGGCCGGCGCAAAACGCGGGGCGAGTATCCGGCCAGTACGATTCGGGTTTCATCGGATCCTTCTCGAGCATTGCGGCGACGACGATCGGCGGTCGCTCATTGAAAACCATTTAATCACCATCAAAAAGCGCAGTTGCCGCGTATTCGCGCACGGCGCACGCGCAATCCACCGTTTTTCGCGACTGCCGCAGCAGCGTGTGCGGAAAGCCGGAAAGCCGATCGCCGGCGCACGCGAGCGCGGCGAACGAATGGTGCGGCCCACTACTGGCGCACCGGCTGCACCGGCGCGACGACCGCCGCCGGCTCCGCCTGGAAGCGCGTCAAGTCGTCCTCGCTGCGATGGCACAGCACCTGCGCGCCGTTGTCGAGGGTGCGCAGCACGGGTGCCGTCCGATTGCATACGCCGTCCACCCGCATCGCGCAGCGCGACAGGAACGGGCACAGCTGCGCATCGTCCGCGCTCGCACCGATCGGCACCAGCGGCCGGTGGCAACGCTCGGCCGCATCGTCGAGCCAGCCCGCGCGCAGTTCCGGCGCCGACGACACGAGCAGGTGCGAGTACGGGTGATAAGGCGGCGCGCACAGCGCGTCGCGACTGCCCGTCTCGACGCGGCGGCCCGCGTACAGCACGACGATGTCGTCGCTTATCGCGCGCACCTTCGCGATGTCGTGCGTGATGAACACGTACGACACGCCGAGCTTCGCCTGCAGTTCGCGCAAAAGGTCCATGATCGCGGCGCCGACCACGGTATCGAGCGCCGACGTCACCTCGTCGCACAGGATCAGGTCGGGCTCGGCCGCGAGTGCGCGCGCGAGGTTCACGCGCTGCTTCTGCCCGCCGGACAGCTCGCCGGTGCGCCGCCCGGCGACCGCCGGCGGCAGCCGCACGAGCTCGAGCAGCTCCGCGACGCGCTGCCGCGCACGCGCGCCCTTGACCCCGTGATAGAACGCGAGCGGCCGTGCGAGCGTGCGCTCGACGGTATGCACCGGATTGAGCGCAGTATCGGCGTTCTGGAACACGATCTGCACGCGCCGGTGCTGCTCCTTCGTGCGCTTGCCGATATCGAGCGCGAGCGGCTCGCCGTCGAGCAGGATCTGTCCGCCGGTGGCCGGCACCAGGCCCGCGATCACCTTCGCGAGCGTCGTCTTGCCCGAGCCCGATTCGCCGATCACGCCGACCGTCTGCCCGCGCCCGATGCGCAGGTCCACTTCGTGCAGGATCACTTTCGCGGGCAGGCCCTTCACCGTGCGGGCGCCGTATCCGGCGACCGCGCCGCGCACGTCGAGCAGCGGCGCAGGCGCGGCAGCCGCGGGTTTCGCGTCGCGTTCGGCGCCGTTCGGCGTGACCGCCGCGATCAGGCTCTGCGTGTACGGGTGCGTGGGCGCATGCAGGATCTGTTCGGTATCGCCCGCCTCGCGGATCACGCCGTCGCTCAGCACGACGATCCGGTCGGCCATCTGCGCGACGACCGCGAGATCGTGCGACACGTATACCGCGCTCATGCCATAACGCCGGATCACGCTCTTGAACGCCTGCAGCACGTCGATCTGCGTGGTCACGTCGAGCGCCGTGGTCGGCTCGTCGAGAATCACCAGTTCCGGATCGGTGATCAGCGCCATCGCCGCCATCAGGCGCTGCAACTGGCCGCCCGACACCTGGTGCGGATAGCGCTTGCCGATCGTTTCCGGCTCCGGCAGCGCCAACGCGCGGAACAGCTCGACCGCCTTCGCCTGCGCGTCGCGCTTCGACATCGTCCGGTGTATCAGCGCACTCTCGATCACCTGGTCGAGGATCGTGCGCGACGGGTTGAACGCGGCGGCCGCGCTCTGCGCGATGTAGGCGACCTTGCGGCCGCGCAGCGCGGTCAGCGCCGGCGCGGACAGCGCGCATACGTCGGTGCCGGCGAGCTTCACCGAGCCGCCCGCGATCCGGCAGCCGGCGCGTGCATGGCCCATCAGTGCCAGCGCGATCGTCGTCTTGCCGGAGCCGGACTCGCCGATCAGCGCGAGCACCTCGCCGCGCCGGATCTCGAAGTCGACGCCATGGACGATCGTCGTCTCCGCACCGCCCGGGCGGCCGCCGACGACACGCAGCCCGCTGACCTCGACGAGCGGAGTCGATTCATGTCGCATCAGTGCTCTCCCGCGGCAGCGGCCGCGCCCTTGCGGCGGCCGCGATGCGGCAGGCCGTCGATCAACAGGTTGACGCCCACCGTCAGGATCGCAATCGCGACCGCGGGCATGATCGCGACGGCCGAGCCGTCGCCGAGGCTCGCGATGTTCTCGCGCACGAGCGAGCCGAGGTCCGCGTACGGCGGCTGCACGCCGAGCCCGAGAAAGCTCAGGCCGCTCAGCAGCAGCACGACGAACGTGAAGCGCAGCCCGGTATCGGCGAGCATCGGGTGGATCATGTTCGGCAGCATCTCGACGCACGCGATGTACAGCGCGCTCTCGCCGCGTGCTCGCGCAACCTGTACGAATTCAAGCGTGCTGATGTTCACGGCCAGCGCGCGCGCGATCCGGTACGAGCCCGGCATGTAGCTGACCGCGGCAGTCAGGATCAGCAGCGGCAGCGACGAGCCGAACGCGGCGACGAACATCAGCGCGAACATCTTCGACGGAATCGACGTGAGCGCGTCGAGCAGCCGGCTCATCGTCTCGTCGACCGCGCGGCCCGACACCGTCGCGAGCAGCCCGAGCGTCGTGCCGGTCAACGCGGCGAGCAGCACCGCGGCCAGCGCGAGCAGCACGGTCAGCCGCGTGCCGTACAGGATCCGGCTCAGCATGTCGCGGCCGAGGAAGTCGGAGCCGAACGGCAGCTTCGCGCTGAACGACGCGAACACGTCCGGCGTGACGATCGCGCCGACGTCGTGCGGCGCGAGCAGCGGCCCGAACACCGCGACGAACAGCATCAGGCCGACCATCGACAGGCCGACACGGCCGCCGGCCGTCAGCTTCATGCGTGCCGTGCGGCGCTTGCGCGGCTGCTCGGGGGCGGGCGCGGCAGGCGGCGTGCCGCCCCACGGCGGGCGCGGTTCGCCGGACGGCGGCAGCGCGCTGCTGCGTTGTACGGGTTCGGTCGGATGCATGGGCGGTATCTCGAAAGGAGGACGGGGCGCTCAGGTCCGCAGTCGCGGGTTCGACACGATCGAACACAGGTCGGCGAACAGCACGAGCGTCAGGTACGCGACGCAGAAGATCAGCGTGCACGCCTGGACCAGCGGGAAGTCGCGGTTGCCGACCGCATCGACCATCAGGCTGGCGAGGCCCGGATAGTTGAAGATCGTCTCGACGACGATCACGCCGCCGAGCAGATACGACAGGCTCAGTGCGACCGCATTGGCGATCGGCCCGATCGCGTTCGGCAGCGCATGGCGCAGCACGACGCGCGCCGGGCTCGCGCCCTTGAGCACGGCCATCTCGACATACGACGCGCTCAGTTGCTCGATCACCGCGGCGCGCGTCATCCGTGCCATCTGCGCGATCACGACCGCGCACAGCGTGAGCACCGGCATCGCATACGCGCGCAGAAAATCGTGGACGCTTTCGATCGGGCCGCTGTACGACAGCGCGGAGAGCCAGTGCAGCTTCACGGCCAGCACGAGCACGGCGACCGTTGCGATCAGGAATTCCGGCGTCGCGACGAGCGACAGCGTGCCGAGACTGATCACGCGATCGACCACCGACTCGCGCTTGACCGCCGCGAGTATCCCGAGCAGCAGCGCGATCGGCACCGATACGGCGGTCGTGATCGCCGCGAGCGCGAGCGACTTCGGCAGGCGCCCGCCGATCATGTCCGACACCGGCATGTCGCCGGACAGCGAGCGGCCGAAATCGCCGTGCAGCAACCCGGTGAGCCAGTGCACGTAGCGCACGTGCGCCGGCATGTCGAGGCCGAACTGCTGGCGCAGCGCGGCGATCGTTTCCGGCGTCGCCGACTGGCCGAGCGCGGCCTGCGCGGCATCGCCCGGCAGCAGGTTCGTGATCGTGAAGATGATCGCGGACACGATCAGCAGCGTCAGCGCGGTGACCGCGATGCGCCGGCCGATCAGCCCGATGAGGATTCGGTTCATGAAGCGGCACTCCCGGAAAGGCCGCGCGCGGTCGGGGCGGTGGTCCGCACCGGCCGCGCGGCGGCGGCAGGCGACGGCGTCAGGCGTTCCACCATACGTGTTCGGCGAACATGCCGCCCATCATCGGGCCGGTCGGAATCGAGCCGAGGCCCGCGAGCCGCTTGTCGTACCCGTCGAGGAAACTGATGAATGCGGGGATGCCGACCCTGCCCTGCTGCGCGACGATCGCCTGCATTTCGCCGTACATCTGCTTGCGCTTCGCATCGTCGGTCTCCGAACGCGCGGCGAGCAGCAACTGGTCGAACTTCGCGTTCTTCCAGCCCGACTCGTTCCACGGTGCGTCCGACTTGAAGAACTGCGTGAACAGCACGTCGGCGCTCGAACGCGGGTTGATGTTGCCGAAGCCGAGCGGGTGCTTCATCCAGTGGTTCGACCAGTAGCCGTCGGGCGACACGCGGTTCACCTGCAGGTTCAGCCCGATCTTCTGGCCGGCCTGCTGCAGCAGCACGGCCATTTCGATCGACCCGTTCGCGTCGGACGTCGCATAGACCGGCGGCAGCGCGACGCCGAGCGCGCCCGCCTTCCGGAACAGAAACTTGGCCTTGTCCGGGTCGTACGACCGTTGCGGCAACGACGCATTGAAGTAGCGATGGCCCGGCGGAATCGGCTGGTCATTGCCGATCACCGCGTAGCCGCGAAACACCGCCGAACGGATCTGCTCGCGATCGAACAGGTACTTCATCCCTTCGACGAAATCGGGGTTCGCGGTCAGCGGGCTTTCGCTGCGCATGATGAGGTCGGTATAGAGCCCCGACTTGGTTTCCTTCAGCGCATAGCCGGGCGTCGACGCGACGCGCTGCGTCGAGCGCGGATCGATCGCGTTGACCAGGTGCACGTCGCCGGACAGCAGCGCGTTCAGGCGCGCGGCGCTGTCGCTGATGCCGATCAGCTCGATCTCGTCGAGATACGGCATCCCCGGCTTGAAGTAGCTGTCGTTGCGCACGCCGACCGTCGATACGCCCGGCTTGAACGCCTTCAGCTTGTACGGGCCGCAGCCGATGCCGGTCGTGAAGTCGGTCGTGCCGTCCTTGACGATCACGAGTTGCGGCGTCGCGAGGATCACCGGCAGGTCGGCGTTCGCGCTCGTGAGCGTCAGCGTGACTTCGTCCGGGCCGGTCGCCTTCGCGTCGGCGAACTGGTCGGCGAGCGGCTTGACCTTCGATGCGGTCGCCGCGCTCTTGTGGCGCATCAGCGAGAACACGACATCGGCCGGCCCGACCGGTTTCCCGTCGTGGAACGTGACGCCCTTGCGCAGCTTGATGATCCAGGTCTTCGCGTCGGTCGTCTGCAGCGACTCGGCGAGATTCATCTGCGGCGCCAGGCTCGCATCGAGCTGCGTGAGGCCGCTGTAGAACATGAAGAAGCGGATGTAGTCGGCGCCCGTCGAGCCCTTGGCCGGGTCGAGCGTATCGGCCGTCGAGCTTGATTCGTTGGCCACGCGGATCTTGCCGCCGCGCTTCGGCGCGGGTGCGGCGAACGCCGGCTGCGTCCTCATCAGCAGTCCGCCGGCGCCGGTGGCCATCATGCCGCCCGCCGCCATGATCCGCATCATGTCGCGGCGCGTGAAGCCGCGGTGATCTCCGCCGTTGTCGATATCGTCGCTCATCCGAACTGCTCCTGACTGTGGAAAGTGGGTCCTGGGGTCCAGCGTGGTTCGTGATTCCCGCCGCGGCCGCCTGCTGGTAGCGAGCGCAACGTCGTACGCATTGAGTTCATTTAAGCACCGCCAAAATGGCGGTTGTCGCGATTCGGGGCGCCTGCACGACACGATTCGACCGTTTTGGGCCGTCCGCGCAGCATGAATTGCTGCGTGCCCGCGTGTGCTGCGTTGTCTTCCCGTCGCCCCGGCGACATGCGCGACGAGGAGAATCGTAAAGCGACGGCCACCGCAGATTGCACCGACAAAATTGCCCGTTCGGCATCCGAAACGCGTTCGAGGGCCCCAAACCGCATGTTTTGCGTCGATTGCGCGCTCGGGGGCCGGCGTGGGTCGAAACGAGCGAAATGTCCCGGTCGCCAGCCGCGCGCGCGCGACAGTGAGCCGCCCTCGCAGCCGCTGCGTCGGGACGTTTTTCCCGGCACCGCGAGAATACCCACGCATGAAAGTTCAGAAGATCTCCCGCTCCGTCGACACCGGCTTGCCCGAAGACCGGGGCACCGCCGGATTGCGCGGCACCGGGCCCGCCCGCGTGTCGGACCGTCAGGTGGTCATTCCGGGCAGCGAGGTGTTCGACACCGGCGTGTTCGAATGCACGCCGGGCACTTACCGGCGCGGCGTGAAAAACGGAGATGATGCATTTCGTCGCCGGAGCCGGCACGTTTGCGCCGGATGGCGAGGAAGCAATCGAGTTCGGCGCGGGCGACACGCCGTTCTTTGCCGCGAACACCGAAGGGCTTTGGCAGGTGTGCGAGACGATGCGCAAGGTGTACGCGATCGTCTGACGCAAGCGCACCCGCAGGCTTTCCCGAGACGGCGGGCTGGCCGCGCAGGCAACGTCTCGGCGAAGTCGGTCGGTTCGGCACCGAGCGCACGCGTGAGCGCGGCATGCCTCCTTATCGAAGGCGGCGATCAAACCATCGCGAACCCCATGAACATGCCGGGTTCATCGCCCACGCGCGCCGCGCCCGGTTTCTCGCCCGGGTCGGCAGTTCAGTTGGCCAGCCGGAACACCGCCACCGCGGACCGCAACCGTGCCGCCTGTTCATCCAGCGAGGAAGCCGCCGCGGCGGCCTGCTCCACGAGCGCGGCGTTCTGCTGAGTGACTTCGTCCATTTGCGCCACCGCCTTGCCGACCTGTTCGATGCCGGTAGTTTGCTCGGCCGAGGCCGTGGAGATCTCGCCCATGATGTCGGCAACCCGGTCGATCGACCGGACGATCTCCGTCATGCGCGCCCCCGCCGCCTCGACGAGCCGGCTGCCACTGCCGACCTTCCCGACCGACACCTCGATCAGCCCCTTGATGTCCTTCGCCGCCGCGGCGCTGCGCTGGGCAAGCGAGCGGACCTCCGAAGCCACGACCGCGAACCCGCGCCCTTCCTCGCCGGCTCGCGCCGCTTCGACCGCTGCGTTGAGCGCAAGAATGTTCGTCTGGAACGCGATGCTTTCGATCACGACGGTAATGTCGGCGATCCGCACCGACTCGTCCGAAATCTGCCGCATCGTTTCGACGACCTCCTGCACGGCGGCACCGCCGAGTTCGGTCGCCTCCTTGGCCGTGGTGACGAGCACATTGGCCTGACGCGCATTCTCGGCATTCTATCTGACCGTCGACGTGATCTGTTCCATGCTGGCGGCCGTTTCCTGCAGCGACGCGGCCTGTTCCTCCGTGCGTTGCGACAGGTCCAGATTGCCTTGCGCGATCTCGCCGGTGCCGACGGCAATCGAGTGGGACGTGGTCTGGATTTCGGCGATCGTCTCGGTCAGTCGCGCCTTCATTTCGCCGAGCGCCGCGAGCAGGCTGCCCGGCGCCGCCTTTGCCGCATCGAACTCGACGTCCAGTTCGCCGGCGGCGATGCGTGCCGCGATGTGCGTCGCGTGCGCCGGCTCGCCGCCCAGCGTGCGCCTGACGCTGCGCAGGACGCCCCACGCGATTGCTGCCAGCGTCGCGGCGATGACGAGCGCAATGGCGCCCAGTACCATCTCGAGCCGCGTGAAGGCCGCGTCGATATCGTCATAAAAGAATCCCGTGCCGATCCACCAGTCCCACTCCGGAATGGCGACCACGCCCTGGAGTTTCGGCTCCGCATCCGCGTCGGGGCTGCGCTTGACCAGCACGTCGACGAGCGCGAAATGCGCCTGCGCCATCCCGGCGCGATAAGCCTCGCTATCGGTCAGGCCGCCGGTCGTGCGGTTGCCCTTGGCCCGCGTGCCGACGAACTTCGCGTTCGGGTGAACCAGGTTGACGCCGTCGGCAGTCGTGACCCAGTAGTAGCTTTTCGTATCCGCGTTGAGCGCCGACAGCGCGGCTTTTGCCTGCTGCTGGGCCTGATCCGCGGTGAGCGTACCGCTCGCCTGCAACGCGCGGTACGAATTGACCAGATGTTCGGCCTTCGTCAAAAGAATGACGATCTCTTCGCGACGGCTGTCGATCAGCGCGCCGCGCAGCGTCTGCAGCGACATCGCGGCAAGCAATACGACGCCGAGCAGCGCGGCTGCGACGAGCATCAGCAGTTTCGTGGACAACTTCATGCGGGAGCCTCGCGATATTAACCATTCGGTACATATATCGGCGTTGGCGGCTCTACCTTGAACGGCACCGCATCGGTAATTACCCTTGTTTCGTGCGCCGATCGTACGCGCACGACGAAGCGGCCGGGCCGGCCGCTCCTGGATTCGCCCCGGGTGTGCCCGCGTGGCTACGCGTCGCACGGCACATTCGCGCGCAGCCGGCGCGGCGCTTACAGGCCGAGCTGCGTCGCGAGATGGCCGATGTCGGACACCTCGTAGTAGTTGTAGAACGGCGTGCCGGGCTCGTGGCCGCGATTGACGAACGCCTTGTGCTTGATCCCGAGATCCTCGGCCGTCATCAGGTCGTAGCGCAGGCTCGACGACACGTGCAGCACGTCCTGCGGCTGGCAGCCGAGCTTGTCGAACATGTATTCGAAGCCCTGCATGCGCGGCTTGTACGACTGCGCCTGCTGCGCGGTGAACACCGCGTGGAACGGCGCGCCAAGCTTGTCGACGTTGCTCATGATCTGGTCGTCCGACGCGTTCGACAGGATCACCAGCTTGTACTTCTTCGCGAGCCGCGACAGGCCGGCCGGCACGTCCGGATGCGGGCCCCAGGTCGGAACCGCATGATAGAAACGCTCGGCCTCGGCTTCGTCGAACGTCACGCCGATCCGCGCGCAGGTGCGACGAATTGCGTTGACGAGGACGTCGCGGTACGGCTTCCAGGCGCCGAGCACCTCGTCGAGCCGATACGCGGCGAACGCGCGCACGAAGTCCTCCATCGCGACCGGCGACAGCCGGCCCGCGTAAATCTCGCGCGCAAGCTCCGCCATCTGGAAGCGGGTCAGCGTGCCATAGCAGTCGAACGTGATGTACTTCGGTTCAAATTGGATCATGGTGACGTCCTGTCGGTGTGAAGCCCCGGCAGGGCCGGGGACGGGCTGGGTTCAACGAAATTGAATCAGGGCAAAAAGTCGTTCGCACATCGTTCGGCGCCGCCCAAAACGCACAATCGCCGCGAGTTGCCCGGATCGTGCAGCACGATGTGCGGCATGATCCGGCGAGGCTCGCCGGGCCGGCCGGCGAGCCTCGCGAAAACCCGGGCAGGCTGCCGGCCGACGCGGCTCGCCGGCAAGCGGCAGCGACACCGTCGCCTTCATCGTAGTGGCATTCCCACAGCAGGAGTTGCCGGATCGGCAGCGCGCGCCGGCACGATACGCGTGTTCGTTCGCGCCGATCGAGCGGGTTTGCGTCGATCTGACGCGAGCGGCCGCTGCCGCCGGAAAACAGGCGAATCGTCCTATCCGCGCCGCTGTGCCGCTGGCAGAGTCGAGATGTCATTCCTACCCATCCGGAGTCCGGCGTGTCCGACCTCAATACTTCCCGCACGCTTACCTATCGCCCGTTCGCCGAAACGGACCTGCCCGCTGCGCACCGGCTGTCGGAGGCGGTCAAGTGGCCGCACCGGCTCGACGACTGGCGCTTCGCGCTCCAGCTCGGCAGCGGCTTCGTCGCCGAAGACGAATCCGGCATCGTCGGCACCGCGCTCGGCTGGCGCTTCGGCGAGTCGCACGCCTCGCTCGGCATGGTGATCGTGTCGCCCGAGCGCCAGGGCCGCGGCATCGGCCGCGAACTGCTCGCGCGCGTCGTCGACAGCCTCGGCCCGCGGACCGTGTTCCTGCATGCGACGCCGGCCGGCGAGCCGCTCTACGTGAAGTTCGGATTCGGTGCGATCGGCACGATCGACCAGCACCAGGGCGCCGCGTTCCAGCCGCCGCTGATTTCGCTGCCGCCCGGCGAGCGGCTGCGGCCGCTCGGCACCAACGACGGCCCGCGACTCGCGGCGCTCGCAGCGCGCGCGGCCGGCTACCCGCGCGATGCGGTGATCGATGCGCTGCTCGGCGTCGCCAACGGGATCGCGCTCGATCGCGACGGCGAACTGCTCGGCTTCGCGCTGTTTCGCCGTTTCGGCCGCGGCCACGCGATCGGCCCGGTGATCGCACCGGACGCGCTGCGCGCGCAGGCGCTGATCAGCCACTGGCTCGCGCTGCACGAAGGCATGTTCGTGCGCATCGACGTGCCCGGTGACAGCGGGCTGTCGGACTGGCTGCAGGGGCTCGGCCTGCCGCGCGTCGATACCGTCGTCGCGATGGCGCGCGGTGCGGCGCCCGCGCGCGACCCGGCGCTGCGCACGTTCGCGATCGTGAACCAGGCGCTCGGCTGAGCGACGCGTGCCATGAGCTTCGTCTACAAGGCCGATCCAGTACGCGGCGCGCAATGGGCGCACCGCTTCGCGCAACAGGCGCCCGACCTCGCGTTCCGGATCTGGCCGGACATCGGCGATCCGCACGCGGTGCGCTACCTCGCCGCGTGGCAGCCGCCCGACGATCCGGTCGCGCTGCTGCCGAACCTCGAGATCGTGTTCTCCGTCGGCGCCGGCATCGACCAGTTCGACCTGTCGCGCGTGCCTGCGCACATCCCGGTCGTGCGGATGATCGAGCCCGGCATCGTCGACGGCATGGTCGAGTACGTGACGCAGGCCGTTCTGACGATCCATCGCGACCTGTTCGACTATGCGGCGCAGCAACGCGCGCAGGTATGGCACGAGCGGCCGGTGCGCGCGGCTGCATCCCGCCGCGTCGGCGTGCTCGGGCTCGGCACGCTCGGCCAGGCCGTGCTCGACACGCTGCGGCGCTTCGGCTTCCCGTGCGCCGGCTGGAGCCGTACGCCACGCACGCTCGACGGCGTCGAGTGCCATGCGGGCGATGCGGCGCTGGACGCGTTTCTCGCGCGCACCGACATCCTGATCTGCCTGCTGCCGCTGACGGACGGCACGCGCGGGCTGCTCGGCGCGCGCGTGTTCGATGCGCTGCCGGCCGGCGCGTCGCTCGTGCAGGTCGGTCGCGGCCCGCAGCTCGACGCCGCCGCGCTGCTCGCGGCACTCGACAGCGGCCGGCTCGACAGCGCGATCCTCGACGTGACGGACCCCGAACCTTTGCCGGCCGGACACCCGTTCTGGACGCATCCGCGCATCCGGATCACGCCGCACATCGCCAGCGCGACGCGGCCCGACACCGCCGTCGACGCCGTGCTCGCGAACCTCGCGCGCCATCGCGCGGGCCAGCCGATGATCGGCGTCGTCGATCGCGCACGCGGCTACTAACCGTTCGCGCGCGCCGGCGCACGGGCGCAGCAGAAAATGCCGAAGCGCGCCGTGCAAACGCCGCGCCCGTACGTTTCGGGCGGCAAATTGAAGGCACGCGGGAATTTCTCGCTCGTTAGCATGACTCCATCGCTGACACCCGACGAGAGTCCCGCCCTGCCATGACCTACTCCGCGCTGATCGAAGCCGATCGCCAACACCTGATTCATCCGGTCGTCAATTACCGTATGCACGAGGCGCGCGGCGTCACCGTGCTCGACTCGGCCGACGGCGTCTTCCTGCGCGATGCGCAAGGCCACACGCTGCTCGACGCGTTTTCCGGCCTGTGGTGCGTGAACGTCGGCTACGGCCGCGACAGCATCGTGAAGGCGGCGGCCGACCAGATGGCGAAGCTGCCGTACGCAACCGGCTATTTCCATTTCGGATCGCAGCCCGCGATCGAGCTTGCCGAGCGGCTCGCCGCACTCGCGCCCGCGTCGCTGAACCGCGTGTACTTCACGCTCGGCGGCTCGGACGCCGTCGATTCCGCGGTGCGCTTCATCACGCACTATTTCAACGCGACCGGCCGCCCGACGAAGAAGCACATGATCGCGCTCGAGCGCGGCTATCACGGCTCGTCGTCGATCGGCGCCGGGCTCACCGCGTTGCCCGCGTTCCATCGCCATTTCGACCTGCCGCGCGCCGACCAGCACCACATTCCGTCGCCGTACCCGTATCGCCACCCGCTCGGCGATGATCCGCAGGCGCTGATCGCCGCGTCCGTCGCCGCGCTCGAAGCGAAGGTCGCGGAACTCGGCGCGGACAACGTCGCCGCGTTCTTCTGCGAACCGGTGCAGGGCTCCGGCGGCGTGATCGTGCCGCCCGCGGGCTGGCTGAAGGCGATGCGCGACGCGTGCCGGCGCCTCGGCATCCTGTTCGTGGCCGACGAGGTGATCACCGGCTTCGGCCGCACGGGCCCGCTGTTCGCGTGCGAGACCGAACGCGTCGAGCCGGACCTGATGACCGTCGCGAAGGGGTTGACGGCCGGCTATGCGCCGATGGGCGCGGTACTGATGTCCGACGAAATCTATGACGGAATCGCGGGCAGTCGCACCGATTCCGCGGTGGTCGGGCACGGCCACACGTATTCCGCGCATCCGGTCAGCGCCGCGATCGGCCTCGAGGTGCTGAGGCTCTATCACGACGGCGGGCTGCTCGCGAACGGCCAGGCGATGGCGCCGCGCTTCGCGGCGGGCCTTGCCGCGCTGCGCGACCATCCGCTGGTCGGCGATGCGCGTTCGGCGGGCCTGCTCGGCGCGCTCGAACTGGTGGCCGACAAGGGGCGCAAGACGCGCTTCGACCCGGCGCTGAACCTGCCTGACCGGATCACGGCGGCCGCGTACGCGAACGGCATCGTGTTCCGCGCGTTCGGCGACGGCGTGCTCGGTTTCGCGCCGGCGCTCAGCTTTACGGCCGGCGAGTTCGACCTGATGTTCGATCGCGTGCGCAAGACGCTCGACGACGTGCTGGCCGACGCGGGCGTGCGGCGCGCGCTCGACGCCTCCCACGCGCTGCCGGCGTGAACCGGGCGAGGGAAAGCCGGGCTTGTGGCGGCTACCGTTCGACTCTAAAGTAACCGGACATTCCATTACTGCCTTCTCACGCGAACATGACGGACAGCAAGCTAGACCGGATCGACCTGCGCATTCTTTCCCAGTTACAAAAGCGTGGGCGCATGACCAACGTCGAACTGGCCGATGCGGTCGGACTGTCGCCGAGCCCGTGCCTGATCCGCGTGAAGCGGCTCGAGAAAGCCGGCTACATCGCCGGGTACGGCGCGCACATCCAGCTCGAGAAGCTCGGCGACGTGCAGGTGGTGTTTACCGAAGTCACGCTGGCCGATCACCGGCGCGAAGACTTCGACCGGTTCGTTGCGGCGATCCGCGATGTCGACGAGATCGTCGAGTGCCATCTCGCGAGCGGCGGCTACGACTATCTGCTCAAGTTCGTCACGCGCAGCGTGAGCCACTACCAGACGATCGTCGAAGGGCTGCTCGAGCAGAACATCGGCATCGAGAAGTATTTCAGCTACGTGATCATCAAGTCGCCGTTCGTCAAGCGACACTACCCGCTCGAGTCTCTGTTCGGCGAGCGGCACTGACGAGCAACGGCGGCCACCTCGAGCGCGGCGGCGCGCCGTGAGCGCCGGCCGCCGTCGAGCCACCCTCATCCAAGGATCTGCCATGTCACTTACCCTCACCCGCACCGAACTCGTTCGCAGTGCGAATCTGATCGACGGAACGTGGCGCGATGCGCTCGACGGCGGTCGCTTCGCGGTCACCGATCCGGCGACGCTCGAGCGCGTGGCCGACGCGCCCGACAGCGGTGCGGCCGACGCGCGTGCCGCGACCGACGCGGCCGTGCGCGCGCTGCCCGCGTGGCGCGCGACGCCGGCCCGCGAACGCGCGGCGATCCTGCGCGCGTGGCATGCGGCGATCGTTGCGCACACCGACGATCTCGCGAAACTGATGTCGCGCGAACAGGGCAAGCCGCTCGCCGAAGCGCGCGGCGAGGTCGCGTACGGCGCGTCGTATGTGCTGTGGTTCGCCGAGGAAGCGACCCGCACGTACGGCGACCTGATTCCGCAACAGCAGCGCGGCAAGCGGCTGAGTGCGATCAAGGAGCCGATCGGCGTCGTCGCCGCGATCACGCCGTGGAATTTCCCGCTCGCGATGATCGCGCGCAAGATCGCGCCCGCGCTCGCGGCCGGCTGCACGGTCGTCGCGAAGCCGGCGGAGGACACGCCGCTCACCGCGCTCGCGCTGGCCTTCCTCGCGCAGGAAGCGGGCGTGCCGCCCGGCGTGCTGAACCTGATCGCCGCGTCGCGCGAACGCGGCATCGATGCGGTGGCCGACTGGCTCGCCGACAGCCGCGTGCGCAAGATCACGTTCACCGGATCGACGCTCGTCGGCAAGCTGCTCGCGCGCGAATCGGCCGCGACGTTGAAAAAGCTGTCGCTCGAGCTCGGCGGCAATGCGCCGTTCATCGTGTTCGACGATGCCGATCTCGACGCCGCCGTCGACGGGCTGATGGCAGCCAAGTTCCGTAACGGCGGCCAGACATGCGTGTCCCCGAATCGCGTGTACGTGCAGGCCCGAATCTACGACGCATTCGCCGCGAAGCTCGCCGCGCGGGTCGGTGCGCTGAAAGTCGCGCCTGCGACCGACCCTGCCGCGCAGATCGGCCCGATGATCAACGCACGCGCGGTCGACAAGATCGCGCGCCATGTCGACGATGCGCTCGAGCGCGGTGCCCGCGTGCTGACGGGCGGCAGGCGCCTGCCCGAACTGGGGCCGAACTATTACGCGCCGACCGTGCTCGCCGATGCAGCCCCCGGCATGCAGCTCGGTGGCGAGGAGACGTTCGGGCCGGTCGCCGCGCTGTTTCCGTTCGATACCGAGGACGAAGCCGTCGGCGCCGCGAACGACACGCCGTTCGGGCTCGCCGCGTATTTCTACACGCAGGACGTCCGGCGGATCGCGCGCGTCTCGGCGCGGCTCGAAACAGGCATCGTCGGCATCAACGAGGGCGCGCTCGCGTGCGAAGCCGCGCCGTTCGGCGGCGTGAAGGAATCGGGCTATGGCCGCGAAGGTTCGCGCTATGGCCTCGACGACTACCTGTCGATCAAGTACCTGTGCGAGGGCGGGCTCGACTGATCGCGCGCCCCTTCCTTACGTTCTCGTTACCCGGTATGCCGTCATGACCGCTTTCACGCCTTACCCGATCGAAGTCGCGTTTCCCGACCTGGCTCCGCATCGTGCGGGCAACACGGGCGTCGACTACGTCTACCGTTTCGAGTCCGGGCAGCCGGGCCCGCACGTGATGGTCAACGCGCTCACGCACGGCAACGAGGTGTGCGGCGCGATCGTCGTCGACGCGCTGCTGGCGCTCGGCGTGCGGCCGCGGCGCGGCACGCTGACGCTGTCGTTCGCGAACGTCGCCGCGTATGCGCGCTTCGATCCGGCCTGCCCGGACGCCGCGCGCTTCGTCGACCAGGACTTCAATCGCGTATGGACGCCCGCCGTGCTCGACGACCTGTCGGTCCGCTCGAGCGAGCTCGAGCGCGCCCGCGCGCTGCGCCCGTTCGTCGATGCGGCCGACTGGCTGCTCGACCTGCACTCGATGCACGAACGCAGTGCGCCGCTGATCGTCGCGGGTCCGCTCGACAAGGGCATCGAGCTGGCACGCCGGGTCGGCGCGCCGGCCACGGTGATCCGCGATGCCGGGCACCCGGAAGGCACGCGGATGCGCGACTACGCTGCCTTCGGCGATGCCGCGAGCCCGGCATGCGCGATCCTCGTCGAATGCGGGCAGCATTGGGAGGCCCGCGCGGTGGACGTCGCGCGCGACTGCACCGCGCGCTTCCTCGTCGCGTCGGGCGCCGTCGATGCCGCCGACCTGCCGCCGGACTGGTTCCTGCCGCTGCCGGACACGATGCGCGTCGTGCAGGTGACGGAGCCTGTCGTCGCGACAAGCCACGCGTTCCGCTTCGCCGGCGACTATACGGGCCTCGAACACTTCGCGGACGCGGGCACCGTGATCGGCTGGTCGAACGACGTGCCGGTCGTGACGCCGTATCCGGACTGCGTGCTGGTCATGCCGTCGCTGCGGCAGTTGCGGCCCGGCGTGACGGTCGTGCGGCTCGGGCGGCTGGAACGGGAGATCGCGCCGCAGCCGATGCGGTGACGTTGCGGCGCGGGCGTTCAGCCCGTTTGCGCGACGATGTCGGACCGCTGCCACGGCGGCAGCTCCGCCCAGCCGAGCGGGCCGTAGACGGTGCCGCCGGCGGCCTCGATCGCCTTGACGAACGCGCCGAGCGTCGCGCCGGCCGGAACGGTCAGCGTCATTGCATGGACGAAATCCTCGCTGCGCAGCCACGGCGCCGCGCCGCCGTTGATCTGTTCGACGCTCCACGCATGCCCGTGTCGCCCGGCCTCGGGCGGCAACAGGCGCGGCGCGTCGAACGCAACCCTGAGCAGCTGCGAGCGTGAATCGCTGGCGGTTTCGCGAAGTCCTGGTAGGGCACCTCCGCCCAGCTTTCGCCGCATTGCCGATCGAGCGGCCAGCAGGTAAACCACGCCCACGGCGTGCGGACGAAGCACAGCCGATAGCCGGTCCGGGCACCGTCCAGGTTTGCGATCAGCGTCATGATGGGTTCGTCCCGAAAGCGTCGTGATGTCGCGACGCACTGCGTGCGCGGCATGCGCGGATAACGGGGTCATGGCAACGCATTCGCGCACACGATCACTATCGTGCCGCATTCCGGCCCGGGAGTTGATTGCCGTCAACCCGGAGAAGCAACGGTCTGGTCGTGGTTCGCGCCCGACCTGACAAGAGATGCGGTCATCCCTGATTTCCATCGCCCGTTCGGAACCGCATTCGTTCTACGTAATGGCCGGTTCCGCCGATTATTTCCGCGCGCATCGCGAACGGCGCGACGAACGGCTCGCCGCGCTGGTATGAACCGATCATGGGCGGCGCCACGCGCACGGTGCTGGCGTCGATGACGCTGCCGGTGCTGATGTCGCACTGAGCCGGCCGATGCCTGCGCCCGCGCTCGTCGTCGTCAATGCCGGTTCGTCAAGCGTGAAATTCGCGGTAACGCAGCCTGAATCGCCATGCGCGCGCTTCGCGGCAACCGGGACGCTTGATCCGGATCATCCCGGAGGCCGAACGATCCCCGCAGCGTTCACGCGACGCCCTCGTCGTCGACGTCGCGCGCCGTCGGCTCGTAACGCACGATCAACAGAAACACGATCGGCGTGACCGCACTGATCGCGACGACCCAGAACATGTCCGTACCGAGACGGGCCTGCAGGATCGGCAGCACGAACAGCGCAAGCGCCTGGCCGATGCCGCACAGCGAACGCCCGAAGCCGACACCGGTGCCGCGGATCGCCGCCGGATAAGACAAGGTGGGATAGATCATCATCTGCGCGCCCGGCCCGAAGCCTTCGGCGAACAGCCAGGTGCCGAGCATCAGCAGCACCAGACCGACCGCGAGCGCGCCGTGCGGGTGCCCGGCCAGCGCAAGCGCGACAAGCGCGACGAACTGCAGCGCGAAACCCGCGATCGCAACATGACGCGACGGATATCGATATGCGAGACGCATGCCCAGCAAGCCGCCGGTAAACGCGAACAGAACGTTCAACGCGAGCGATGCCGCGATCGTCTCGAACACGCCCGCGCCGAGGAACTGCGACAGGATCGACGGCAGAAAGAACGCAATCGCCGTGTATTCGAACGGGATGCACAGGTTCATCACGCTGGCGACGATCGTGCGCCCGAGATACGGACGCTGGAACAGCACGCGAATCCGCACGGGCGGCGGGCTCGGCTCGCGTTGCGCATCCTCCGCTTCGTGCGCGTGAATGCCGTAGGACTCGCGAAGAATGCGCGCGGCATTGGCCAGGTCGCCCTGGTTCGCGGCCCACAGCGGCGATTCGTTCATGAAGCGATTCCTGAACAGAATGATGACGAGCGCAGGCACCGCACCGAAGATCAGCGACGCGCGCCAAAGCCATCCCGCATGCTGGGCCGGCAGCAGGAAATACAGGCCGAAGATCAGCAGGAAACAGACCGACGACGCCACGTACCACATCGGGCACCAGGCGGCGAGCCGCGACGCCTTGTTGCCGCGGCCGCTGAACTTCGAGAACTCCGCGAGAAAGGCCATCGCGACGGGCAGGTCGATGCCGACACCGAGCCCCATCACGAAGCGCGCACCGATCAGTACCCAGACGTTCGGCGCGAGCCCGGCCGCGATCGCCGCGATCACGAAAAACAGCATGTCGGCCATGAACACCTGATAGCGACCGATCCTGTCGGTCAGCCATCCGCCGATCAGGCTGCCGAAGATCGTACCGATCATGATCGCCGACCCGACCAGCCCGGTCAGCGCAGGCGTCAGGCCGAACTCGCGCGCCACGTCGTCGATGCCGTAAGACAACGTCGTCAGGTCGTATGCATCGAGAAACACGCCGCCGAGCGCCAGCAGAACGATCATCCGCGCATGGCTGACGGAACTGTCCGTCGTATTGATCAGGCGCGCCACGTCGCTTGCGGAGCGAATAGGCGCAGATACCGGCGTGACAGCGTTCAGATCGATCGAACTCATCGCACTCCCTTGTTCCGCCGAGCGTCCGGCGATATTTACCTGGAGCCAGGCGCCCGCATCGCGCGGCGCGCATGCGGGACCGTCGACACGCACTGTCGTCGAGCGCTGGCAGCGGAGATTCTGTTCTCGCGATCCGGTTATCCCAAGCGATATAAAGCGATAAATTATTCGGTGTGCGTCATAAAGTCGCTCGTCATGCGCGCTTAGCAGCAGCACGTATGTTCAATCGCGGATTTCTTCGTTACCGGATCGCCGACGAGATCCACATCGCGGTCGCGCGGTCGCGCGGCCGCGCGATCGGCGCGACCCGTCGCTGGCCGCGCAGCGCGCGCGGCTGCTGGACGCGTTCCAGCGCTTTCACGATCGTGCGGACGGCACGGCGCACCCGCCTCACGACCATCGGACATCCCGATCCGAAATCCGGGGGGCTTGAAGCTCCTCGGCATGAGTCGATGTCGACGCATGCCGGCAAGTCCTGCCGAGCGTGCGGCCCCGACGCGTTATGCACGGGTGTGCCGCAGTTCGCCGTCGATGGTCTGCGGCAACCTCAGCAGGTTGAAGATCGGGCAGACCGCTTCGACCGCCTGATGCAGCGCGCGAATCGCGTCGGGCGGCTCGGGCGACGAGATATCGAGCGTATAGCGGAGGTTGTGCGGGAACACGGGCACGTGCTCGAAACCCGGCTGCTGCGCAAGCGGATGCTGGTCGCCGGTCACCTCCACCTCGATCGCATCGATCTTCAGGCCGCGCTCGGCGGCCTGGATCAGCGTGATGTGCGTGAGGCAGCTGCCCAGCACGCCGAGCTGCAGCTCCGGCGACGCGGGCCCGAGGTTGTAGCCCGCGAAGTCGGGCGGACTGTCGCTGATCACCTGGAAGTCGCGAATGCGGATCTCGCGCACGCCGCTGCGGCCGAGCGCGCGCACGGTCGCCTTCAGCGGCGTCGCCTTGAATTCGGGATCGTTGCGTGCCGCTTCCTGCTTCGCGCGCCAGGCGTCGCGTTTTTGGGCGAGATAGTCGTTCAGGGTCGTCATGGCCGGGTCGTCGGTGCGTCAGTCGGTTGTGCTTCGCGCAGGGCGGCGTCAGCCGCCCGCTGTCGGCGGCGGTCAGTCCGCCTTCGGAATCCATGCGGCGGTCGCCGCGTCGCTCGCGCGGAACGCCGGGAACTTCGCGCCGAGTTCGGCCACGGTCCGGATGTCGTTTTTCACGAGATCGTCGCGCGTGATCAGCGTCGGCTTGACGACGATGCGCGCTCCCGGGTCCTGGCCGGCGACGAGCAGCGCGGCGGCCCGCACCGACACGGCGCCGACGATCGCGGGATTGGTCGCGGCCGTCGCGACCCACGCGCTGTTCGACGCGCGGATGGCTTCGATGTCGGCGGTCGAGATATCCGCGCTGTAGATGCGGATCTTCGACGACAGTTTCGCTTCGTCCGCAGCGAGCTTCGCGCCGCGCGCGAACTCGTCGTAAGGCGCGAACACGACGCGGATGTCGGGATTCGCGCGATAGGCCGCCGCGGCCTGATTCGCGACCGATTGCGCGATCGGATTGTCGACGGTGCCCCAGCGCGCCTTTTCCTGCACCTTCGGGTGCGCGCGCTTGAAGTCGCGCCATGCGGCATCGCGCCGGTCGAGCGGTGCAAAGCCGGCGACATACACATAACCGGCCGCGAATGCGTCGCCGTTGTCCTTGACCGCCTGACCGAGCAGCAGGTTGGCCAGGTCGCGATCGCTCTGCTCGATTTGCGGCACCTTCGGATTGCCGAGATCGACGTCGAACGCGACGACCTTGATCCCCTTGTCCAACGCGCGCTGGACGACGTCCTTCAACGATTCGGGCAATCCGTGGTTGACGATGATCGCGGACACGCCGATGCTGATCGCCTGCTGGATCTGCTCGCGCTGTTCGGCCGCATCCTGCCGGCCCTCGTAGATGCGCAGATCGACGCCGAGCGCCTTCGCCTGCTTCTGCGCGCCGGCCTCGTAGGCCTGGAAGAAGTCGCCGGTCGACAGATAGTTGACGAGCGCGATCTTCACGCCGCCCTTGTCGAACGGCGCGGGCGCGCCCTTGAGCGGGCCGGCGTGCGCCGCGGGTGCAAGCGCGGCCAATGCAGCCGCGAAAAACAGCGTGAGCACACCGACCCTCCGGTCGATGCGTGACTTGCGGCGAAGCGACGATCGCATGGTCTGCCTGTCTCCGTGGGGGACGATATCCGCACAATCTACCAGCGCGACAGGCACGCTCAAACCGAGCGATTCGGAAATGGATATTCCTTCGGATCGCAAACCGACGGCGGCCGCGTCGCGTCGATCCGGGAACAAGCAATCGAGCGCGCGCGTGATAACCGTCGCAGGAATCGATGGTCGGGGAGCGTGCCCGGGGTTGACTGCAGTCGCCGCGACACGGCGCAGCCGCGCCGCTTGAGGCGGCGCCGCGCGCCCTGCCCCGTCACGCACGCGCGTCCGCACGGCGACCGATGCCGAACGTGAACGCCAGCGCGAGCACCAGCAACACGCCCTTGATGAAGTCCTGCATGTAGTACGGCGCGTTCAGCATCGTCAGCCCGTTGAGCAACACGCCGACGAATACCGCGCCCACGACCGTGCCGAACACGTTCGGCCGCTTGGCGCCCCACACGGCGTAACCCACCAGCGCGGCGGCCACCGCGTCGAGCAGCAGCGAGTGCCCGGCGCTCACGTCGCCGCGTCCGACCCGTGCGGCGATCAGCACGCCGCCCAGCGACGCGATCGCGCCCGACACGACATACGCGGCAACCCGGTAGCGCGCGGCCGGCGCGCCGGCGAGTCGTGCGGCCGTTTCGTTGCCGCCGATCGCGTAGATCACGCGGCCCCAGCGCGTCGCTTCCATCGCGACGCAGGCCAGCACCGTCACTGCCGCAAGCAGCAGCACCGGCAACGGCACGACGTCGAACACGCGCAAACGCCCGAGCGCGAGAAACGCGGCGGGAAACACGCCCGTCGCGTCCGTGCCGTCGGGCAGCACCGAACCGGTCGCGAGCGACCGGCCGCCGGTCGGGATCAGCTGCAGGCCCGCCAGCAGGAACAGCGTGCCGAGCGTCGCAAGCTGGTCGGGCACGCGCAGCCGCGTAATCAGCAGGCCGTTGAACAACCCGGCGGCCACGCCGAGCGCGACGCAGGCGGCCACCGCCGCAAGCGTGCCGCCGTGCCAGACGACCAGCACATAGCTGGCGGCCATCTGCGCGGACGCGGCCACGCTGCCCACCGACAGGTCGAAGCCGCCCGCCGCGAGCGTGATCGTCACGCCGATGCCGAGCAGCGCGACGATCGACACCGCCTGAAGAATGCTGAACAAGTTGTCGAGGTTCAGGAACGCGGGCTCCCTGACCGCGAACACGACGACGAGAGCGGCCAGCACGAGCAGGATGCCCGTGCGTTCGAGCGCCGCGCGAATGCGAGCCGGCGCGGGGCGGCGCGCCCGTTGGCCGGGCAATGCATCGTGCGCGAGGGAAGAGGAAACGGGTTTCATGGGAGGCACTGTCACTCAGGAGGAAGGCGGAAGCGGATGGTCGAGTGTGGCGCGATCGAACCGCACGATGCGATCGGCGATCTCGGCCGCTTCTTCGAGATCGCTGACGAACACGAGCGTCGCGCGCTCGTGCGCGTGGCGCCGCAGCGTATCGACGATATCGGCGCGCGCGCCGGCATCGATGCCTTGAAACGGTTCGTCGAGCAGCAACATCCGCGCGCGTTCCGCATGCCAGCGCGCGAGCACGACTTTCTGCTGGTTGCCGCCGGACAGGCGCACGAGCCGGTCGTCCGGGCCCGTGCAGCGGATGCCGAAGGCGGCGATCGCGGCCGCGGCGGCAGCGCGTTCGCGGGCCGGCCGCACCGCGCCGCCCGTGAACCAGCGCGACAGGAACGGAAAGCTGATCGTGCCGGCGATCGACGCGAACGGCACGCTGTCGGGAAACAGCGACGTGCGCCAGCGGTCCTCGCCGGCCAGGAACACGCCGGCGCGAATGGCGTCGACCGGCGAGCGCGGCCGCCACGGCCGGCCGTCGAGCGTCATCTCGCCGGCGGCCGGGCGCGCGGCGCCGAAGATCACGCTGGCGAGGCGCGACTTGCCGCCGCCGACCGGGCCCGCGATCGCGACGATCTCGCCGCGCCGGACGTCGAGGTCGAACGGCACGCTGGCCGGCGCGAGCCGGAGGTTCCGCAGGCTGAAGCCGGCTTCGGACGACGACGTGGCGCGGCCCGCGTCCGCTGCGCGCGCCTTCGGCAACGGCCGTCCGATCATCGTTTCCACCGCGGCATCGAAGTCGACCGGCGCGGCCAGGTCGGCGACGATCCGGCCGTCGCGGACGATCGCCACACGATCGGCGATGCGGCGCAAGTCGCCGAGCCGGTGCGACACCAGCAGGATCGCGACGCCATCGTTGCGCAACGCGTCCAGCAGCGCGAAGAGCCGCTCCGCTTCCGGCGCGGACAGGCTCGCGGTCGGCTCGTCGAGGATCAGCAGGCCGGGCTGCCCGGCGAGCGAGCGCGCCAAGGTCACGCGCTGCTGATCGGCCAGCGACAGCGACGCGAGCGGCGCCGACAGGTCGGCGTCGAGCCCGACGCGCTCGGCGAGCGGTCGCGCCGCGGTGTGCCGTGCGGCCGGCGGTGCGCGCCACGGCGAGGCCGGATCGCACAGCCGGTCGAGCAACAGGTTGTCGGCGATCGACAGTGTCGGCACGACGGCGTCGGCGACCGACTGGTGCACGGTGGCGACGCCGAGCCGCTTCGCCGCGTACGGCGAAGCCGGCCGATAGGGTGCGCCGCGCAGCGTCAGCGTGCCGCCGTCGGGCCGGATCACGCCGCTCAGGATCTTCACGAAGGTCGATTTGCCCGCGCCGTTCGCGCCCATCAGCGCGACGACTTCACCGGCGGCGATCGACAGGTCGAGCGACGCCAGCGCGACGGTCGCGTCGAACCGTTTCGCGATGCCGGCGGCGCTCAGGACGGCCGGCGACGCCGATCGATGCGGTCGATGTGCGAGTGCTGCGCTCACGATCCCGTCCGCCGGCTTGCATGCCGCTTCGGCGAGCCGTACCGTCCGGTCGGCCGTTCGCGTTCGCAGAAGCGTTCGGCATCGCTCGCGAGCGACCCTTCGATCGCGCTCCCGTACGCGGATACGAAACATTCGCCGCAATGCTTCGAGTCGGCACACCTTGCTTCCGGCTGAAACGGCACCTCGCGGTTCATATCAGGCCACTCCAATGTTCGTCGTGCCGCCGGACGGACGCACGCTGCGCCTGCCGCTCTCGCTGCAGGCCGATAGACCGGCTGTTCGACTCGACCGCCCGGCCCTGCCGATGTTTTGCGTAATCGTGCGCGGATCGACGATCGACACGGGCCCCGTCCGATCGTCGCCGGTTCACGCCAGCACGCGCTCGCGCTGCACCGCAGGAAGTTCGAGATTCGCGCGGAAATCCTCGCCGAGATAATCGGTATCGAGCAGATCGCGCCGGCGCAACTCGGGCAGCAATCCGTTCAGCAGCAGATCCTCCTGATCCGGCTGGCCGAGCCCGTGCAGCGACAGCACGTCGACGAGTCCCGCGCGATAGCGCGTTTCGATCGCATCGGCGAGTTGCTCCGGTGTGCCGGCGACGAACCAGTGGCCGGTCTCCTGCGCGCGGACGATCAGCTCGCGCAGCGTCAACCGCTGCCGCGCATAGCCGACGAAGATCGCGACGCGTCCGCGCCGGCGCTGCACGCTGTCGATCGCCGGCAGCAGCGATTGCGGCAGCGGCTGGTCGAGCGGCAGATCGCGAAGGTCGACGCCGCCGCCGAGCATGTCGGCGAGTTTCAGCCTGCCTTGTTCGTAATCGATTCGTTCGTGTTTGTCGCGCAGCCGCCGCGCGACGTCGGCGTCGGATTCGCCGATCACCGAATGAAACGAGTTCATCACGAACGGCAGACGGCCGCCGCGACCGAACTCGCCAGCCTGCCGATGCAGTTCGGCGACGAACGCGCGCGCATCGTCGAGCGTCGGCTGCGATGTGTAGACGACTTCCGCGTACCGCGCGCCGAGTGCCACGCCGCTTGCCGACTGCCCGGCCTGGAACAGCACGGGCCGCCGCTGCGGCGACGGCGGCACGTTCAGCGGCCCCTGCACCTGGAAGTGCGCGCCGCGGTAGTCGATCGCACCGAGCTTGCGCGGGTCGACCGAGATGCTGCCGGCCGGCCCGCGCCGCGTCGCGGCCGGATCGTTCGCGTCGAACAGCGCGTTGACGACCTCGACGAATTCGCTCGCACGCGCGTAGCGCTGTTCCGGGTCGGGCAGTGCGGCATCGCCGAAGTTTTCCTCGCCGACCGACGACGTCACCGCGTTCCATGCGGCGCGGCCGCCGCTCACGTGATCGAGCGTGCCGATCAGCCGCGCAAGGTTGTAAGGGTGGTGATACGTCGTCGACACCGTCGCGACGAGCCCGATGGCCGACGTCGCCTGGCTCAGCGCGGCCAGCGCAACGATCGGCTCCTGGCTGCCCGTGCTGCCGGCGAGACCGGCCGGATCGGCCTGCAACAGGTCGGCCGTGAAGAGGCCGGTGATCTTCTCGGTTTCCGCCTTGCGCGCGAGCGACGCCGCGCGTCGCACGCCCTGTACGATGTCCGGGTCGCCGGGCGCGTAAAGCACACTCGCCGCACCGACGAGCGTCTTCAGTCGTCTGCGTGCGCGGCTCATGACGCGACTCCGGCCAACGCATCGTCGCTTGCGGCGCGTGCCGCGCCTCGTCCGCTTCTGTCGTTCATCCGCGTTCCTCGTGATTCGGTTCGATCGGAGGACGCATGCCGGCATCGCGTTGCCGACGGCGCTCGCGTCGGGTCGTCCGGCATGGCCCACAGGCGCACGCCGCGAGGCGCGCAGCCAACGACCATAACGCAGCCCCCCCGGTCGGCCGGAACGAATATTTTCGGCTTTCCATATTCTTCTTGATTGTTTGACCGTGCGAACGCAGGCGAAAAATAATTCTGCATGCCTAACCCGTTGATCAGGCCGCTTCGACCCGCGCCGATCGCATCATCATGACGTTCGACGCCAACCATTCCGATTCCGCCCTGGCCGCGTTGCCATTCCGCTTGAGCGTGCTCGACAAGAGCCCCGTCGCGCCGGGAGAAACCGCCGCCGACGCACTGGCGCGCAGCGTGTCGCTCGCGCGCTTCGCCGACGCCGCCGGTTATCACCGCTACTGGCTCGCCGAGCATCACAACACGGCCGCGCTCGCGTGCCCGTCCCCGGAGGTCCTGATCGCGCATGTGCTGGCGCAGACACGACGAATCCGCGTGGGGTCGGGTGGCGTGATGCTGCAGCACTACAGTCCGTACAAGATCGCGGAAAACTTCAACCTGCTCGCGTCGCTCGCGCCCGGCCGCGTCGATCTCGGCGTCGGCAAGGCGCCGGGCGGCCTGCCGCTGTCGACGCGCGCGCTGCAGGCCGGTTACGATCCGGCTCGTCGCGCATCGTTCGCCGAACTGGCCGACGAACTGGATCGCCATCTCCAGCGCGCCGGCACGCGGCCGGACGCGCCCGACGACGACAACGCCACCGCGCTGCACGCGACGCCGCTACCGTCCGTGCCCGCGCAACCGTTCCTGCTCGGCGCAAGTGCGGAAAGCGCCGCGCTCGCCGCTCGGCTCGGCTGGACGTTCGTCTATGCGTCGCATCTGAACGCATCGACCGTGGACCTGGAACGGGCGTTCGACGCGTACCGCCACGCATCCGGCGGCCGCACGCCGCTGCTCGCGGTCTCCGCGATCGTCGCCGCGACGCGCGACGCGGCCGCGCAACTGGCAAGCGGGCATCAAGGCTTTCGCGTACAGGTCGGCGACACCCCCGCGGTCAACGTCGGCAGCCTCGAACAGGCGCACGCGTACATCCGTCAGGCGGGCGGCGGCCCGCACCGGATCGACCCGCGCGAGACGCGGATCGTGCACGGCACGCGCGACGCCGTGCTGCGCGAGCTCGACGCACTGCATCGTCGCTACGGGATTGCCGAATTCGTCGTCGACACGCCGCTTGCCGATGCCGCGCCGCGGATTGCGTCGTTGCGGCTGCTGGCCGGAGCGCCTGCCGACGACCACGACGACGTGTCGTCGCGCGACAACCCGGACGCGCAAGGGTCGGGCGCTCGCACTGCCGCGCGCCAACCGGACTTCGAGGGCGCGGCGCGATGACCGATACGATCCGCATCGCCGGCGCCGACGACGTGCCGGCCCTCTATGCGTTGCTGCAGGACGCGTACGCGCCGCTCGTGCCGCAGGGCGTGCATTTCACCATCACGCGCTCGCCGATCGAGCGCGTCGTGCAGACCGTTGCGCGCGAGACGACGTTCGTGCTCGAACGCGCGGCCGCCGACGGCCGCACAGCGCTCGCAGCCACGCTGACCGTGCGGTTCCCGTGGGTGCCCGGCGAACGCCATCGCACGCCCCATCCGTTCCTGCACTGGTTCGCGGTTGCGCCCGCATTCAAGCGGCAGGGGCTCGGGCACGCCCTGCTCGACTACGTCGAAACGCAGTTCCTGACGCAGCAGGTCAAGGCGCCCGCGACGTACCTCGCGACCGCGGCCAATCATCCGTGGTTGCAGTCGTATTACGAGCGCGGCGGCTACGTGCCGTTCGACCGCTCGACGAATGCGCTCGGCACACCGCTCGTCTGGCTGAGAAAAATCCTGATCCCGGATCTCTACCAGGATCCGGCGGCGGCCGATGCCGCGCCGGACGGCGAACGTCGGCGCGCGAGCGCGTGACGCTCGACGTGCTCCGCTTCGCCGCGCCGTATTCCACCCGCTACGCCTCTGATGAAGGACTTCCACGCATGACATTCGCCTTTCCGGATTCCACGCGCCGCACTGCGTCGGCCGCGCTCCTGCTTGCGCTCGCGTTGTCGCACCCGGCGTTCGCTCAGGACGCGCCCGTCACCGGCGGCACGCTGACCTGGGGCGTCGAAACCGAGCCGCGCACGCTGAACCCGCAACTGAACGGCCAGGACAAGGTCGAACTGCTGCTGCGCAACGCGTACGAGAGCCTGCTCGCGCAGAAGCCGGACGGCAGCTACGTGCCGTGGCTCGCGACCGGCTACAAGGTATCTGCCGACGGCAAGACCCATACGTTCACGCTGCGCGACGGCGTGAAGTTCACCGACGGCGCGCCGTTCGACGCGAAGGCCGTCGCACGCAACTTCCTGAATGCGCGCGAGCTGTCGTACTCGGCCGGCAGCCAGCTCGCGCGCTTGATCTCGCACGTGGCGGACGTGAAGACGCCGGACGCGCGCACGGTCGTGATCACGCTCGACGCGCCGTATGCGCCGTTCCTGACGTTCGCCGGCCGGCTGCCGCTGCTGTCGCCGAACGCATTCGACCGGCCGAGCCTGAAGTCGGGCGGCACCGACATCGCCGGCACCGGCCCGTTCATCCTGCGCCGCTACGTAAAGGGGCAGGAAATCGAATTCGCGAGGAATCCGGACTATCGCTGGGCACCGCCGACGGCTGGCCACCAGGGCCCCGCGTATCTCGACCGGGTCGTCTACCGGTTCCTGCCGGAATCGTCGGTGCGCACGGGCGCGCTGTTGTCCGGCCAGGTCGACGTGATCGAGGGCGTGTCCGGCAACGACGCGGCGCTGATCCGCAAGAACGCCGACTTCACCTACCGCCGCGCGCTGAACACCGGCACGCCGTACTCGCTGTTCCTGAACGTCGCGTACGGCCCCACGCAAGACGTGAAAGTGCGCCGCGCGCTGCTCGAAGGACTCGACGCAACCGGCATCGTGCAGTCGATCTACCGCGGCGAGCGCACGCGCGCGTGGGGGATCACGTCGCCGATCGATCCGTTCTACGATGCCGCCGTCGAGAAAACCTACGGCAACAACCCGAAGCGCGCGAACCAGTTGCTCGACGAAGCCGGCTGGACCGCGCGCGAAGCCGGCGGCTACCGGACGAAAAACGGCGAGCGGCTGACGATCGCGGTGATCCAGGCACAGGCGACCGTGCGCGACCAGCGCGACGTGCTGCTGCAGGCGCTGCAGGCACAGGCGCGGCAGCGGCTCGGCGTCGACCTGAAGATCCAGTACGTCGACGACGGCACGTACGTCGAGGCGCGCAAGAGCGGCAAGTTCGGCTCGATCGCGAACTCGAACACGCCGCCGGACGGGATCGACATCGAAGGCCACTACCTGCCCGTCGATCGCGGCGGCGCATTGAACTACAGTCGCGCGGCGGCACCGGAGCTGACCCGCTGGCTGCAGGCGGCCGCGCGCACGCAGAACACCGCCGAGCGCAAGAAGCTGTACGGCGAGCTGCAGCACTTCGCGATCAACGAACAGGCGTATGCGGTGCCGCTGTACGAGCCGGAGGACCAGATCGCGGCCGCGAAGGCGGTCCAGGGCCTGCGCTTCCGCCCGTTCGCGCAGATGCCGGAAAACCCGTATGACGTGTGGGTGAAGAAGTAGGCGACGCCGGCCCGCCTCGCGCGGCGCCGACAGGAGAATCCGCATGAACCACCCGAGCGCTGCTCCCGTTTCCGTCCCCGATGCCGCGCCGCCCGCCCCGTCGCCGGCCGCATGGCGCCGCTGGCTGCATTCGCCGGTCGCAACGCGGCTCGCGACCGGCGCGCTCGTGCTGTGGGCAGCAGTCACGCTGTCGTTAGCGGCCGTGCATCTCGCACCGGGCGATATCGTCAGCATCCTGATCGGCGAGCAACTGAACACGCCCGAGATCGAAGCCGCGATCCGCCAGGAATGGGGGCTCGACGAACCGTTGGCGCTGCAGTACCTGCATTACCTGTGGCGCGTGCTGCACGGCGACTTCGGGCGATCGTACATCCTGAACACCGACGTCGCGCCGCTCGTGCTCGGCCAGTTGTGGCCCACGCTGAAGCTGACGGGCGCGGCGCTCGTCGTGACGATCGCGTTCGCGGTCGGTCTCGCGGTGCTGACGGCCGGCCGCCGCTGGGCCGGGCGCGCCGCGTCCGGCGTCGAATTGCTGCTCGCGTCGACGCCGTCGTTCTGGCTCGGGATCCTGCTGCTGTTCGTGTTCAGCTTCACGCTGAAGCTGTTCCCGGTCGCCGGCGATCGCGGCTTCGCGTCGCTCGTGCTGCCGGCGCTGTCGCTCGGGCTCGCGCAGGGCGCGGTGATCGGCCGCGTGCTGCGGCAAGGCATCGAGCGCGCGCTCGACGAGCCGTACGCGTTGACGGTCCGCTCGTGGGGCATCGGCGGACTCGCGCTGCGCGTGCGCCATGCGCTGCGCCACGCCGCGCTGCCGGCCGTCACGCTCGCCGGCTGGCTCGTCGGCGGATTGCTGAGCGGCGCGGTGATCACCGAACAGGTGTTCGGCCGGCCGGGCCTCGGCAAGGTGACGGTCGACGCGGTGCTGTCGAAAGACATGCCGGTGATCCTCGCGATCGCGATCCTGTCCGCCGCGATCTACGTCGCGCTCAGCACCGCCGTCGATCTGCTCTACCTGCTGATCGATCCCCGCCTGCGCGACCAGCGCGCACGGCATTGAACCGGAGGCTCCGATGTCCACTCCCGTCGATCTCGCGTTGCACCCGCGCACGAAATTCGCCGAGCCCGGCTGGCTGCGCCGCCATCCGGGACTCGCGCTCGCCGCCGCCTATCTGCTGCTGAACGCAGTCGCCGTCATCGCGCCAGCGTGGCTCGCGCACTACGACCCGCTTGCCGCCGACCCGCTCGCCGCGCAGCTCGGCAGCAGCGCCGAGCACTGGTTCGGCACCGACCAGCTCGGCCGCGACATCTTCTCGCGCGTCGTCTACGGCGCACGCTACTCGCTGTCGATCAGCGTGGCCGCGATTGGCGTCGCGACGCTGTTCGGCACCGCGCTCGGCCTGTTCGCCGGCCTCGCGCGCGGCTGGCTCGACGAGCTGATCACGCGCTTTCTCGACGTCGTGTCCGCGTTCCCCGACCTGCTGCTCGCGCTGATGCTGATCTCGTTTACCGGCCCGGGCGCGGTGAACCTCGTCTTCGCGCTGGGCGTCGCGTCGGTGCCGCGTTTCGCGCGCGTGGTGCGCGCGCAGACCTTCGTCGTCGCCGGGTCCGGCTATGTCGAGCAGGCGCGCACGCTCGGCCTAGCGTCAGCCGTGCTGGTCTGGCGGCACGTGCTGCCGCACGCGATCGCGCAAGTGCCGGTGCTCGCGACCATCGGGCTCGGCACCGCGATCATCGGCACGTCGGGACTGAGCTTCCTCGGCATGGGGCCGCAGCCGCCCGCCGCCGAATGGGGGCTGATGCTCGCCGAAGGCCGCAACTACCTGTACAACGCGTGGTGGATCGCGGTCTGGCCCGGCCTCGCGATCACCGCAGCCGTCGTCGCCGTGAATGCGCTCGGCGGCTACTGGCAGGCGCGCTTCGAACGCCGGGAGGCGGCATGACCGCTATTGCACCCACTGTCGCATCCGCCGTGCCGCTGGTCAGCATCGAGCATCTGACGATCGGGTTCCGCGGCCCACGCGGCACGACGGCCGTCGTCGGACCGCTCGACCTCGCCGTGCATGCCGGCGAATGCGTCGCGCTGGTCGGCGAGTCGGGCTCCGGCAAGTCGGTCACCGCGCGCAGTCTCGTCGGGCTGAACGGCCCGCATGCCGTGATCGACGCCGCGCGGTTCGACATCGCCGGCGCCGACGCGCGCCGCCATCGCGAACGCGACTGGCGCGCCGTTCGCGGCCGCCGGATCGGCTACGTGCTGCAGGACGCGCTGGTGTCGCTCGACCCGCTGTGGCGCGTGCGCGACCTCGTCGCCGAGGCGCTGCACGACACCCGGCGGCGCGACCTTCATGCGCGCAGCACCGACCTGCTGCGCTCGGTCGGTATCGACGAACCCGAACGGCGGCTCCCGCAGTATCCGCACCAGTTGTCGGGCGGCTTGCGCCAGCGCGTGCTGATCGGTACCGCGATCGCCGGCGGCGCGTCGCTGCTGATCGCCGACGAGCCGACCACCGCGCTCGACATGACCGTGCAGCGGCAGATCCTGTCGCTGCTGCGCGCGCGCCGCGACGCCGGCGATGCGCTGCTGCTGATCAGCCACGACCTCGCGGTTGTCGCCGAACTGGCCGATCGCGTGCTCGTGATGCGCGCCGGCCGCGTCGTCGAGCAGGGGCCGGCGCGCGACGTGCTGACCGCGCCCGCGCATCCGTACACGCGTCAACTGCTCGCGGCGATTCCCACGCCCGCATCGCGCGGTTTCCGGCTCGCGGCCGAGCCGCGGACGGACGATCCAGCCCCGGCCGTTGCCGCCGGGCGAATCCCGCTGCCGCCCAAGCGGATCGACGCCCGCGCGCAGGTGCTGGCCGTCGCAGCGGTCACGAAGCGCTACGGCGGCGGCGACGCGCCGGCCGCGGTCGACGGCGTCACGTTCGCGTTGGCGCGCGGCGAAACGCTCGGCATCGTCGGCGAATCCGGTTCCGGAAAATCGACGGTCGCCCGGATCGTGCTGGGCCTCGTCGAGCCGGACAGCGGCGCCGTCGCGCTCGACGGAGCGCCGTGGAGCGGCGTGCCGGAGTCCGCGCGGCGTGCCCGTCGTGCACGGCTGCAACTGATCGCGCAGGATCCGTACAGCTCGTTCGACCCGCGCTATTCGGTCGGCCAGATCATCGGCGAAAGCCTCGACGCAGTCGGCATCCGCGGCGACGCGCGCCGCCGCCGCGTGCTGCATCTGCTCGACGAAGTGCGGCTCGGCGCCGGTTGCATCGACCGCTATCCGCGCGAGTTGTCCGGCGGCCAGCGGCAGCGCGTCGCGATTGCCCGCGCGTTCGCGCCGAATCCGGCGCTGCTCGTCGCGGACGAGCCCGTCAGCGCGCTCGACGTGTCGATCCAGGCGCAGGTGCTCGACCTGCTGGCCGACCTGCAGGCCGAGCACGGCACCGCGATGCTGTTCATTTCGCACGATCTCGGCGTCGTGCATCACGTCGCCGACCGGATTCTCGTGATGCGCCGCGGCCGCGTCGTCGAAAGCGGCGCGGTCGACCAGGTGTTCGGCGCGCCGTCGCACCCGTACACCGCATCGCTCCTCGACGCGCTGCCGACCTTGCCCGACGCACACGCGGCGCGGGTGCAAGTCGCGCTCGCATGATGTCCGTCGCCCCTGCCCTGCTCCAGCCATGAGCCAATCGACTCACGCTACGCCTCGCAAAATCCATCTCGGCGCGATCATCTCGGGCTGCCGTATCCGCTGAACCGGCACGCGCGCGCGGCGTGAGCGGCGGCCGGTCCGGCCGGACGGCTTCGAGCCGCGGGACGTGCACGCCGCGCCAGCGCGGACCGTCGTTCGCGCGCGCCCCGCGGTCCGGATTCCCCGACTACGTCGCGGTCCTGCTCGTCTGTCCGCCGAGACACGGCGCGACATGCAGCACGAAATCGGTCAGGATCTGTTCGTACTCGTCGGGCGCGAAATCGTACGGCAATTCCAGGCGTAACTCGCCGACCTGCCGCACGATCGGATCCGCGAGCAGATGCTCGGCGATTTCCGCGGCACTGCCGACCAGGTCTTCCGCATAGAGGGTGCGACGCGGGCCTTGCGGGCCGCGCGTGCGCTCGACGCGTTGCGCGGCGAACGCGCGATAGCGCCGGCGGCTGACGTGATCGGCACTGTCGGTCGGCACGATCACGCGCCCGAGCGCGATGCGCGGCGGATGCATGCCGCACCAGTGCGAACGAAACGCGTCGATGTGGCTGCGCTGCGTGTCGAAGAAGTCGTCCGTGTGCTCGCCGACGTTCAGATTGCCGATCAGCAGGTTGAAGCCGTGGCGACCGGCCCATTCGGCCGAGCGGAGCGAGCCGCCGCCATACCAGAGCCGCTGCGTCAGTCCGGGCGCGTACGGCATCACGCGTGGCCGCTCGCGCCCGGCCGGCGATTCGACGAAACACTGTTCGTCGCCGAGCAGATCGCCCGTCAGGTTCGCGCGCAACCGTGCGACGCGTGCGTGCGAAAAGTCGATTTGCTCCGGTGCACCATCGAACAGCCTGTCGCCGAGCAATGCGCCGTGAGGCGGCACGCCTGCGCTGAGCCCGACGTTCAGGCGGCCGCGCGACAGGATGTCGACGGTCGCCAGATCCTCGGCCAGGCGGAACGGATTCTCGTAACCCATCTGGATCACGGCCGCCCCGAGCCCGATCCGCGTCGTGTGCTGGCTCGCCGCCGCGAGAAACGTGGCCGCCGACGACACGGCCCGCTCGAGATGGCGTTGACGCACCCATGCACAGTCGTAGCCGAGTGCCTCGCCGATCCGGAACAGGTCGAGCGTCTGCTCGAGGCCCGGCAACGGATCGTCCGCGGCATAGTTGCCCGGCGTCAGAAAGCTGATCTGCGTGATGCGCACGCGTTCGGCCGCCTGCGTCATCGTTGCTTCGGCACCCCGGATACCCGCGCGACCTTCCCGTAGCCAGCGCCGCCGATCTCGCCCATCGGCGCGATCGCGTTGCCGTACGGCAGCGCCTGATCGCCGCGCAGGAAGATGCGGCGCTCGCGATCTCCAGCCGTCGTATTCGTATTCGCGAGCGCGACGCGCGACGCCGGGTCCGCGAACACGAGCGCCTTCGCGCACACCGAGCGTGGGCGCTGCGCGCGTTCCGGCAGCGAGATGCGTGGAGGGGAATCTGTGCGGTTGTCCATGATTCGGGCGCGGGCGGACCGGTTGACGATACAGGCGTCCGCCCGAGGGTTCGATCTTAGTCAACCTGGACCGCGCGCAAAATACCGAATGCTGCGATGCTTCGCTGCGGCGCGCAGATAACGAATCCCGTGTTCGGCGCGCAATCGCCGGAGTGTCTTCCAGAGCCGCCGGGTATCATCGACCGCCGATCGCCCGCCTCGTCAGCCGACGAACCTCGCCTCCACGCCGCTTCACACGACGACGTCGGACCGGCAAACAGCCACTCACACGGCAAGCTCGAAGAAAGATCGCGCAACGACCCGGCCGTTGACGATCAACTCGACCTCATGCCGGCCCGCATGGTGTCGGCGCGTAGTGAAATCGCGGATCGACCGACTGTGCCGGAGCGTGATGCGCTCGCCGGGTTCGAGCGTCAGTACCTTCAGCTTGAACACCTTCGGCGACGCCTCGCCATTTTGCTTTACATAGCCTATACGGTAATCGACGACGAGTCGCTGTGCCGTCTTGGCCGTCGAATGCAACTCGCAGGCGAGCGCGATCGATTCGCCGAGCACCACCTGCGCGGGCGTCACGCCAAACGGGCCGACTGCCACGCGAGGCGCACTGTCGGCACCGAGTATCGCGAGCGCGCGCGCATCGCCCTGCTTCACGAGCGTACGAAGCGCATGACGGACGATCCATCGCGTATGCGGATTGTCGCCGCCCCATCGTTCGGCCCGATCGAGCACCCATGCCGGATGCGTCTTCGCCACGTCGTTCAGGTGATTCGCGACCGAGCGGCGTACATAAGCGCTCGAGTCCGCGCGAAGATTGTCGAGTATCCGCGCTGCCAGCGCCGGGTCGGCCTCGATCTCGCGGAGCCGGAACGACCACGGCAGGCGCGGGCGACTTCCCTCGCTTGCCAGCCGGCGCACTGCATCGTCCGCATCGTGCGTCCAGGTTTCCATCACTGCGAGCGCGAGCGCCCGGTCGAGGCGCAGGAATTCACGTACCGCGAATTCCGACGTGCCGAACGGCGTGAAATATTTCAGCGCGTCCATCGAACGGTCGAAGGTGTGCCGACCGTACTGCCCGACATAGTCGGGCGCGACGAGCGAGACAAAACCCCGGCCCAATCGAGGCGCGGCCTCCTGCAACAACGCCAGCACGGCATCGTATCCGCCGGGTAGCGACCGCGCACCGGTGTCGATCGCCGCGCTGGCGCGCCTGACGCGCGCCATCAGCGTCAAGCCGTCAAGGCCGTCGAGCGCCGTCGCAAGAAATGCCGCCCGGTCGAAGGCAGGCGCGATCGAATGCAGCACGTCGGCCAGCATGTGGAACTGCCGCTCGCCCAGCGATTCCTTCAGCGGGACGGGAACTTGAATGGTTGTCATGGCGTGGAAATCCGACGTGCGCCGCGGATCGACGGGTGCGAAAGCGCACAGTATCGCCGAAGCCCCTGCCCATGCCTGTCAGGAGTCTTTGCCCGGCCGGCACGCGTACGCGCGGGACGCAGTCGATGCGCGCGGACAGCGAGCCGCAAGCGGGCATGGTGTGCTCATGCGTCCGTTCGCCGCTGCTCGCGGGATGGGTCATGCGAATCGCCGCTGGAGAGCCGGTTTCGCAACTGACCGCCGGCGAACGCAACCGCAATCAGCGACAGATAGCCGACGACGAGGAGATGTCGCCAACTGTCGAGCGCGGCGCGGTGCGCAACCAGCGCCGCGTCGGGTGCCGGTACGGCGAGACTGCCCGGCACGATCGCGCGCGTCATCTGCACGAATCCCGCCGCCGACAGCACGGGCAGCAGGACGAGCATGGCCAGCAGCACAAACTTCGCATGCCGAAAAAACGCATGCCGGCGCAAATGAAACCACAGCCCGAGGCTGCCGTGTACCCAACCCGGCGCGAGCAGCGCGATCTGCAAGCCCTGCGTGCCGCTCGTGAGGAGCGACACGATGACCCGTTCGTAGTTCGGCTCGAAGCCGTAAAACGATGTCGCAACCCGGGTCCCGACGACGTGGCGGATCAACAGCATCGGCAGGCTGAGTCCCGCCCAGAGACGGAGCCATTCGGCGGGCGGCAGCGCCCAGTGTCGGCGGCTGTAAATGGTGCGGATCGCGAGCGCGAAATGCAGGCCGGCCGCGCCATACAGCAGGATCGTTCCGGGCGCGCTTTGCCAGAGCCCGATTGCCAGGTGCAGTCCACGCTCGGCGATATCGATCGACCAGATGCCGAGCGCGTGATTGACCATATGAATGGAAATATAGACCCACAGCAGGATGCCGGAACCGAGCTGCAGCCTTTGCGCGGCCTTGCGCATCCCGTCATGCGCCGACACCGGCTTCCCCGCATCGAGGCCATTCGCGTGCTGCGCGGGACGCGGCACGCGGTTGCGCCACGGTGGACGCATGCCGATGCGATCCTGAAACAACGATGACCGTGGTGCCTCGTTCACCTTCGAAGCACCCTCGCGATCGCGCTGCGATCGGCCCGGCATGGCCCGGGTTTGCCTCACCTTGCCGTTCATTGGCGCCTCCCCCTCGATGCGTCCGCTGCTTGATCCGCATACCGCGGAGCGGGCCCGTTTATTCCAACGATGCGCGACATCCCGCGCACGAAGTGCATTGCGCGGCTTCGGGAATAGACGCCATGCTCGGCGGGTATACGGTGTGTGAGCACGACGGATGACAATCGCAACGCATCGGCACCCGTCACATCGAAGCAAGCGAAGTCAGGGAGACCATCATGTCCAACGTTCTGTCCCACTGGATTCTGATCGGTTGCGACGCATACGACGAGTATGTGTTTGTGCCGTGGCTCGATAAATCCGTCTATCTGAGAACGGTCACCCTGCGCCGGGTCTGCCTGTTGTGACGGAAGCCGTTGCGACGCATGCGATCCGACTAGCTAGCCTGGCTTCGATCAATCATCTGAAAGCGCTGATCGAAGACCCAGATATTGAACGAATGGATCAAAGCCCCGATCGCTGTACAGTAGCGAAACGCCGTTCTCAATACAGTAAGTCGCGATCAGCGTGTCGATGGTCTTGCGGACCGTCACGCCTCGCGCTCTCAAGTCACGATAATTTCGTGCGGCCTGGACAGCGTTATCGGTACCGACCAGCGACACGACATTCAAGCGCGTCGTCAACAACTGGCGGGCCACATTGAATTCGGATTCAGCCGAGAAACCCTGCAACACCTCTGCCACGATCAGGTCGCCCGAGAACAGCGCCTCGTTGCCGAGCAAACCGTCAAGCTTGTCGGTTTCCGGCGAAACCTTGCCGCGGAAATAGTCGATCCAGACGCTCGAATCCACGAGCGTCATCGATCCGTCCTCATGGCGTCTAGATCACCTTCCCAGTGGAGTTTTCCGCGAAACTGGCGAATCTGCTCTTGCTGTTTGAGCCTGATGATCGTCTTCAGGCCGAGCTCGACAACTTCCCGCTTGGTTTTGATACCGGTTGCGGCAAGTGCCTCGGCCATCAACTTGTCGTCGATTTCAATGTTGGTACGCATGGCATACCTCGCTATGTGTATAGATCACTTCGACTATACACATTACAGGCGACCGCGTCCGGCCCGGGCGCAGTCACTGGAGCATATGTGACCTGCCCCCCGCGAACACGAAAAAAACACTAAAAAGTCGCGGCTCATCCGGGATTTCAACAAATATCTGCGGCGCATCCCCCGGGAGCCCCTGTCAGCCGGGACTTGGACCGACTCCAGCGTCCCCCGTAACGACACCCAGACATCACAAATCATTTAACTTTCCGTGAGGACTTCGACACCGGCCGCCGCCTACGATGGGCGCATGTTTTCAGGACCTGCTTCCAGGAGCCCATCATGCCAACCCGCAGACATCTGCTGCTGTTCGCCGGCGCCACCGGCCTCGCCACGCTCGCGGCGCTGTCGTCCACCGGCCGCCGCGCGCTGGTCGGCCGCGCGTTCGCCGCGCCGCCGGCCACCCCGCAGCCGGTCGCCCCGGGGATGGCCGCCCCACGGATGGCCGCCCCGTTCGAACTCACCCTCAGCGACGCCGAATGGCATCGCCGGCTCACGCCCGCCCAGTACGCGATCCTGCGCGACGCCGGCACCGAACGGCCGTACAGCAGCCCGCTGAACGACGAGCACCGCCCCGGCACGTTCGCATGCGCGGGCTGCGACCTCGCGCTGTTCTCGTCGGCCACCAAGTTCGACAGCCATACGGGCTGGCCGAGCTTCTGGAAGCCGCTCGACCACGCGGTCGGCAGCAACGCCGACGCGTCGTTCGGGATGGTCCGCACCGAAGTGCACTGCCGCCGCTGCGGCGGCCATCTCGGCCACGTGTTCGACGACGGCCCGCCGCCGACCGGCCTGCGCTACTGCATGAACGGGCTCGCGCTCACCTTCCACCCGGCCGCCGCCTGATCCGGCCCCGCTCCCGACCGACTGGAGAACGCACCATGCTGCTCATCGCCCTCGCCTATCTCGGCGGCGTGCTCACGATCCTGAGCCCGTGCATCCTGCCCGTGCTGCCGTTCGTGTTCGCGCGCGCCGACCAGCCGTTCGTGCGCACCGGCCTGCCGCTGCTGGCCGGCATGGCGCTCACGTTCGCCGTGGTCGCGACGCTCGCCGCCGTCGGCGGCGGCTGGGTCGCGCAGGCCAACCAGGCCGGCCGCTGGATCGCCATCGTGCTGCTTGCGGTGTTCGGCCTGACACTGCTGATGCCGCGCTTCGCGGAACACCTGACGCGCCCGCTCGTCGCCGCCGGCAACCGGCTCACCGGATTCGCGCAGCGCGACGGCCGCCCGGCCGGCCCCGCGTCGTCGCTGCTGCTCGGCGTCGCGACGGGCCTGCTGTGGGCGCCGTGCGCCGGCCCGATCCTCGGGCTCGTGCTGACCGGCGCCGCGCTGCGCGGCGCGAGCGTCGGCACGACGCTGCTGCTCGTCGCGTATGCGGCTGGCGCGGCGACGTCCCTCGCCGTCGCGCTCGTGATCGGCGGCAAGGTGTTCGCCGCGATGAAGCGCTCGCTCGGCGCCGGCGAATGGATCCGGCGCGGGATCGGCGCGGCGCTGCTGGCCGGCGTCGGCGCGATCGCGCTCGGCCTCGATACGGGTGCGCTCGCACAACTGTCGACCATCACCACGGGCGGGCTCGAGACGAAGCTCATCGACCGGCTCGGCGGACGCTCGAACGGTGCGCCGGCAACGACGGCCGCCACGGGCGACGCTGCCGGCAACACGACCGGCAACACAAGCGGCGGCGCGATGATGGCCGCGACTGCCGACGGCGCACCGGCCGGCGGCGGCGCGATGATGCGCGCGGCCGGCACGACGCCGTCCGCGCTGCCCGTCGAAGGCACGCTGCCGTCGCTCGCCGGTGCCGTGCAGTGGCTGAACTCGCCGCCGCTGACGGCGGCCGGCCTGCGCGGCAAGGTCGTGCTCGTCGATTTCTGGACGTATTCGTGCATCAACTGCCTGCGCACGCTGCCGTACACGAACGCGTGGGCGCGCAAGTACGCGCCGTACGGGCTCGTCGTGATCGGCGTGCACGCGCCGGAGTTCGCGTTCGAGCGCGACATCGGCAACGTGAAGAAGGCCGTGCACGACCTCGGCATCGACTACCCGGTCGCGATCGACAACGGTTATTCGATCTGGCGCGCGTTCGGCAACGAATACTGGCCCGCGCACTACTTCATCGACGCGCAGGGGCGCATCCGCCATCACCACTTCGGCGAAGGCGAGTACGCGCAGTCGGAACGCGCGATCCAGTCGCTGCTCGCCGAGGCCGGCCATCCGGAAGCGCTGAACGTGCCGCTCGGGCTGGCCGGTGCGCCCGCGAAGGGCGCGCTCGCGGCAGCGGACACCGCTGACGTCCGCTCGCCCGAAACCTATGTCGGCTATGCGCGTGCCGAGGACTTCACGTCGCCGGGCGGCGTCGTGCGCGACACGGCACACCGCTACGACGCGCCGGCCCGCCCCGATCTCAACGACTGGGGCCTCGCCGGCACCTGGCAGGTCGGCGCCGAGCGCGCATCGCTCGCCGCGCCGGCCGGCCGGATCGTCTACCGCTTCCATGCGCGCGACCTGCACCTCGTGCTCGGCCCGGGCGCGAACGGCCAGCCCGTGCGCTTTCGCGTGACGCTCGACGGCGCGGCGCCCGGTGCCGCGCACGGCGCCGACGTCGACGCGCAGGGCTACGGCACCGTTACCGGGCAGCGCCTGTACCAGCTCGTCCGGCAGCCCGGCGCGATCGCAGATCGCACGTTCGCGATCGAGTTTCTCGATCCCGGCGTCGATGCGTACGCATTCACATTCGGTTGAACGCAGGCGCCGCCGTCACCCGGCCGCCGTCTTCGCCAACGCATTCAGAAGGAGCACACGATGAACCCGACACCCACCCGAGATTCCGCGCCGCGACGGCGCGCAGCGATGCTGCGCCGCATCGGCGCCATCGCCATCGCGGCCGCCGCCGTGTTCGGCTACCAGCGCATCGTCAATTCCGCCGAGCCGATGCGCACCGTGCCCGCGCCGACGCTCGACGAAACGCCCGGCGCGGCGCACGACGAGACGGCCGTGCTCGCCGGCGGCTGCTTCTGGGGCGTGCAGGGCGTGTTCGAGCACGTGAAGGGCGTGAAGCAGGTCACGGCCGGCTATGCGGGCGGTGCGTCCGAAACCGCGCACTATGCGCTCGTCGGCTCGGGGCTGACAGGGCACGCGGAATCGGTTCGCATCGTCTACGACCCGACGCAGATCACCTACGGCCGGCTGCTGCAGGTGTTCTTCTCGGTCGCGCACGACCCGACCGAACTCAACCGGCAGGGCCCCGACGAAGGAACGCAGTACCGGTCCGCGATCTTTCCGACCACCGCGCAGCAACGCGCGGTCGCGACCGCGTACATCGCGCAGCTCGGCACCGCGCACGTGTTTCCGGCGCCCGTCGTGACGCGCGTCGAGGCGTACAAGGGGTTCTATCCGGCCGAGGCCTATCACCAGAACTACCTCGAACTGCATCCCGACGCGCCGTATATCGCGTTCAACGACCTGCCGAAGGTCGCCGGGCTGAAGCAGTACTTCCCGGCGCTGTACCGCGCCGACCCGGTGCTGTGGCGCGATGCCCGCTCGTGACCGGCAACCGGTCGCGTGACGGGATGCCGCCCGCCGCGCGGCCGCGGCCAGGGCGGCCGCGCGTGGCCCGCGCGCGCCGCCTTCGGCCCGGTTTGCGCCGCATCAACGAAACACCGTCCGCCGTGCCGGGGCAAACCCGCATCGCGTCCGCCGCAGCGGGCAACTTCGCGTAGACTTCTCCTGATCCCCGCCGCGTCTTGCGGCGCTCGGAACACCCGCCCAGCCAGGAGGCGTCACGCATGCGCGCAGTGCCTTTGCCTGACAGCAGCACCCTCGAAGAATCGTCCACCGGTGCCGGCGTGCGCGACCTGCGCCGCGTGCCCATTCATCCCGATCAATGGTATCCGCTCGCGTGGTCGCGCGAGCTCAAGCGCGGCAAGACGCTCGGCGTGCGCTTCGCCGGCGAGCCGATCGTGCTCGTGCGCACCGAATCGGGCGCCGTGTATGCGCTCGAAGATCGTTGCGCGCACCGCCAGGTGCCGCTGCATGCGGGCGTCGTGAGCGGCGAAACGCTGCGCTGCTGCTATCACGGCTGGACCTACGCGTGCGACAGCGGCCGCTGCGTCGACGTGCCCTACCTCGGCCGCGATCGTTTGCCGAACGGCGTGCGAGCGTATCCGTGCCGCGAAGCGCACGGGCTGATCTTCGTGTTCCCCGGCGACGCGACGCTCGCCGACACACGGCCGTTCCCCGCGCTCGACTCGGCGGACAACCGCGCATACAAGACCCGCCGCTTCGGCCGCGAGGTCAAGTGCCACTACTCGTTCATGCACGAGAACCTGATGGACATGAACCATCAGTTCCTGCACCGCAAGCAGATGGGGCAGATGCGCGCGCGCTCGGTGGGCCGTCGCCGCGGCGACGACTGGGTCGAGGTCGACTACACGTTCACGCGGATGGAGGGCAAGCAGCCGGTCGGCGAGGCGCTCGTGTTCGGCGCGAGCAAGAAGCCGGCCGACCAGTCCGACAAGAGCGTGATGACGGTACGCACCGGCTACCCGTACCAGACGCTGCAGATCCGTTCGAGCGAAGGCACGCTCGTGATGGACCTGTGGATCGTCTACGTGCCGCTCGATGCCGAACAACGCACCAACCGCACGTTCGGAGTGCTGTCGATCCACAAGCCCGGCATACCGTTCGCGCTCGATCTCGCGTGGCCGCTGCTCGTGTGGTTCACCGAGCGCATCTTCCGCGAGGATCGCTGGATCGTCGAGCGCGAGCAGGAAGCACACGATCGCCAGGGCGCCGACTGGAACCACGAGGTGTTTCCGGTCATCAACGAACTGCGCGACCTGCTGCGCCAGTGCGGCGCGCGCACCGTGATTCCGATCCGCGAAGCGCGCGACGACGCGTGATACATGCGACACGCCGCACGACGCCGCCGGCTCGCCGCGACGCGCTCCGTTACAACCGGAACGCGCCCGGCAGCAACGCGTGTGCCGTCGTGACCTCGAGATCCCCTTTCAGGTTGCCCAGGATCACTTCGAGGTCGGGCATGCCGACCTCGATGATCACCTGGCGGCACGCGCCGCACGGCGCGATCGGGCCGTCCGTGTCGCCGACGACCGCGAGCCGCGCGAAGTCCCCCGGACGATAACCGGCGGCGATGGCCGAAAACATCGCGGTGCGTTCCGCGCAATTGCACAGTCCGTAGGACGCGTTCTCGACGTTGCAGCCGTGAAAAATCGTCCCGTCGCGCGCCTGCAGCGCCGCGCCGACCTTGAAGCGCGAATACGGCGCATACGCGCGTTCGCGCGCCGCCTTCGCCTGTTCGATCAGTTCGTCTCGTTCCATCGCGATAGTGCCTCCGGTGAAATGCCGGGATGCATCGACGCAACCGCATCCCGGCCGGTACGATACTCCCGTGCTGTGAAGCGGCCGCCGACGTCCGCACGTTCCCGCCGTGCCGGCACCGGCAATCGGTCAGCCGATCTGCTGGTGGATGGTCGGCGGCGCATCGCCCGTTTCGCCCAGCACGTAGCTGCGCTGGACCGCGTCCACCGCGCGGGCCGCGGCGGCGGTGTCGCGGGCGTGTACCTGGCCTAACGGCTGCCCGGCCTCGACGCGCTGCCCGATCTCCGCCAGCGCCGACAGGCCGACACGGGTGTCGATCGCATCCGCCGCGCGCGTGCGGCCGCCGCCGAGCGCGACGACCGCCAGCCCGAGCGCGCGGCAATCGACACGCTGCACGACGCCGCTCGCGCGCGACGGCACCGGCACGATCACCGGCGCCCGCGCAAGATGACGCCCGGGCGCATCGATCAGGTCCGCGGGGCCGCCGAGCGCCGCGACCATTCTCGCGAACCGTTCCGCCGCGGCGCCCGAATCGAGTGCCCGCTGCAGCATCGCGTGTGCCTGTGCGGCGGCGCCTGCCAGCCCGCCGGTGACGAGCAACTGCGCCGCGAGCGCCATCGTGACTTCATGCAGGCGGGCCGGACGCGACTTGCCCGTCAGGTAATCGATCGCGCACGCCACTTCGAGCGCGTTGCCCGCGCACGGTGCGAGCGACTGGTTCATGTCGGTGAGGATCGCGGTCGTCTTCATGCCGGCGCCGTTGCCGACGTCGACGATGCTGCGGGCCAGTTCGATCGATTTCTCGACGGTCGGCATGAACGCACCGGAGCCGACCTTGACGTCCATCACGAGCCCGTCGAGCCCCGCCGCGAGTTTCTTCGACAGGATCGACGCGGTGATCATCGCGACCGACTCGACGGTCGCCGTCACGTCGCGAATCGCATAGATGCGCATGTCGGCCGGCGCCAGCCGCGCGGTCTGCCCGATGATCGCGACGCCGACGTCGCGCACCGTGCGGCGAAACGCATCCGTATCGGGCGTCACGTCGTAGCCGGGGATCGCGCTGAGCTTGTCGAGCGTGCCGCCGGTATGGCCGAGCCCGCGCCCCGAGATCATCGGCACGTAGCCGCCGCATGCGGCCACCATCGGCCCGAGCATCAGCGACACGACATCGCCGACGCCACCGGTCGAATGCTTGTCGATCACCGGTCCGTCGAGATCGAGCGCGCGCCAGTCGAGCACGTCGCCCGAGTCGCGCTGCGCGATCGTCAGCGCGACACGCTCGTCGATGCTCAGGTCGTTGAAGTACACGGCCATCGCGAACGCCGCGACCTGGCCCTCGGTCACGCTGCCGTCGGTCACGCCGCGCACGAACGCGGCAATCCCGTCGCGATCGAGCGGCTGCCGATCGCGCTTCTTGCGGATGAATTCCTGCGGTAGAAACATCGTTGTATCTCCTCGATCGATCAGTGGCCGCTGCACGGTTCAGTGCAGGGAGAAGAACAGGCCGGCAATCGCGGCACTCATCAGGTTCGACAGTGTCGCGGCCGTCAGCGCGCGCAAGCCGTGACGTGCGACTTCCGAGCGACGCTCTGGCGCGACCGCGCTGAAGCCGCCCGCGAGAATGGCGATCGACGAGAAGTTCGCGAAGCCGCACAGCGCGAACGACACGATCGCGAGCGTCTTCGGATCGAGCACTTGCAGGCCGGCCGCCGCGACGTGCTCGCTGCCCTTCAGGTACGGCGACAGGTCGCCGTACGCGACGAACTCGTTGAAGATCAGTTTCTCGCCGATGAAGTTGCCGGCCAGCGTCGCATCGTGCCACGGCACGCCGATGATCCACGCAAGCGGCGCGAACAGGTGACCGAGCATGCCCAGCAGCGTAACCTGCGGAAAGCCCGCGAACGCGGCCACGCCGCCGACGATGAGGTTCATCAGCGCGATGAGCCCCACGAACGCGATCAGCATCGCGCCGACGTTGATCGCGATCCGCAGGCCGACCGACGCGCCGGACGCCGCCGCCTCGATCACGTTGGCGGCCCGCTTGTCGTCGAAATCGAGACCGTCGACCACGACGCGGCTCGGCTCGACGGTCGGAAACAGCAGCTTGCCGAACAGCAGCCCGCCCGGCACCGCCATGAACGACGCGGCGAGCAGATACTCCATCTTCACGCCGAGGCCGGCGTAGCCGACCAGCACCGAGCCCGCGACCGACGCCATGCCGCTCGCCATCACCGTGAAAATCTCGGCGCTCGTCATGTTCCGCACGAACGGCTTCACGAGCGCGGGCATCTCGCTCTGCCCGAGAAAGATCGTCGCGACGGCCGAGCACGCCTCGATACGGCTCACGCCGAGCACTTTCGCGAGCCCGGCGCCGAGGATCGCGACGAGCCACTTCATCACGCCGATGTAGTACAGCACCGCGATCAGCGCGGTGACGAAGATGATCATCGGCAGCACGCGCAGGCCGAACACGAACCCGCCGTCGCCGAACAACTGGAACATCCGGCTGTCGACCAGCCCGCCGAACACGAACGCGATGCCGTGATTGCCCATGTCGAGCACGCGATTCACGCTGTTCGCGGCCGCTGCCAGCACCGCACGGCCGGACGGCACGAACAGCACCAGCGCGCCGATCGCGAACTGCGTGAACAGCGCGGCGATCATGGTCCGGCCGCTCACCGCGCGGCGGTTGTTCGACAGCAGATAGGCCACCAGCAGCAGGAACAGCATACCCAGGAGACTGCGCAGAATATCCACCTTGTGCTCCTTTCTCTCGATGTTATTGAACTGCCGGGGCGCGCCCGAAGCGCGCCCGTGTCCCGCCGACGGCGGCCGTCACTCGGCCGGTACGCCGTCCTTCCAGTGCGTCCAATCCTTCACGATCGCGCTCACGAGCGGCGAACCGGCGAGGTACAGATTGTCGAGGGCCGGCACGAACCCGCCCTGGCTCTGGTACTCGAGCAGGTTGTCGACGTCCGATCCGCCCGGCGGCGGCCGGTCGAAGTCCGAACCCGAGCGCAGCACGGCCACGCGCTGCGTATCGGCCAGCCCTGCCGCGGCCGCCCGCTTGATCACTTCGAACGTCGCATTGTCTTCTTGCTGCGTCGTGCAGTACACCCCCTTGCCGTCGGTCAGCAGGCGCGTCCATTCGCTGGCGCGCTCGCCGAGCTTCGTGCCCGAGAACCACGTGTCGCCCGCGAGCGTATCGCACTGGATCACGGTCGGCGGCCGGTTCGCGGGCGCGTCCGGATACTTCGCGCGATACGCGGCCGCTTCCTTGCTGTCGTGCAGCGTCACGTCGCGCGACAGCGCGACGGCTTTCCGGAGCAGTGCCTCGTTCAACTGGAACACCTCGGTGCGGTAGTCGAGCGGCGGTTTCTCATCCCCGTTCTTCGTGTTGATGCCGAGATAGCCCGACTTCCAGCCGGCCGGGATCTCGCGCGCATCCAGCTCCCACTGGATCCCGAAGTCGACCAGGTAGCGCGCCCACGCGGCCGAGCCGAGCGTGCCCTGCGCCGGATCGATGCCGGCGATGCCGGTCACGACGAAGTAGGTCTTGCGCAGGTCGAACCGGCGCGAATAGACCAGCGCCGCCATCGACGCAGCCGCGTTCGCGTGGCCCATGCCGGTCGTCAGCACGCACACGTCGTTGCGCGTGCAACTGATGTCCGGGTAGTCGGGCGACAGGCCCGGCACCGCGATCTTCTGCACCGGCCCGATCCGGTCGAGCCACGCCTTGCCTTCCGGCCCGAACATCGTGACGATCAGCACCTTGATCGCACGCGGCCGCTGCGCGCGTTCGCCTGCCGCGTGCGCGCCGGCCGTCATCGTCGCGACCAGCGCGACGATCGCCGCCAACTTCAGTACGTTCCCCTTCAACATTGCTTGCCTCGTTCGTGTGAGATTCATGATCGTGTCGCGGGCGCGGGCCCGTCAGAACTGATAGCCGACGCTCGCGTAATAGCCCCAGCCGGTCGACCGGTTCTGGAACGGCCCGTCGCCGAAGTTCAGCTCGGTGCCGCCCCATTGGCCGCCGTTGTGGAAATAGCGGGCCGCGGTCCAGAAGCGCCAGTGCTTGAACGAATAGACCAGCACGTTGGTCGACACGAACGCGGTGTCGGTGCGCGTATTGCCGCCCGTCTCCTCGCGCAGCTTCGAACCGAAGTCGTAGTTGAAGAACCCGACGTAGGTCAGGTTGCCGCCGTGGAACGTACCGATCGGGTAGATGTATTTCATCTGCGCGCGATAACCGTCCCACGTGTTCTGGTTGGCCGCGCCGTAGTTCTCCCATTGCCGGCGCACGTACAGGTTCGCGGACAGCATCAGCTTCGTATGCGTGTCGATGTCGGTGCCGAAGCCCGCATACAGCGTGTTCTGCCGCCCGGCCGTGTTGTGCCCCTGGTCGTAGATCCAGTCGAACGCGACATACCATTCCTTGAACGGCCCGAATCCGAGATGCCGACCGACGAGATCGTCGATCGACACGCGCGGCTCCTGCTCGCTGAACAGCGGCGAGCCCTTGTTCGTATAGCCCGAGTCGTAGCCGTTGCCGACGCCGATCGCACGCGGCAGGTCGACATAGCCGTACAGGTCGAACGGCCCCTTCCGGCCGAAGTATTCGTATTCGAGGTACACGTCGTTGGTCGTGTGCGGCCCGAAGCGGATGTCCTTCGACCCGATCACGCCGAGGCTCTGGTGAAACCACGTCGACAGATACGGCGACGGCGCGGGTGCCGGCGGCGCATTCGGCGTGACCGTGCCGCTCTCGGCGACCTGTATACCGCCCGCCGGCGCGACGGTCCCCTTCTCCTGCGCGATTGCGACCGCCGGCATGCCCACCGACAGCGCAAGCAGCATGGCCCCCGTCCGCGCCGCCGCATGCGCTGTCTTCGTCGCATCCCTTGACAATTTATTCAGTTCTTCTACATACATGCGCTTGACCCTGCCTTCCGATCGTTGCTCTTGTCGATATCCCGACGCTTCCCGTCGGACCCGGATCGCCGCGGCCGGCCGTTGCCCCAGATTCGGGCGCGCCGCCTGCTTCAGGTGCGCGTGCGCTCCGAACTTGACCGGTCAGTCAGCATTCAGACCGTTCCGCGGATAAAACGGAGGTGATAAAGCACAAGCCATGCCATATATTGACCGGATGGACAGGATGCGAGGACGATACGGGACCGGAGCGCGGCCGACGCCGGCGGGACAGGCCGTCCCGCACCGATCGTCCGCCGCCATGAACGCGACGGGATGTCCGGACGCGCGCGGGGGGCGCCGCACAAACGGACACCCCGCGCGATACGTTCCGCTCAACGGCCCCGCTCGACCGGATGCGGTTCGCGCAGCCGGTTCGCGATGCGTGCGGCCTCGTAGTAGCCGGCCGCCGGCGGTCGCTTCAGATAGCGGCCGGCGCCGCGCACCGCGCGCAGGTCGCCGTCGGCCCACGCGAGCGCACCGCGCGTGAGCGTGTGCGTCGCAACGCCCTGCACGGTCATCCCCTCGAACACGTTGAAGTCGACCTGCTGGTGATGGGTCTTCACCGAGATCGTCTTCGTCGCGGCCGGGTCCCACACGACGAGGTCGGCATCGGCACCCACCTGCACGGCGCCCTTGCGCGGATACAGGTTGAAGATCTGCGCGGCGTTCGTCGACGTGATTCGCACGAACTCGTTCGGCGTGATGCGGCCGTGATTCACGCCGTGATGCCACAGCACCGACATGCGATCCTCGACGCCGCCGCAGCCGTTCGGGATCTTCGTGAAATCGTCGCGGCCCATCGCCTTCTGCGACGCGCAGAACACGCAGTGGTCAGTCGCCGTCGTATGCAGTTGCCCCGACTGCAGCCCGCGCCACAGCGCCTCGCGATGCTCGGCCGAGCGGAACGGCGGGCTCATCACATGCGCGGCCGCACGCGTCCAGTCGGGGTCGCGATAAACGGCCTCGTCGATCACCAGGTGGCCCGGCAGCACTTCGCCGAACACGCGCAGCCCTTCGCTGCGCGCGCGCGTGATCGCATCGACCGCATCCTTCGACGACACATGCACGATATACACGGGCACGCCGAGCACCTGCGCGATGCGGATCGCGCGGTTCGCGGCCTCGCCCTCGACCTCCGGCGGGCGCGACAGCGGATGCGCCTCCGGTCCCGTGATCCCGCGCGCGAGCAGCGCCTGCTGCAGCCGGAACACGAGTTCGCCGTTCTCCGCGTGCACGGTCGGCAGCGCGCCGAGTTCGAGCGAACGCGAGAAGCTGTTCACGAGAATCTCGTCGTCGGCCATGATCGCGTTCTTGTACGCCATGAAGTGCTTGAAGCTCGACACGCCATGCTCGCGCACGAGCGTGCCCATGTCGCGATGCACGCTCTCGTCCCACCACGTCACCGCCACGTGGAAGCCGTAGTCGGCCGCCGCTTTCTCGGCCCAGCCGCGCCATTCGCGGAACGCGTCCATCAGCGGCTGCTTCGGGCTCGGGATCACGAAGTCGATGATGCTCGTCGTGCCGCCCGACAGCCCGGCGGCCGTGCCCGAGTAGAAATCGTCGCTCGCGGTCGTGCCCATGAACGGCAGTTCCATGTGCGTATGCGGATCGATGCCGCCCGGCATCACGTACTGGTCGTGCGCGTCGACGACGGTCGCGCCGGCCGGCGCGTCGATCTTCTCCGCGATCTGCAGGATCGTGCCGCCGTCCTGGGGGTCGGCGCAGAGCACGTCCGCGCGATAGGAGCGGTCCGCATCGACCACGGTGCCGCCGCGAATCAGGATTGCCATTTCGTTGCCTCCTCGTTGACTGTCGGGTGCCGCATGCCGCGCCGCGCGTCATGCGCTCGCGATCTGCGCGCGCTGTCCGGCGCGCCACTTCATCCAGGTGCCGTACACGCCCGACGCCAGCACGAGGCCGACGAACCACGCGTACGTGTAAAGCGTGTTGAAGAACGCCGGCACGTTCGGGAACGACGCCGGAAATGCCGTGTGCAGGAAGCCGGGCAGGTTCGGCAGCACGCCGACCGCGAGCGCGGCCAGCGCGGCCGGGTTCCAGCCGCGCGCGTAGCTGAAGCCGCCGCGCTCGTCGAACAGCGCGCGCGTGTCGAGCTGCGTGCCGCGAATCAGGAAGTAGTCGACCATCAGGATGCCCGCGACGGGCCCGAGCAGCGCCGAATAACCGACGAGCCAGGTGAAGATATAGCCGTCCGTCGTCGCGAGGATCTTCCACGGCATCATCACGATCGCGATCGTCGCGGTGATCAGCCCGCCCGTGCGGTACGAGATGGCCTTCGGCCACAGGCTCGAGAAGTCGTATGCGGGGCCGACGAGATTCGCGGCAAGGTTGCAGCACATCGTGTCGAGCGTGAGGATCACGAGCGCGATGCCGACGCCGATGCCCGTCATCCGGCTCGTCAGGTCGATCGGATCCCAGATCGCGTTGCCGTAGATCACGACGGTCGCCGACGTCACGACGACCGACACCACCGACAACAGCGCCATCGGCAGCGGCAGCCCGATCGACTGCCCGATCATCTGGTCGCGCTGCGAATGCGCGAAACGCGTGAAATCGGGAATGTTCAACGCGAGCGTCGCCCAGAAGCCGACCATCGCGGTCAGGCCCGGCCAGAAGGTCGCCCAGAACAGCCCCGCCTTCTTGCCGCCCGCCGCGAACTGCGACGGCGCCGACAGCATCGTGCCGAACCCGCCCGCCTTCGACGTCGCCCACCACACGAGCGCCACGCACATCACGACCTTGATCGGCGCGGACCAGCTCTCGAGCCAGCGAATCGAATCGGTACCGTGCAGGATGAAGTAGAGCTGCAGCACCCAGAACACGAGGAAGCACGCGAGCTGCCCGAGCGAGATGTCGACGATCGGCAGCGCCGCGCCGTGCAGCGCGTTGCCGGTCAGGATGTTCAGCAGCGTGTAGATCGCGCTGCCGCCGAGCCAGGTCTGGATGCCGTACCAGCCGCACGCGACGATCGCGCGCAGCAGCGCCGGCAGCTTCGCGCCCTGCGTGCCGAACGACGCGCGCACCAGCACCGCATACGGAATCCCGTGCTTCGCGCCCGCATGGCCGATCAGCAGCATCGGCACGAGCACGATCAGGTTGCCGAGCAGTACGGTCATCACCGCCTGCCACGGCGACATGCCTTCCTGGATCAGCCCGGCCGCGAGCATGTACGACGCGATGTTCATCACCATCCCGACCCACAGCGCCGCGAAGTGATACCACTTCCACGTGCGCTGCGCCGGCGTCGTCGGCGCGAGGTCGTCGTTGTACAGGCTGCCGCCCTGCGCCGCGGCGCTGTCGGGACCGGCGGGATCGGCGGGATTCGCTGCGGATTTCATCGAACGCACTCCACGTAAACGTCAGCGCCGGCATCGCGCGATGCCGGCCCACGGGAACGAAAAACGGCGGCGCCGGATCTCCCGCGCCGCCGGATGCAGGTCAAGCCGCCTTCGCGTGCTTCTCGGATGCCGCCGCCGGGCCCGCACTCGCCCCCGCTTCGGCACTCGCCGGGTTGTTCGGATGCGTGGTCCAGTTCGCGTAGTCGCCCGAGTCGACGCGCTCCATCGTGATGCATTGCTCGACCGGACACACATGCATGCAAAGATTGCACCCGACGCACGCCGAATCGATTACTTCGAAGTGCCGCATGCCGTCCTTCTCGCGCGTGATCGCCTGGTGCGACGTGTCCTCGCACGCGATATGGCACAGCCCGCACTGGATGCAGCGGTCCTGGTCGATGCGCGCCTTGATGTCGTACTTCAGGTTCAGGTATTTCCAGTCGGTCACGTTCGGTACCGCGCGGCCGCGCACGTCGTCTAGCGTCGCATAACCCTTCTCGTCCATCCAGTTCGACAGCCCGTCGGCGAGATCCGACACGATCCGGAAGCCGTAATGCATCGCGGCGGTGCACACCTGCACGCTGCCGGCGCCGAGCACCATGAACTCGGCCGCATCGCGCCACGTCGAGATCCCGCCGATGCCCGAGATCGGCAGGTTCGGCGTTTCCGGATCGCGCGCGATCTCCGCGACCATGTTCAGCGCGATCGGCTTGACCGCCGGGCCGCAATAGCCGCCGTGCGTGCCCTTGCCGTCGACGGTCGGCATCGGCGCCATGTGATCGAGATCGACCGCGACGATCGAATTGATCGTGTTGATCAGCGACACGCCGTCCGCACCGCCCTTGTATGCGGCGCGCGACCCCATCCGGATGTCGCTGATGTTCGGCGTGAGCTTCACGAGGCACGGCAGCTTCGTGCCCTCCTTGACCCAGCGCGTGACCATCTCGACGTATTCGGGCACTTGCCCGACGGCCGCGCCCATCCCGCGTTCGCTCATCCCGTGCGGGCAGCCGAAGTTCAGCTCGACCGCGTCGGCGCCCGTATCCTCGACGAGCGGCAGGATCCATTTCCAGTCGCGCTCGTTGCACGGCACCATCAGCGACACGATCAGCGCGCGGTCCGGCCAGTCGCGCTTTACCTGCGCGATCTCTCTCAGGTTCACGTCGAGCGGGCGGTCGGTGATCAGCTCGATGTTGTTCAGCCCCGCGATGCGCTGGCCGTTCCACTGCACGGCGCCGTAGCGCGAACTGACGTTGACGACGTGCGGATCGAGCCCGAGCGTCTTCCAGACGACGCCGCCCCAGCCCGCCTCGAACGCGCGGTTGACGTTGTAGGCCTTGTCGGTCGGCGGCGCGGACGCGAGCCAGAAGGGATTCGGCGAAGTGATGCCCGCGATGGTGCAGCGAAGGTCGGCCATGTTCGGCTCCGTGAGAGTGGGGTCGCTATCGTTGTGCTCGTGGTGCGTTGCGTGCGCCGTGCGTTCAGGCCGCCTTCGCGTCGCGCAATGCGAGCGCCGCGTCGATCGATGCGGCCGCACGCTTGCCGTCCTGCACGGCCTGCACCGTGAGGTCGATGCCGCCCGTTGCCGCGCAATCGCCGCCGGCCCACACGTCGGGCAGTGCGGTGCGCCCGTCCGCGTCCACCGCGATGCGCGTGCCGTCGGCCGTCAGCAATGCGGCGGCGATGCCGTCGGGCACCAGCGTCTGGCCGATCGCCTTCAGCACCATGTCCGCATCGACGGTAAAGCGCTCGCCCGATGCCGCTTCGAACTCGACGCCCGTCACCTGCCCGTTCGCGCCCGCCATGCGCACGGGCTTCGCGTGCGTGACGAGCGTGACGCCGCTCTTCTGCGCGAACTCGCGTTCGGCCCACGTCGCACTCATCGCGTCCACGCCGCGCCGGTAGACCATCGTCACGCGCCCGGCGCCGAGCTTGCGGCTCTGCACGGCCGCATCGATGGCCGTATTGCCACCGCCGATCACGACCACGCGCCGCCCGACCGGCACGTTCTCCAGCCCGTCGGCCTGCCGCACCTGCTCGATGAAGTCGACCGCGTTCATCACGCCGGCCAGTTGCTCGCCATCGATCGCGAGCGCGCGCACGCCGCCGAGGCCCATCGCGAGAAACACCGCGTCGTGCTGCTCGCGCAGCGTGTCGAGCGTCATGTCGCGTCCAAGCGCGACGCCCGTCTTCAGCGTGATGCCACCGACCGACAGCAGCCACTCGACTTCGCGCTGCGCGAAATCGTCAACGGTCTTGTACGCGGCGATCCCGTATTCGTTCAGACCACCGGCTTTCGGGCGCGCGTCGAACAGCGTCACGCGGTGCCCGGCCAGTGCGAGCCGGTGCGCGCACGCGAGCCCGGCCGGCCCCGCGCCGACCACCGCAACCTGGCGACCCGTATCGGGCGCGCGCGTGAAGCGCACCGCACCGGTTGCCATCGCCCAGTCGGTCGCGTGCCGCTGCAGCGCGCCGATCGCGACCGGCTGCGCATCCTGGTGGTTACGCACGCATGCGCCTTCGCACAGGATCTCGGTCGGGCATACCCGCGCACACATCCCGCCGAGCGGGTTCGCGGAAAGGATGTCGGTCGCGGCGCCTTTCAGGTTGCCGTTGCCGATCTTGCGGATGAAGCTCGGGATATCGATCTGCGTCGGGCATGCCTGCACGCACGGCGCGTCGTAGCAGTAGTGGCAGCGGCTGGCAGCGGCCGCCGCGGCAGTCGGATCGAGCAGCGGCGCGATATCGGCGAATTCGCACGAGAGTTGCGTGGACGACAGGCGATGCGCGGCGATATCGCCAGTTGGCTTGGTGGTCATACGCGTTCCTTCGACTGGGTGGAGACAAAGCCGTCCCCGCCGGCTGCGAATGCACAGTCGGGGCGGTCACGCTGAGGAATCCTTCGGTCAGGCGATGCGCAGCCTGCCGGCTGCTAAGGTCGATTCGTCATGAAGCCGGCTCGCATGCGCGCGACAGCATCGCGTGCAGCAGCACGTTCGCGCCGGCCTCGATCCACGCGGGCGTCGCGTCCTCGATCTCGTTGTGGCTGATGCCGTCGACACACGGCACGAACACCATCGACGTCGGCGCGACCTGCGCCAGATAGCATGCGTCGTGCCCCGCGCCCGACACGATGTCGCGGTGCGAGTAGCCGAAGCGATCGGCCGCGCCGCGCACGGCCTCCACGCATGCCGGATCGAACGCGACGGGCTTGTAGTAGAAAATCTGCTCGAGTTCCGTTTCGAGCCCGATGCCGGCCGCGATGCGCGCGACGCCATCACGCAGCGCGGCATCCATCTTCGCGAGCACGGCGTCGTCCGGATGACGGAAATCGACGGTGAAGAACACGCGGCCGGGAATCACGTTGCGCGAGTTCGGGTAGACCTGCATCATGCCGACCGTCGCGCAGCCGAACGGCGCATGCTCGAGGCCGATCCGGTTGACGAGATCGACCACGCGCGACGCGCCGAGCAGCGCGTCGCGACGACGCGGCATCGGTGTCGGCCCCGCATGCGCTTCCTGCCCGGTGAACGTGATCTCGTACCAGCGCTGCCCCTGCGCATCGGTCACGACACCGATCGTCTTGCATTCCGCTTCGAGTATCGGCCCCTGCTCGATATGCAGTTCGAACGCCGCGTGCAGCTTGCGCCCGCCGCACGGCACGTCGCCCGCGTAGCCGATGCGCGCCAGTTCCTCGCCGATCGTCTTGCCGTCGACGTCCTTGCGCGACAGCCCGTATTCGAGCGGGAACACACCCGCGAACACGCCGGACGCGACCATCGCGGGCGCGAAGCGCGAGCCCTCCTCGTTGGTCCAGATCACGACCTCGACCGGATGCTCGGTCTCGATCCCGTGATCGTTGAGGCTGCGAATCACCTCGAGGCCGCCGAGCACGCCGTAGATGCCGTCGAAGCGGCCGCCCGTCGGCTGCGAATCCGCGTGCGAGCCGGTGACGACCGGCGCCGCGTCGGCCACGCGGCCCGCGCGGCGCATGAACACGTTGCCCATCGTATCGACCGTCACCGTGCAGCCGGTGGCCTTCGCCCAGCCGACGATCAGGTCGCGGCCGGCCTTGTCGAGATCGGTCAGCGCGAGACGGCACACACCGCCCTTCGGCGTCGCGCCGATCTTCGCGACTTCCATCAGGCTGTCCCACAACCGCTTGCCGTCAACCTTGATCGACGGGTCGAAGACCGGCCGCTTCACTGCTTCCGATACCGCGTTCATTCGCATCGCTCCTGTGGGGTCGGTGATGTCGTCAGCCCGGTCGATGCCGGTGCATGCAATGCCTGTTTCGGGGCATACGCGCCCATACGCGGTGCATGTCCCGGTCGTGCGCGAAGTTCGTCCGACGAATCGCCGGAACCGCCTTCCGTCGCTCGTCGAATCCTGTCCGATTGGACAGGTTTTAGACGATCAAAATGACCAAGGCAATGTCTTTCTTGCGTGACTCGATAGAGCGAGAAACGTGCCATCGCAACGCAGCATCGCGGCCGACGCGTGGCGTGCGCACGCGTGCGTTCGACGTGGATCAGCGGCTAGAATGAAGCCCAACGCGGCATGCCCGCCGCGCGAGGGCAACGATGAGACATGACGAGGCGGCAGCCGAAGCGACCGACAACGACGAAACGTCCGCGCCTTTGCGGCGACGCAAGGCGCACATCCGCGAGTCCAACGAAGCGCATCTGCTCGCCTGCGCGGAAGCCGTATTCGCGGAACGCGGGCTCGACGGCGCGAGCACCGCGATGATCGCGGAACGCGCCGGCCTGCCGAAGGCGAACCTGCATTACTACTTCCCGACCAAGCTCGCGCTGTACCGCCGCGTGCTCGACGACCTGTTCGAGGACTGGCATCGCGCGGCCGGCACGTTCGAGGCCGGCGACGATCCGGTGGAAGCGATCGGCGGCTACGTGCGTGCGAAGATGGATCTGTCGCGGCGGCGCCCGCTCGGCTCGAAGGTCTGGGCCAACGAGATCATCCACGGTGCGGCCCACATGCAGGACATCCTGTCGGAACGCGTGAAGCCGTGGTTCGACACGCGCGTGAAGGTGATCGACGGCTGGATCGCGCGCGGGCTGCTCGCGCCGATCGATGCGCATGCGCTGATGTACCTGATCTGGGCCACCACGCAGCACTATGCGGATTTCGATGCGCAGATCCGCGCGTTGAGCGGCAAGCGTGCGTTCACGCGGAAGGCCTTCGACGAGAAGACCGAACAGGTCGTGCAGCTCGTGATTCGCGCGTGCGCCGCGGTATCGCCGAACGCGAAGCCGTAGCGCGACCGCGCGATCCGCCGAATGAAAAACGGGCGACGGGTAACGCGCAGGTGCTCCCTGCGCAATACCCGTCGCCCGCGTCGCAGCGTGCGTGCGATGCGTTACGCGATGCGCTCGATCGCGATGGCCGTCGCCTCGCCGCCGCCGATGCACAGCGATGCGATGCCGCGCTTCAGGCCATACGTTTCGAGCGCGGCCAGCAGCGTCACCATCACGCGCGCACCCGATGCGCCGATCGGATGCCCGAGCGCGCACGCGCCGCCGTGCACGTTGACCTTCTCGTGCGGCAGGTCGAGATCGCGCATCGCGGCCATCGGCACCACCGCGAACGCTTCGTTGATCTCGAACAGATCGACGTCGCGCAGGTTCCAGCCGGTTTTCTCCGACAGCTTGCGCAGCGCACCGATCGGCGCGGTCGCGAACAGGCCCGGCTTGTCCGCATAAGTCGAATGCCCGACGATCACGGCCTTCGGCGTGAGGCCGAGGCGTTCCGCTTCCGAGCGGCGCATCATCACGAGCGCGGCAGCACCGTCCGAGATCGACGACGCGTTCGCGGCCGTCACCGTACCGCCGTCGCGGAACGCCGGCTTCAGCGTCGGGATCTTGTCGAGCTTCGCGTTGCCCGGCTGCTCGTCGATCGACACGACCGCTTCGGTCTTGCCGGCCTTCACGGTCACCGGTGCGATCTCCGACACGAAATGCCCTTCGGCGATCGCGCGTTGCGCACGCGTCAGCGACGCGATCGCGAACGCATCCTGCGCCTCGCGCGTGAACTGGTACGCCTGCGCGCAATCTTCGGCGAACGTGCCCATCAGGCGGCCTTTTTCATACGCGTCCTCGAGCCCGTCGAGGAACATGTGGTCGAGCACCTGGCCGTGGCCCATCCGCATCCCCGCGCGCGCTTTCGGCAGCAGGTACGGCGCATTCGTCATGCTTTCCATCCCGCCCGCGACGGCCACGCCCGCCGAACCCGCCAGCAGCAGATCGTGCGCGAACATCGCGGCCTTCATCCCGGAGCCGCACATCTTGTTGACCGTGGTTGCACCCGCCGCAAGCGGCAGCCCGGCCTTCAGCGCGGCCTGCCGCGCCGGCGCCTGGCCCTGTCCGGCCGGCAGCACACAACCGAACACGATTTCATCGATGCGCTCGGCCGGCACGTTCGCGCGCTCGAGCGCCGCGCGAATCGCCACCGCGCCGAGATCGCTCGCGCTGGCCGCCGCCAGGTCGCCCTGAAAACCACCCATCGGCGTACGCGCCGTGCCAACGATTACGATCGGATCCTGAGTCGTCATGATTCGCTTCCTCCAGTGTCAGCGCGGTGCCATGCGCAACGCGCCATCGAGACGGATGACTTCGCCGTTCAGCATCGTGTTCTCGGCGATGTGGCGCACCAGCGCCGCAAATTCTTCCGGGCGGCCGAGCCGCGGCGGGAATGGCACGCTCTTGCCGAGCGCGTCCTGCACGTCCTGCGGCATGCCGGCCATCATCGGCGTCGCGAAGATGCCGGGCGCGACCGTCACGACACGAATGCCGAACCGTGCGAGTTCGCGCGCGATCGGCAGCGTCATGCCCACCACGCCGCTCTTCGACGCCGCATACGCGGCCTGCCCGATCTGCCCGTCGAACGCCGCGACCGACGCGGTGTTGACGATCACGCCGCGCTCGCCTTCCGCGTCGGCGTCCTGCTTCGACATCGCTTCGGCGGCCAGCCGGATCATGTTGAACGTGCCGACGAGATTGATCGACACCGCGCGCGCGAAGCGGTCCAGCGAGTGCGGACCGTCGCGGCCGACGACCTTCTCGCCCGGCGCGACGCCCGCGCAGTTGACGAGCGCGTCGATGCGGCCGAACGCGTCGCGCGCGGCGGCGACGGCCGCCTGCCCGTCGGCTTCGCTCGTTACGTCGGTCTTCACGAAGCGCGCGGCCGCGCCAAGTTCGTGCGCGAGGCCCGCGCCGGCATCGTCATTGACATCCAGCAGCACGGCCTTGCCGCCTTCCGCAACGACCATGCGCGCCACCGCGGCGCCGAGGCCCGAACTGGCGCCCGTAATCAGAAAAACGCGATCCTTGATATTCATTAGCAATCCGTATTCAGGGTTGAGCGGCCTTCTCGGCTTCCATCTTGCGCAGTACGAAGCGCTGGATCTTGCCGCTCGGGGTTTTCGGCAGCGCGTCGACGAAGTCGATCGCGCGAGGATAGGCGTGGGCGGACAGCCGCCGCTTCACGTGCAGGCTCAATTCCTCGGCCAGCGCCGGCGTGCCGTCGAAGCCCTTCGACAGCACGACGAACGCCTTGACGATCTCCGTGCGCTCCGGATCGGGCACGCCGATCACGGCAGCTTCGCTGACGGCCGGATGCTCGATCAGCGCGCTTTCCACGTCGAACGGGCCGATCCGGTAGCCGGACGACGTGATCACGTCGTCCGCGCGGCCGATGAAACTCACGGTGCCGTCCGGCTCGAGCTCGACGTTGTCGCCGGTCCGGTAGTAGCCGCCTGCGATCGCCGGCGTGTCCTGCTGCCAGTAGCCGTGGAACCACAGCAACGGCGAGCGCGCGATGTCGATCGCGAGGTTGCCGGGCTCGCCTGGGCCGAGCTCGCGGCTCGCTTCGTCGAGCACCGCGACGCGATAACCGGGCATCGCGAAGCCGGCCGAACCGGCGTGCACGACGTGCGCGAGCCCGTGATGATTGTTCACGACCATCCCGAGTTCGGTCTGGCCGTAGTGATCGTAGATCGGCGCGCCGAGCGCCGCGTCGAACCAGCGCACGACTTCCGGATTCAGCGGTTCGCCCGCGCTGCTGACCACGCGCAGCCTGCCCTTCACGCGCACCGCCGCTTCCGGACCGGCCGCCATCAGCATCCGGTACGCGGTCGGCGAGCCGGCGAGGCTCGTGATGCCGAGCCGTTCAATCACGTCATACGTGCTGTCGACCGTGAAGCCGCCCTCGTAGAGCGTCGTCGCGTGACCGAGCAGCAGCGGGCCCGTGATCGCGTAATAGAGGCCGTACGCCCAGCCCGGATCGGCGATGTTCCAGAACCGGTCGCCTTCGCGCAGGTCGACCGCGTCGCGCATGTACGCGCCGAACGCGAGCAGCGCACGCAGCGGCACCGGCACGCCCTTCGGCAGGCCCGTCGTGCCCGACGTCGACATCATCATGAACAGGTCCGTGCCCTTGCGCAGCACCGGTTCGAACGAGTCGGACTGCGCGTCGAGCGCCGCGCGGAAATCGATGTCGCGTTCCGGCAGCGCGTCGCCCGGCTCGCGCACCGTCGCGACCGGCGGGCAATCGGCGATCTCGTCGAGCTTCGCGCGATTCGCGACGTTGGTCACGACCAGGCGCGCGTCGCTCATCCGCAAACGATGCTCGATCGCCTTCGGGCCGAACGCGGTAAACAGCGGCTGGTAGACGGCGCCCGCGCGCCACGTGCCGAGGATCGTCGCGACGAGCTCGGGTGTGCGCGGCAACAGGCCGGCCACCACGTCGCCCGGCTTCACGCCCTGCGCGACCAGCAGGTTCGCGACGCGTGCCGACAGCGCCTGCATCTGCGCGAACGTGAAGCGGCGGTGCTGCCCGCCGGCGTCGATCCAGTCGAGCGCGATCGCGTCCGCCGATGCGTGCCGGTCGCAGCATTCGACGCACGCGTTCAGGCCGCGCTCCAGGTCGCCGTGCAGATGCGCGGCGGCGGTCTCGATACTGAACCGGGCCGCGGCGTCGGCGTAAGCCGGCACCGCCCGGGCGGTTGCTCCATCAGGCATGCGTGTCTCCTGTGCGTTATGACCGCCGGCGAGCCAGGGGCGCGACGGGGGATACATCGATAGTAGACAGCCGTCACATTGCAATCAATGACAAACAGAATCTAGAATCGTGATCGTTTTTGCCATGTCTGGAGGACGCAGGAAAATGGGGCCGCAGATGATTTCGCCGGATTTCGTCGACGACGCGCTCGCGTGCCTGCGCCGGCAGCGCATCCCGACCGCGCCCGTGCTGCGCGCCGCCGGCCTGCCGGCCGCCGTGCGCGACCCCGTCACGCCGCAACAGTACGGCCGCCTGTGGCTCGCGATCGCCGGCACGATCGACGACGAATTCTTCGGGCTCGCCGCCCGCCCGATGCGGCAAGGCAGCTTCACGCTGCTGTGCCACGCGGTGCTGCACGCCGGCACGCTCGAAAAGGCGCTGCGGCGGGCGCTGCAGTTCCTGCGCGTGGTGCTGGACGAGCCGCACGGCGAGCTCGTCGTAGCCGACGGGCAGGCGCAGATCGTGCTGACGCAGTCGGGCACGCCGTATCCTGCATTCGCGTACCGGACCTTCTGGCTGATCCTGCTCGGTGTCGCGTGCTGGCTGACCGGCCGGCGCATCCCGTTGCAGCGCATCGATTTCGCGTGCCCGAGCCCCGACCAGCGCAGCGACTATCACCAGTTCTTCGGCGTGCCCGTGCATTTCGACCGCCCTGACAGCCGGCTCGCATTCAACGCCGCCTATCTCGCGTTGCCGACGATCCGCTCCGCACAGGCGCTGAAGACCTTCCTGCGCGGCGCGCCCGGCAACCTGCTGGTCCGCTACCGGCACGACACGGGCTGGGTCGCGAAGGCCCGCACGCACCTGAAGGTGCTGCCGGCCGCCGAGTGGCCCGACTTCGACACGCTGGCCGTCCGCCTCGGCACGACGCCCGCGACACTGCGGCGGCGTCTGCGCAGCGAGGGGCAAAGCTTCGCGGCAATCAAGGACGAACTGCGCGGCGCGCTGGCCCAGTCGCTGCTGCGCGGGCACGTGCTCAGCGTCGCGGAGGTCGCGGCCGAGCTCGGCTTCACCGAGCCGAGCGCATTTCATCGCGCGTTCCGGAAATGGACGGGCACGAGCCCCGGCGCGTTCCGGCGCGACGTGCATGCGGCGAATCCGGATCCCTGAATCGCACGCGGATGATGCAGGTCGTACGCAGCGGATGCAGAGCGCCCGTCACACGACGCTGATAACGATGCGAAGCTCCGGCGCGGCTGTCCCTGACCGATGCATGACGGCAAGCGACCGACAAACCACCACCGCCCCTGCTCCGATGCAAGGTTATTTCCATTCATTCGGCCGTCGTGCAATGGGTGCTCCAGCTGCGTCACGATCCCTGTGCCGTTTGTTTGCGTTTGTTTGCGTTTGACCGCATCGGTCGCCGGCATCGGCATTCCGGTGCGATGCGCCGCGCGACTGCCCGCGGCGCTGCCCGGCGCGACATTGCGCCCCGGCCCTTCCGACCACATACTGGTCGGCCTGTACGAACAAGGTTGCGTCGATGGTGAGTGTCGATCAGGGTGCCGCTTCGTTCTTTGGCGTTATCGGAACTGCCGTGTCTTTGCTGGCAGCGATTCCGTACGCGCTCGCGATCTACCGGCGCACCGTTCGTCCGCATCTGTTCACGTGGCTCGTGTGGTCGGTCGTCACGGCGATCGCGGCCGCCGGCCAGTTCGTCGCGGGTGCGGGGCCGTCCGCGTGGTGCACAGCTGCGATCGCCGTCACGTGCTTCCTGACGTTGGTCGCCAGCATTTTTCGCGGCGAACGCGGCTGGACCGGCATCGACTGGTTTTTTCTGTGCGCAGCCCTTTCGGCCATTCCGCTGTGGATGCTGACCGACGATCCGACGGTCTCGATCTGCCTGGTCACGCTGATCGAACTTGCCGGTCTCGGCCCGACCGTCCGCAAGACGCTCCGCGATCCGTGGAGCGAGAGCCTCGCCTATTTCGCGCTGTGCGTGCTCAAGTACGCGCTGGCGTTGCTGGCACTGAGCACGTGGAGTATCGCGGTCGCGTTCTATCCGGCCGTCAACATCATCGCATCGATCGGTATCTGCCTCGTGATGCTGGTCCGGCGTCAATCGCTGTCGAACGCGCGGTAGGCACTTTCCGTCGCCGCTGTATCCGGAACGCGTTGCGTGCTGCTACGGGTCGCCGCCGATGAGCGGAACCACAAACCTTCAAAGATGATGAGAGGCCCTGATATGGATGCAATCCGGACAGTCATCGAACCCTACGAAACTGCGCTTCGGGCTGCGATGCTGGCCAACGATGTCGAAGCGCTCGATGCGTTGCTGGACGAGGATCTGGTGTTCACCGTCCCGACCGGACAGGTCATCTCGAAGGAGGACGATCTGTCCGCGCATCGCGCGAAACTTCTGCGTCTCGACAGACTCGATTTCGATGAAACGCATGCGCGCGCGATCGGCGAGATGATCCTGACCACGACGAAGGCGACACTTGCCGGCCGTTTCGATGACGCGGCGTTCGACGGCACGTTTGCCTATACGCGCCTGTGGCGTCGATCGGGCAGCGGCTGGCGCGTCGTCGCCGGGCATGCGTCGCAGGTTATGTAGTTCTGGCCGAGCGGATACCTTTGAACGGTGTCGCTCGCCATCCGGATGAGCGAGCAAGCGGCGAAGCCGGAAGGTGAGCCGATGCGATCCGGACCAGGCACCAACAACGATGCTGGCCGAAGGATTGCAACGTTGGGAAACCCGATGCGCCATCCATTTACCGTACGTACTGCCCGTCCCGCAGATGCGGACGAACTCACGAGATTGGCCCGTCTTTCAAAGGCTCATTGGGGCTATCCGAACGAATGGCTCGACTTGTGGCAAAGCGATCTCACGATTTCGCCCGGGACGATCGAAGCGTCGATCGGCTACGTCGCGGAATCCGGAAAGGCGATCATCGGGTTCTGGGTCAGGGTGTCATCGGATTCGGATCGACCGACGCCCGGATGGCTATTCGTCCATCCCGATCACATGGGCCGGGGTGTCGCGCGTGCGCTGTGGGTGGAGATCCGAAGGGAAGCCGCTGCGAGAGGGATCAGAAGCTTCGTGATCGAAGCGGATCCCAATGCTGTTCCGTTCTATCTGACGCTCGGGGCTGAAAAAATCGGTGAAAAGGAATCGAGCGTCGTCCCGGGGAGGTTCTTCCCGATCTTGCGGATCACGATCTGATTCTGACGGGTGAGGAAGAAGGAGGCGGTATGGGGCACCGCGTTGCGCTCGAGAGAACCGAAGCGACCGACGGTTGCGAGTGAGGATGCAGCGGAGAGTGGCCAGGTGTTTGATCGGGCCGACTGTCGACCTGATGACACCTTCGGCACGCCCGCTCCGACCACGCTGCCCCTTGCTCGGCCGGCCTGCATTTTGGCCGCGCCAATGCAAAAACCCCCGCCTTTACGGGCGGGGGTTTCTGGCTTAGGGAGCCTGACGATTACCTACTTTCACACGGGAATCCGCACTATCATCGGCGTAGAGTCGTTTCACGGTCCTGTTCGGGATGGGAAGGGGTGGGACCGACTCGCTATGGTCATCAGGCAAAGAGGGTTGTTCTGCTGGCGTGGCCAACAGAACCAATCTGGGAAGAAGCAGTAATTTAGGTTGTGTGTATCACACACGAGAATCCAACCCGTCCGACGCGCTGTAATCAGCGCGAGACAGACTTGTTATAGGATCAAGCCTTACGGGCAATTAGTATCAGTTAGCTGAACGCATTACTGCGCTTACACACCTGACCTATCAACGTCCTGGTCTCGAACGACCCTTCAAGGGGATCCAGTCCCCAGGGATATCTCATCTTAAGGCGAGTTTCCCGCTTAGATGCTTTCAGCGGTTATCTCTTCCGAACATAGCTACCCGGCGATGCCACTGGCGTGACAACCGGTACACCAGAGGTTCGTCCACTCCGGTCCTCTCGTACTAGGAGCAGCCCCCTTCAAATATCCAACGCCCACGGCAGATAGGGACCAAACTGTCTCACGACGTTTTAAACCCAGCTCACGTACCTCTTTAAATGGCGAACAGCCATACCCTTGGGACCGGCTACAGCCCCAGGATGAGATGAGCCGACATCGAGGTGCCAAACACCGCCGTCGATATGAACTCTTGGGCGGTATCAGCCTGTTATCCCCAGAGTACCTTTTATCCGTTGAGCGATGGCCCTTCCATACAGAACCACCGGATCACTATGACCTGCTTTCGCACCTGCTCGACTTGTCGGTCTCGCAGTTAAGCACGCTTATGCCATTGCACTATCAGCACGATTTCCGACCGTACCTAGCGTACCTTCGTACTCCTCCGTTACGCTTTGGGAGGAGACCGCCCCAGTCAAACTGCCTACCATGCACTGTCCCCGACCCGGATCACGGGCCAAGGTTAGAACCTCAAACAAACCAGGGTGGTATTTCAAGGACGGCTCCACCGAAACTAGCGTTCCGGTTTCATAGCCTCCCACCTATCCTACACAGATCGGTTCAAAGTCCAATGCAAAGCTACAGTAAAGGTTCATGGGGTCTTTCCGTCTAGCCGCGGGTAGATTGCATCATCACAAACACTTCAACTTCGCTGAGTCTCGGGAGGAGACAGTGTGGCCATCGTTACGCCATTCGTGCAGGTCGGAACTTACCCGACAAGGAATTTCGCTACCTTAGGACCGTTATAGTTACGGCCGCCGTTTACCGGGACTTCAATCAAGAGCTTGCACCCCATCATTTAATCTTCCGGCACCGGGCAGGCGTCACACCCTATACGTCCACTTTCGTGTTTGCAGAGTGCTGTGTTTTTATTAAACAGTCGCAGCCACCAGTTTATTGCAACCCCTTCACCCTTTGCCCGCAGGGGCATCAAGCTACAAGGGCGTACCTTATCCCGAAGTTACGGTACCAATTTGCCGAGTTCCTTCTCCCGAGTTCTCTCAAGCGCCTTAGAATACTCATCTCGCCCACCTGTGTCGGTTTGCGGTACGGTCATCGTTAGACTGAAGCTTAGAGGCTTTTCTTGGAACCACTTCCAATTGCTTCGCTTCCTAAGAAGCTCGCGCCACACCCTTGAATTCCGCGCCCGGATTTGCCTAAGCGCCTTCTCCAATGCAGCGACCGGGACTTCCAACACCCGGACAACCTTCCGCGATCCGTCCCCCCATCGCATCTAACAATGGTGCAGGAATATTGACCTGCTTCCCATCAGCTACGCATTTCTGCCTCGCCTTAGGGGCCGACTCACCCTACGCCGATGAACGTTGCGTAGGAAACCTTGGGCTTACGGCGAGGGGGCCTTTCACCCCCTTTATCGCTACTCATGTCAGCATTCGCACTTCCGATACCTCCAGCACGCTTTTCAACGCACCTTCGCAGGCTTACGGAACGCTCTCCTACCATGCGAGCAAAGCTCGCATCCGCAGCTTCGGTATATAGCTTAGCCCCGTTACATCTTCCGCGCAGGACGACTCGATCAGTGAGCTATTACGCTTTCTTTAAAGGGTGGCTGCTTCTAAGCCAACCTCCTGACTGTTTTAGCCTTCCCACTTCGTTTCCCACTTAGCTATATTTGGGGACCTTAGCTGGCGGTCTGGGTTGTTTCCCTCTTGACACCGGACGTTAGCACCCGATGTCTGTCTCCCGTGATTGCACTCTTCGGTATTCGGAGTTTGCTATGGCGGGGTAATCTGCAATAGACCCCCCAACCATGACAGTGCTCTACCCCCGAAGGTGAGACACGAGGCACTACCTAAATAGTTTTCGGAGAGAACCAGCTATTTCCAAGTTTGTTTAGCCTTTCACCCCTATCCACAGCTCATCCCCTAACTTTTCAACGTTAGTGGGTTCGGACCTCCAGTACGTGTTACCGCACCTTCATCCTGGCCATGGATAGATCACTTGGTTTCGGGTCTACGCCCAGCAACTGAACGCCCTATTCGGACTCGCTTTCGCTACGCCTGCCCTATACGGTTAAGCTTGCTACTGAACGTAAGTCGCTGACCCATTATACAAAAGGTACGCCGTCACCCCTTGCGAGGCTCCGACTGTTTGTATGCATGCGGTTTCAGGATCTATTTCACTCCCCTCCCGGGGTTCTTTTCGCCTTTCCCTCACGGTACTGGTTCACTATCGGTCGATCACGAGTATTTAGCCTTGGAGGATGGTCCCCCCATCTTCAGACAGGATTTCACGTGTCCCGCCCTACTTGTCGTACACCTAGTTCTTTCATACTGTTTTCGCCTACAGGGCTATCACCTGCTATGGCCGCACTTTCCAGAGCGTTCGGCTAACAATACAAATAAAGAGTACAAGGCTCATCCCATTTCGCTCGCCACTACTTTGGGAATCTCGGTTGATTTCTTTTCCTGCGGTTACTTAGATGTTTCAGTTCACCGCGTTCGCTTCACTGGACCTATGTATTCAGTCCAGGATGACCCAAAAGGGCCGGGTTTCCCCATTCGGACATCTACGGATCAAAGCTCGTTTGCCAGCTCCCCGTAGCTTTTCGCAGGCTACCGCGTCCTTCATCGCCTGTGATCGCCAAGGCATCCACCACATGCACTTGTTCGCTTGACCCTATAACGAGTCTGTCTCGTTACAGGTTGAGTTCTCGCGTTGTGCCGTATTCCAAAATCGAGTCGAACATGAAGTTCGAATCATCTTGAGATACATCGATACAATCACAACCCGGATAACTTTCACGTCCATCTCAAGACGCTTCCGCTATCCAAATTACTTGCTTCTTCCAGATTGTTAAAGAACGACAGCCGATATGGTGTTACTCATATCACTCTGACTGGCTCAATCGCCAATGGCAAATGCTCGTCTCACACGTCACTTTCGTGTGATCCAAACGCTTCCCATTGAAGATTGGTGGAGGCAGACGGGATCGAACCGACGACCCCCTGCTTGCAAAGCAGGTGCTCTCCCAGCTGAGCTATGCCCCCATGTACAGAGAATCTCAGGTGTTAGCCTGTCGGCTTGGGGTACGCGTAAGCGCTAAAGCGCTAACGATCACCGACACGTCAGACAATGGTGGGTCTGGTTGGATTCGAACCAACGACCCCCGCCTTATCAAGACGGTGCTCTAACCGACTGAGCTACAGACCCCTGAGTCTGTCTTTAATTTACAGCCGATAAGCGTGAGCGCTCAACTTCGCGAGATAGCTCTGGAAAGGAGGTGATCCAGCCGCACCTTCCGATACGGCTACCTTGTTACGACTTCACCCCAGTCATGAATCCTACCGTGGTGACCGTCCTCCTTGCGGTTAGACTAGCCACTTCTGGTAAAACCCACTCCCATGGTGTGACGGGCGGTGTGTACAAGACCCGGGAACGTATTCACCGCGGCATGCTGATCCGCGATTACTAGCGATTCCAGCTTCATGCACTCGAGTTGCAGAGTGCAATCCGGACTACGATCGGTTTTCTGGGATTAGCTCCCCCTCGCGGGTTGGCAACCCTCTGTTCCGACCATTGTATGACGTGTGAAGCCCTACCCATAAGGGCCATGAGGACTTGACGTCATCCCCACCTTCCTCCGGTTTGTCACCGGCAGTCTCCTTAGAGTGCTCTTGCGTAGCAACTAAGGACAAGGGTTGCGCTCGTTGCGGGACTTAACCCAACATCTCACGACACGAGCTGACGACAGCCATGCAGCACCTGTGTATCGGTTCTCTTTCGAGCACTCCCGCCTCTCAGCAGGATTCCGACCATGTCAAGGGTAGGTAAGGTTTTTCGCGTTGCATCGAATTAATCCACATCATCCACCGCTTGTGCGGGTCCCCGTCAATTCCTTTGAGTTTTAATCTTGCGACCGTACTCCCCAGGCGGTCAACTTCACGCGTTAGCTACGTTACTAAGGAAATGAATCCCCAACAACTAGTTGACATCGTTTAGGGCGTGGACTACCAGGGTATCTAATCCTGTTTGCTCCCCACGCTTTCGTGCATGAGCGTCAGTATTGGCCCAGGGGGCTGCCTTCGCCATCGGTATTCCTCCACATCTCTACGCATTTCACTGCTACACGTGGAATTCTACCCCCCTCTGCCATACTCTAGCCTGCCAGTCACCAATGCAGTTCCCAGGTTGAGCCCGGGGATTTCACATCGGTCTTAGCAAACCGCCTGCGCACGCTTTACGCCCAGTAATTCCGATTAACGCTCGCACCCTACGTATTACCGCGGCTGCTGGCACGTAGTTAGCCGGTGCTTATTCTTCCGGTACCGTCATCCCCCGGCTGTATTAGAACCAGGGATTTCTTTCCGGACAAAAGTGCTTTACAACCCGAAGGCCTTCTTCACACACGCGGCATTGCTGGATCAGGCTTTCGCCCATTGTCCAAAATTCCCCACTGCTGCCTCCCGTAGGAGTCTGGGCCGTGTCTCAGTCCCAGTGTGGCTGGTCGTCCTCTCAGACCAGCTACTGATCGTCGCCTTGGTAGGCCTTTACCCCACCAACTAGCTAATCAGCCATCGGCCAACCCTATAGCGCGAGGCCCGAAGGTCCCCCGCTTTCATCCGTAGATCGTATGCGGTATTAATCCGGCTTTCGCCGGGCTATCCCCCACTACAGGACATGTTCCGATGTATTACTCACCCGTTCGCCACTCGCCACCAGGTGCAAGCACCCGTGCTGCCGTTCGACTTGCATGTGTAAGGCATGCCGCCAGCGTTCAATCTGAGCCAGGATCAAACTCTTCAGTTTAAACCTGTTACTGTTTTCGGTTCTTTCGAACCGGTCGCTCACTCAAAGCTGACAGGTATATGAATCACTTCATAAACCTGACTTACTTTAGTGTGAGACTCTTGATACTTTCGCTATCTGATCCGAAGATCAGCTCGCTTCCATCAAGCGCCCACACTTATCGGCTGTTAATTTTTAAAGAGCGGTTCTGCGAGAAATTCGGCGTTGGCTTCGTTTCCCGGCAGCGCTGCGTTTTCAGCAGCAGAGAAGCGAGATTATGAACCGTGTTTCGCAGCGCGTCAACAACTTTCTGAACGACTTCGTTGCGACTGCGGGGTCCATCTTCCGTCGCCAGCCGTGCGCCCAACCTGCTGCACACCACCGACTCCGCTTCCCTCTCCCGCGCCGCGTTTCCGTGAGCGCGAAAGAGGCGTGATTCTATGCAGCCCGTCCCCTTCGCGCAAGCCCCTTTGTGAAAATATCTTGAAAAAGCCACCGTGCGCTCGCGCGCACGCTGGCTTGGGGCTCGACGGACCGGGTGTCGCAACGTGAGCCGCTCTCTATGGATACGGGGCACGCGTCGCTTTCCTCCTATCTATAGGCCGAAAGCGGCTCGACGTGCCTGAGCACGCTCCGGGTTCGCATCCCCGCCAATCACCGGGCCGCCGAACGCGATGTCACGCCGCCCGGCTGCAACACCGCGCGTTCGCGCCTTCATGCGTTTCGCAACCCATCCTGCGGAACAGACTAGGGGGTTCGCGCTGTCGAGTATCATGCCGCGACCGAACCACGTACTCACATCGACGATGGACAGCACCACTCAACCCGGCGACGCCGATCTTCGCGACGAATATGCAGCGCTGCGCGAGCGCGCCATCCTGCTTGAAGAACAGGCTCCGCCGCTTCTGCAACGCATCTCGGATGTATTACCGCGGATCAGCGGCGAATCCGAACTCGCGGACGAGCATCGCGAACGGCTCGTCGGCGCACGCAATGCGGCAATGGTCTCGATCGAAAACTATCAGCAGGCGATTCCTTTCCTGCAGACGGCCGACTCGATCATCGAGCAGATGGACAAGACGCCCGAGCGCGACGAAGACATCGAGTGGCGTGAATCGCTGCTGCAACGGCTCGACGAACTGATCGATGTCGCAGTCGTGATGATCGACGACGCGGAAGACTGCTTCGAACAAGCGCAAGCCTGCGATCTGTCCAGCGTGCCGAAATCAATCCTCGAGGATTGAGCAGCGCCGCTCGGGATCGCGCGGCGCACCGGCTTCATGTCGTGTGCGCCCACCATCCTCATGTTTGTCGGTCGACAATCCCTGCCTGACTCCGTCAACGTCAGGCAGACCGCACCTCTCCCGCAAAAGCTCACCGTGTCGTGGCAACCGTCCTGCGATCACCGCGCGCGGCAACCGGCAACTACAGCGAGTCGAGCACGATCGTCTCGCTCACGATCGGCACACGGATATATCCGCCCTCCGCATCGCCATACGCATGCGCGTTCCCGTCGATGACGTATTGCGCCGTCAGCGCGCACAGGGTCGCGTCTCGCGCATCGACGGATTGCAGCGTCGACACGTCGATCCCCAGTCGTTCCAGCAATTGCCGGCGCTGGTTGCGCTTCTGCTTCGCCGACGCAACCGCCTTGCCCAGCATCGCGCAGGTAATCGCGTAAGGATAGGTTTCGAAGCTCGCGCGCCCGCCCGCATAGCGCGCGCCGGTCAGCAACGGATAGGTGTCCGCGAGCGCGTGATACACGCGCTCCCCGATGAACATCCAGTCGAAGAAGCCCGACGTGCTCGCGACAGCCTGCTCCCGCGACGGCGTCGGAAAGCACGAGATCCGTTCGCGCGCGAGCGCCTGTTCGGCTGCCCGGCGTCCGGCACCCGCCCACCAGAGGCTCGGTGCGTCGACACCGACGGCCATGACGTCATGGGCCAGACACAGCGCAGGCAACGCCTCGGGCGGGATCCGCCGTTCGCGACAGACGACCGTCGACCCGCGCAGGATCACGAGATCGCATAGCTTCTTGTCGCCCCCGACGTCGACCCCCGCCACGGCAGCCGATTGCCGCGCGGCGGATCCGATGGATCGGGTCGATCGCATGCGGGCGCCTCAGTCGGCCGGCCGTGCGTCGTACGCGGCGTCGAAGATCGCCTCGAGACCAGGATGCACGCCGCGCATCGGGTCGACGACCGACTTCGCCCAGTCGAAGTACGCCTGCTTGCGCTCGAGCGGCCAGTCCGCGGGCGGATGCCGCGCGATGTCGCGCAGGTTGCAGATCTTGTCGGCCAGCTTCACGAGCTTCGCACGCCGGCTGATGGTCGCCGCATGCTCGACCTGCAGGCGCTTGCGCTCGTCCTTCGGCAACGACTTGTCGTCGGTGACCTCCATCACGATGTCCGCCACGTCCTTGCCGAACAGCCGCAGCAGTTCCTGCTCGCTCGTCTCCGTATCCTCGACCGTGTCGTGCAGCACGGCAGCGACGATCACACGCTCGTCCTCGACGCCGGCTTCGTTGGCCAGCACGTCGGCGAGCGCGATCGGATGATTGATGTACGGCGACGCTTCTTCGTCCTTGCGCCGCTGATTGCGATGCTTGTCCGCCGCGAACGCGATGGCAGCTACCAGCTTTTTCATGTTCCCCCCTCGTGTGGCCAGTCCCGCGACCGGCAGAACCGGCCGCGTGCGTTTCGGAACCGCACATACTACCTGCACACGATGACCCTTCCCGCGCACCGGCATCCCCGCACACCCCGCATCACGCGCCGGCCGGCACGCGCTGCAGCTCGACCACGTTGACCCGCGCGCCGAATACGTCCTTCACGAGCGGCAGCAGGTGATCGTGGTGCGTCAGAAACAGTACCTGGGTTCGCGTCGACAGATCGCGCAGCGCGTCGAGCCCGGCCTTCGCGCGCGCATCGTCGAAGTTGATGAACAGGTCGTCGGCAACGAACGGTAGCGCGGTCCTGCTGCCGAGCTGCAACTCCAGCGCCGCGATCCGCAGCGCGAGGAACAACTGGTCGCGCGTCCCTTCGCTCAACCCGGCGACCTCGACCGACGTTCCCTTCGTGCGCCGCGCATACAGCGCCGGCGGCGTCCGTTCGGCATCGACGGTCAGCTTCGCGAATTCGCCCAGCGTGAGCCCGGCGAAGATCTCGCCCGCCCGCCGGAGCATCGGCCCCTGCTTCTGGTCTCGATAGCGATCCGTCGCCCACTTCAGCAACCGGCTCGCGGTGGCCGCCTCCAGATACTGTTCGGCCGCGTCGCCCATCGCCGCCAGCGCTTCCTGCCGCTTCGATTCGGCGACGGCCGCGTTGGCCTGGCCGTCGATCGCGCCGAACGCCTGGTCCGCCACGACCTGCTGCCGTGAAAGCTCGTTCAGTCGCTTGCCGACATCGCCCAGCGACTGCTTCACCGCCTCCAGACGCGCCGGCACGTCGGCAATGTCCTGTTCCGCGACCTCCGCCTCGACGGCCGAACGGGACAGCCCGTCGCCGTCGCGCACCAGCGCCTCGTGCGCGGCATCGACCGCCTGCCGAAGCTGGCGCTGGCGATCCGAGCGTTCGGCCAGCGGCAGCGCCGCGTCGATCGACGCCACGCCGGCCAGATGAAGCAGCGGCTGGATGCGCGCATCGGCACCGGCCACCGCGGCGGCTGCGTCCGCGACCTTGCCGTCGGCTTGCCGCATGGCCTCGTCGGCACGCGCGATCGCGCGCGCGATTTCCCTGGCGGCCGCGAGACGCATCGTCAGCCGGCGCGCTACGTCCGGCCAGTCGCCGCTCGTCAGCCATTCCGGCGCAAGCGCTTCGGCAAGCCGCCGCGCGCCGGCCTCGAGCGCGGCCAGTTCAGCGCGGATCGCGGCGATCCGGTTGCGCGGCGCATCGGCATCGGCCAGTTCGGCCGCCACCGCGTTCGCGAGCCCGAGCGCGCCTTCCGCCGCGGCCAGCGTCACCGCGCTCGCGGAAAGTTTCGCGTCGGCCAGCGCGTCGCGCCATTGCGCGTGCCACGTGTCGTAGGCTGCTTGCGCGTGGCCGGCCCGCGACTGCGCCGTCGCGCATCCGCGATCGGCTTCCCGCGCGCGATCGTCGAGGCCGTCCTTCTGCGCGATCGCTTTCTCGGCCGACTGCACGAAGGTTTCGGCGATGGCGACGAGCGCTGCCAGTCCGTCCGTCTCGCCGCCTCGCGACACAGTGTGCAGCGCCGAACGCAGCGCGGCTTCGGCGCCGCTCCGCGCGTCGCGAATCGTGTCGAATTCGCGACGCTGACGGCCGAGATCGACCTGCGCGGCGAACACCGCGTCGCGCTTCGCGAGCCAGTCGCCCATCGCCGCCAGCGGCATGCCGGGTACCGCGGCCGTCGCCGCGAGTTCGGCCCATGCGTCGCGGTGCGCGGCCAGCTCGCGTTCACGCTCGTCCAGCGCAGCCTGCCTGCGCGACACGCCGGCTCGCGCGGATTCGACCTGCTGACGCAACGATTGCAGCATCGCCGCCGCCTGCGTGGCGCCGAGTTGCGCATCGACGAGTTCGTCGGCCAGGCGAATCGCGTCGTCGACCGCCGGGGCGCCCGTTGCCAGATCGACGGCGCCGCTGCGGATATCGCCCCATGCGCCGTCGCGTCGCGCACGCGCCGCCAGCACGTCGGCGGTCGTGACGACCTTGTGGTTCTCCGCGAAATGCTTCTCCTGCAGCTCGAGCCGCTCGAGCTCTTCGAGCGCGCCGTCCCGCGCGTCGCGTGCGGCAGCAGCCGCGCTTGCGCGCTCGCTGTCTTCCTTGAGCAACGCGCCGAGCCGCGCCGCCGACGGTACGTCGAGCGCGCGCAGCGTGTCGACCGGCATGCGCCATTGGCCGAGCGCATCGAGCGCGCCGGACAGCGTGCGTTCGGCGGCAGCGATTTCGTGTTCGAGCGCCTGTTCGCGCTGGCCGCTGTTGCGAAAGCCCTGCGCATCGGCGAGCGCCGCGCGCAGCGCTTCCGGCACGTCGACGGTCGACAGGCGCGCCCGTTGCTCCTGCACCTGCGCAAGCTCGCGCGTGCGTTCGTCGAGCGATTCGCGCGCGCCGGCGAGCGCCTGGTGCAGCGCGCCGTGTTCGCGCAGCAGGTTCGCGACGGTCTTCAGCGACAGCGCCGTCGGTAGCGACGCGCGCAGCGACGCTTCGTCCGTCGGCCAGTCGAGCTGGGCGGCCGCCGAAAACGCGGCGGACAGGTGCCGCTCGACGTCGGCGCCGAGCAGCAGCAGATCCTGCGCGTGATTCATGCAGGCGCCGCGCAACCGATCGAGCGCTTCGATGTCGGCTTCGAGCGCCAGCGTGTCGGCGTCGGCATCGATCGCATCACGCGCCTGCCGTTTCGCGAGCAGGTCGGTACGCCGTTCTTCGAGCACCTTCTGTTCGGCCGCGAGATCGCCCTGCGCCTTCAGCAAATCCGCATACGCGGTCGGCGGCAACTCGACGACCTCGCCGAGTTCGGCCAACGCCGCATCCTTGACCGTCAACTCCTTCAGATACGGCGCCAGCCGCCGCACGCGTTCGAGCTTCGAGCGCAGCGCTTCGAGCTGGCGCTGCTCCGCGCGCGCGTGCTCGATCTGCTGTTCGACCGCTTCGCGCGCGTCCTTGCGATCGACCCAGTCGCGCGTGCGCACCTGGACCGTCTTCAGTTCGGTCACGGCTTCGTTGAACGACGTTTCTGCCAGCGCAAACGCGCTGCCGCTACGGCGCGGCGCCCAGAGCTCGATCGAACGCGCGTCGAGCTCCTCGCGCACCGGCCCGAGACTGCCGACACCGGCGGCCGATTCGAACAACACCTGGCCTAGCTTGTCGGATGCGTCGAGAATGCTGCGACCGCCGTCGACCAGCCGCCCGTGATCGAGTCCGAACATCTGCTCGAAGAACTCGCGCGTCGCGCCGTCGAGGATCGCGGCCAGATAGTCGTCGGGCAGCCTGTCGTCGGCAGGCGTGCGCAACGGACTGCGCCCCCGCGCGCGGTGGAACGCGAGTTCGCCCGTGCCGTTTTCGAGCACACCGCCGATCCGCAGTTCGGGCGTGCTGTGCAGGAAATCGAGCGGCGTCTGCAGCTTCATCCCGAACAGCAGCTCCGACACGGCCGTGCGGATCGTCGACTTGCCGGCCTCGTTCGGCCCCACGATCACATGAAAATCCTCGCCGGCCGACGGGAACCGCAGCGTTTCGTCGGTGAACTTGCCGTACTTGATCAGATCGAGCTGGCTGATGCGCATCGTTTACTCCCCCCTTGCCAGCCGCGCGAGCAGCGCAGGACCGACCTGCTCGACCAGCGCCGTGAGCTCGCCCGCGCGCGCCATCGTCAGCAACGGCACTTCCTCCTTCACATCGCTGCGCACCTTGCCGACGAACGGCTTCAGGTCGCGTTCGAGCAGCGCGAGGAAATCCGGATCGTGCGCGGCTTCGGCCAGGATCTGCTTCAGATCCTCCAGCGCTTCAAGTTGCTCGCTCTCGCCCTGCTGATGATCGGCGGCGGACGTCGCGAGCCTGACCTTCTCCAGCCAAAGCCGCTCGTTGCCGATGATGCCGATCTGGTTCAGCACCTCCGCGCGCAACTGCGGCGCGCGACCGAAAAAGAGCCCATGCGCGGGTGTGCGCCCCGTGACCGTCACGCGCACCGCGCGCGGCACGTGACCGTCGACGGTCAGCAGCGCCTCCAGCGACTGGCCGATCTTTCTCGACAGGTCGGCGACCGTGAAGCAATCGGATGCGTCGACCGGCACGGCTTCCCAGCGCAACACGTCGAGATACAGGCGCTCGACCTGTGTGCGGCCTTGCTCGACCGTCACGAGCACCGCGCCGCGACGGCCCGTCTCGCGGATATGGCGCCCCTGCAGGTTGCCGGGAAACACGACGGTGGACGGCCCCGTCCATTGCTGGAATTCGTGCACGTGGCCGAGCGCCCAGTAGTCGTAGCCTTTTGCGTGCAGTTCGGCCAGCGTGCACGGCGCATAGTTCGCGTGCGCCGCATAACCTTCGAGGGCCGTGTGCAGCACGCCGATGTTGTAGTACCCGGGCACCGGGTCCGGATAACCGATCGCGAGATTGTCGACGACGGCCTTGTCCTTGAAGCTCTGCCCGTGCAGCGCGACGTCGAATTCCGGCAGCTTGTGGGTTTCCGGCTTGCGGTGGCCGAACACGGTGACGTTGTCGGGCAGCGTCAGCTTCTTCGTCATCTCGCTTTCGGCATCGTGGTTGCCGCCGAGGACGAACGCGCGGATGCCGGCCTTGCGCAGGCGCCCCATCTGCTGGCCGAAGAAGATGCCGGTGTTGTGATCCTTCCAGTCGCCGTCATACAGGTCGCCGGCGATCACGAGGAACGCGACTTCCTCTTCGATCGCGCGATCCACGAGTTGCCGCAGCGCCTCGCGCGACGCGTTGCGCAACTGCGCGGCCGGTGCGTCGGGATACGCGCTCAGGCCGTGCAACGGGCTGTCAAGGTGAATGTCTGCCGCGTGGATGAACTTCACGAAGATTCCTCTGTTTCATGACGAAGGGGCGACGCCGCTCGCGCAGGCCTGGCCATCAATCGCAATCCTGGTAGCCGCCGAGCTCGCCGCAACGGATGCAGCGAAACACATAAGCAGTCGGCGAGCCGTCCTTGTCGAGCGCAGCGAAAAAACGGGCCCAGTCGGCGCCCTCGTCGAGCCCGGCCGACGCCCGGATCGACGCGACGGCCTGCGGGCCATGCGCGTTCAGTTCGTCGGCGCCCGCGCGGCCGATGAACTGCGCGCCATCGCCGCAATGGGTCCACCACCGTTCCTGCTGCCAGCCCTGAAAGCCCGGCGTGCGATACGCGATCTCGTCGACGACTGCTTCGGGCACCGCGTCCCATTCGCCGCCGCCGATACCGTACGTGTCGGTAAAGCTTGCATCGAACCGCGCATGCGCCGAACCGTCGGCGACGCACCACGGGCAGATGCACTGCTCGTACTCGTCGACCGCATACACGGGGCCGGCGTAGACGTAGCCGCGCGCGTCGCCGCAGCATACGCAGCGCGCGTCCGACCGGATCACGCTGCCGGTTGCCAGCGGGTCGGGATGGTACCTGAAAGCGGGTAACGACATGGGGTTCTCCGTCGATCCGGATGGAGGGGAAGCACGCGATGCGAATTCGAACGGCCATTGTGCCGTGGCGCGACCGTGTTACCGCGGAACCTCGACCTCGGCAAACGTGCCGTTCACGAAACGATAGACGCGATGCGTTGCGCCGCCGTGCGCGAGATACTCCCACCGGATGTCGATGCCGGCCGGTGCGTCGCGCCACGCGATCGCCAGATACGGCGATTGTGCGCCGCCGTCGGTTTCGAGCGAAACGGAGTCGAGACAGCTTTGAACCGGCAGCGAAAAACGCGGCACCGCACGGGCGCCGCGCAGTTCCAGCACGTACAACGCCCCTTCTTCGCCCGCACCGCAATATCCGGTCGGACGGCTGTTCGACGAACGGTTGACGACGACCAGCACATAGTCGTTACCGTCGATCCGCTGCGAACGGTTCGATGGAAATGCGACGCTCGATGCATCGGCCAGTGCGCGCCGAAGCGCGGCCGGCACGCTCAGCGCGGAGGTCCTTTTGCCAGTTGCGTCGACATCGAGCAACCTCGGGCGCGCCCATTCGATCGCATGGCCGTTGGCGAGACGCACCGATTCGGGTGCCAGCGTTTCGGCACATGCAACCGACACGCTGGAAACCGACAGCGCCAGCGCCGCGGCCCTCGACGCAATCGATATCGTCCGGGTGTTTCGTATTCGCATGGATCGCGCGGGATCGTCGTGGGGTTCGTCGTATGCGCCGGCATGCCACCCGGGCGATACCGTTTCCGGATCGGGCCGCGGGCATCGTTCGTCGCGACGAACGCGGCCGATCCGCCGTGTGCCATTACTCGCCGCGCGGCACGGGCGGCGGCGCAAAGCCGTTGTCGTTGCCGGGAAACGGATTCGCGTTGCGGCGCAGCGCTTCCTCGTCGTTCTCCTTCTTCGCGAACAACGCGACGCCGATCACGCCGACGTTCGCGGCATCGCCGTACTTCGAGTTCGCGACATAGCTGTCGGGCACCGCCGCGAAGCGGAACGCGGCGACTTCGTCGCGGCTCTTGCGGAAGCCCTCGATCGTCAGCGTGCGGCCCGGATACAGCACGTAACCGCCGTTCGTATAACTGCCCGGCCGCCCCGACAGCACGTCGAGCCCGTCGACGGTCGACACGACTTCGAACGTGCGGCGCCCCTGGTTGCGCAGCACGATCATGTAGCGCGAACCCTCGACGCCCGCCATGTGCCAGCGGCCGTTGCTGCGCGCAAGGCGCAGCGGCACGCCCTTCTCGTCCGTAAACGACAGGGCGATGTCGCCGTTCGCAAGCGCGACGCGGGTCGGCAGCCGGCGCACCTGGGATGCGGGAGGATGTCCGGGCAGCGCGTCGTTGTAGTAGACCGACGCGAGATCCGTCGGCTTCGCCGGATCCGCGCGTTCGAATTCGACATTGCGGGTTTCGGATCGCACCGGCTCGCCCCACGCGGTACCGAGCCCGCGGCGTTCGCTGGCGTCCGGTGCGGCGGCGGACGCGGCGGTACTGGGGGACGGCGGGGGCGGCGCTGCACAGGCGGCCAGCCACAGCGCGCAGGCGAGCGCAAAAAGACGGAACAGGATGGTCATGACGTGATGCCTCGGAATGTTATCGGACCGCGCCGGTCTGGCCGGAACGGCATTTTGGTGTCGTCTGTCGTCACGATGTCGATCGGACATGCTTGCCCGCGTCGGCCGGCGCTGCCATCGCGGCGGCCCGGCAACCGGGAGCCCCGCTATTTAAGCATGGCGAACGGGCAATGGGCAGGGGCTGCGCACGTCACCTGTCGCGGACTCGTGCCCGGGGCATCCGGCAGCGCGGCCGCGCGCATCGCGTCGTCGGATTCGCGACGAACACCGACGCATCACTGTATTTCGAGGACCGTCGAACGACGCGCTACGCGCGCCGATAAAAAAACGGCCCGGCCCGCATCGAAGCGGGCCGGGCCGTGACGGGTTGCGTGCTGCTTACAGCGCGCCGCCTTGCGCCGACGCCGAACCCTTCAAGCCGACCGATGCACCGCCCTGCACCGAGTTCGTCGCGCCTTCGAGCGCTTCGCCGGCCTTCGCCTTCGCGCCGCCCGCGACGTCGCCTGCCGTCGACACCGCGCCTTGCGCGTGGCTCTTCGCCGTGCCTGCGACGTGCTTCACGTGCGACTTCGTCGAGTGTACGGCCGATGCCGCGGCATCCTTCGCCGTGCCGGCTGCCGAACCCACCGCCTGGGTCGCGCCGCCCACCGCATTGCCGGCTGCCGCGCCGACGCCGCCGACCGTCTTGCCGACGCCATTCAGCGCGCCGCCGACGAGGTTGCCTGCGCCCGAACCCGAGCCTGCCGCATTCGCGCCGGCGCCAGCCTGCACGCCCACGCCGCCGCCGAGCAGCGGCGTCTGGACCTGTGCGCCGACGCCTGCGGAACCCTCTGCGCCGGTCTGGGCCGTCTGTGCGAAAGCAGCCGACGTCGCCATCGCCGTCAGTGCGGCACCCAGCAGAATCGTACGAATCTTGTTCATGGTCATTCTCCCCAAAAGACGTTGTTGCTGCGGGCCGCCTTCGTGCGGCTTGTCGCATGCCTCACCGCGAAGTGCGGCAGGTGGAGCTAATGTAGCGGCGTCGACGGGCAAAACGATTGATTTGCAGGGACTGTTACTTCCGTTGCAAATGCTGACGATTGACTCACACTGTTTGACAATCGGGGTTCCGGCGGAACGGGCGGCGTACTCGCCGGCGTGCAGGCGCGAACCCGGTGGCGTGCGGCGCGGGTCACCCCGCGATCATGATTCGCCCGATCGCCACGCATCGGTAAACCACGCACGCGAAACGGCTAGCAGGGAAACCGGCCGTTTTTATAAGCATCCCAAAGTATGCGTGTCGGCCAGCCGTCGGTGCGGCCCGACAACCGGCTCCTCGCGATCAGGTCGATATCGTCGGACACGCACGCCGCCACGCCCGCGTTGCCCGATGCACTGAAGGCCAGTTTGAACGCCTTTTCCCGCAATGCGTCCACTGCCGGCCTGTCGATCGCAGTACCCGGATCGCCGTCGATTGCGTCGAATGCCGCCATCCACTGCGCATCGAACGGCTCGGCGTCGCGCCTGTCCAGCGCGCTGTCGCAATCGACATCGCCGAGGAAATCGAAAAAACCCGGCGCCGACAGAATTGCGTCCAGTTCAAGCAGGTGCGCATTCGTCATTGCAACCTCTTCAAGAAACACGGCCCCGATCGCCTGTTGGCAGATACAGGCAGATCGGGGCCGTGCGCGTTCCGCCCGGTTACGGCCGGAACGTATCGCCGAGCACGACGCCTTCGCGACGCGGATCGGTGCCGCCCTGCAACGCGGGCGACTGGCCGACCGTCACGCGCATCACGGTGTTGACACCGCTCGCCTGCGCGGCGGTCGACACCTTGTGCCCAAGCGCGAGCAGCCCCGTGATCAGCGGATCGTTCGCACCGTTGTTGGCCGCATTGACGTTCGGATGCTCGCCGCCGATCGTGGTCGTCGGGCTGTTGCTCGCGCCGAAATCGACGAGCCCCGCGGACTGCTGCGCATCGAGCCCCCAGTCGAGCGCACCGACCAGCGTCTTGACCACATATTGCGGAATCGTACCGCCGCCCGGCGAACCGGTCGCCATCACGAAAGCGCCGCGCGAACCGTCAGCGGCCTGCCCGAACACGATCGTCGGCGCCATCGAGCTGCGCGGCCGCTTGCCCGGCTGCAGGCGGTTGGCCACCGGATTGCCGGCGCTGTCGACCGGGTTCGCGGAAAAGTCGGTCAACTGGTTGTTCAGCAGGAAGCCGTTGGTCATGTGGAACGAGCCCATGCTCGACTCGACCGTCGTCGTCGCGCTCAGCACGTTACCGTCGCCGTCGACGATCGTGAACTGGTTCGTGCCGTGCTCGATCAGCGTCGTGTCGACACCGAGCGGCACGGCGCCGAGATTGCCGGGCTGCGCGGTGCCCATGCTCTTGGTCGTGTCGATCAGTGCCGCGCGCGATTTCAGGTACGGCTTGTTCAGCAGCGTGTCCCACGTGCCGCCCGGCAGCGGCACGAAATCCGTATCGGCCACGTACTTGTCGCGGTCGGCATACGCGAGCCGTTCGGCCTCGGTGACGAGGTGCACGCCCGCGACGGTCGGCTTGCCACCTTCGAGATCGATCGCCGTCGGCTTCAGCGGCCTCAGGTCGAAGTTCTCGAGAATGCCGAGCGCCGACGCGACCGCGATACCGCCCGACGACGGCGGCGGCATCCCGCACACCCAGTAGCTGCGATAGGTCGTGCATACGGGTTCGCGGCGCTTCGCCTGATAAGCGGCCAGATCCGCGACGGTCGTCTTGCCCGGAGTGAGCGTCGAACCGTCCGCGCCCTTCGTCGTCGCGATCTTCGCGACGATGTCCTGCGCAATCTGCCCCGTGTACAGCGCATTCGCACCCGACTGCGCCATCAGCGTCAGCGTATGCGCGTACGCGGGGTTCTTCAGCACGGTGCCGAGCGTCTTCGGCGAGCCGTCGGCATTCAGGAAATACGCGGCGGCGTCGGGGTCGCGCTTCAGGTTCGCTGCGTTCGCCGCGATCGCGTCGGCGAGCCGGCCGCCGATCGGGAAGCCGTTGGTCGCGAGCGTGATCGCATCGCCGAACAGGTTCTGCCACGGCAACCGGCCGTGATCCTGCTGCAGCGCCTCGATGAGCCGCGGCACACCGATCGTGCCGATCGAGCGGCCGCTGGCGCGCGCGTTCGGCAGCGGCGCCGAATGGTCGGTCGTGTCGTCGACGTAGCGCAGATAGTTCTCCGTTGCGGCGGCCGGCGCGGTTTCCCGGCCGTCGTACGCCTGCAGCGTCTTGCCGCGCGCATCGTAGTAGAGCAGCACGCCGCCCGACCCGAGGCCCGTCGCCTCGGGCACCGTCAGGCCGAGCACGGCCTGCACGGCGACCGCCGCGTCGGCGGCCGTGCCGCCTTTCTTCAGCACCGCGCAGCCGGCCGCGCTCGCGTAAGCATTCGACGTGGCCACCAGGTAGGTCTTCGCGTAGACGGGCTTCATCCCGGTGCGATAGCCCGACGACGCTTCCGGCAGCGACGGATCGCCCGGCTGGTTCGAGCCCACCACGACCGTCGCGCCGCTGTTGTCGACCGCGAGGCAGCTCGTGTCGGTCGAAGGTGTCGGCGTGCGGCCCGCTTCGTTCTCGACGTCGCCGCCGCATGCGCTCAACAGGGCGGCCGCGAGCAACGCGGACGCATACGGGAAAATCGCTGTTCTGTTCATTGTCTGTCGATGTTCTTTTAGGTCGTTGCGATGGGCATCGCGCTGCCTGCGCCCCCCTCGGTGCGCGGACAACGCGTTCGATAGTCCCATGAACAAATTTTTTTCCGCAATAAGGAAATGAAGCAATGCGGGTGACCGTTGCGTGTGCAACGCCAACGAACCGGCATACGGGTTCGCTTGCTGCACTGCGCGCAATGCGGGTGCGCGGCCGGTATCGTGATCCGGTGTCGTTACCTTGCCGCCCGGCGGCGCTTGCCGGCCGCTCGTCCGTCGCGCACGAAACCGTGCTCCATCGCGTCGGAGAAGAACTCGAGAAACATCGTCATCGCGACGCTCCCGCGGCTCGCGTACGCGATTCCGGCCGCCGTGGTCGGCGCCACCGCACTGGTCGTGTTCGCGATGATCGGCGTGATGGGCATCCGGCTGCTCGCCAGCGTCGACCTGCATGCGCGCGCCAACCAGTACACGCTCGCGGCCGCGCTCGTCGTCGGCCTCGCACCGATCGTGGTGCCGAACCTGTATCGCCATTTCGGCGCGCCCGTGCAGATCGTGCTCGGCAACGGCATGGCGGCCGGCACGCTCGCAGCCATCGCGACGCAACTGGCGTTCGCCGCACTCGCGCGGTTCAGCGAACAGACGCGCGCGGGAATGCCTGCGGCGCAGGCACCCTCGCGCGACGCGTAATGGCGACGGCAAGTAACGGTGGACGCCGAATGTGCAGAATCCGGCTACTGCGCGCGCGACGCGCCAACGATGCGGTGTTCCGCGCAGCCAGGTCGGATGCGATCACCGACCAGACGGTCGGCTTCCTCACGTGGCAGGCCGGGTTCATGTCGGTCGGCGGCGAATGGTTCGGGATGGGGATGTCGAAGCAATGGACCGGCATGCCGAATGCGTTCCGCGTCTTCATCACGCTGCTGCTCGTGCTCGTTCACCTGCCGATGCACAACGACGGCGTCGACGAGACGCGTGTCGCGCGCTGACGCGCCGGTTCCATCGCACGAGGCGGCCGGATGGAGATGGACATCGGGACGATTGCCGGCGTCATCGCGTCCGGCTATAAATCGTGGATGGATACGAATCGCTGGATTCACGACCCCGTCGGCGCCTTTCGCGCATGGCAGGAAACCGCCGCAACCGGCGCCGGCCGCCGGCCGTTCGCGCCGCGCTCGGTCGTGCAGCACGTCGCGATGTTCGAACGGTTCCTGCGCCATTTGATCGCGCACCGCGTGTCGCTGGCCACGTTCGGGCCCGACCACGTCGCGGCCTTCCTGGCGGAACTCGAGCGCACCTGCGCGCCCGGCACATCGACGCGCGTGCGCTACGCGAAGCTGATCGACCGGCTGGGCCGGCATCTGGTCGACACCGGCGTGCGGACGATTCATCCGGCCGGCCGGACGACGCGCCATCTCGCGTGGCCGGCCGGCGAACCCGAACCGTGTTACCTGCCGCTCGACGCCGACGCGGCGCTGCAGCGCCATGTGCAACCGCAACCGGACGACACGCCGGCCGATTGCCGGAATCGCGCGATCGTCGCGCTGCTGCTCGCGAGCGGCATCACGTCCGCCGAGATTCGCGCGACGACGCATGACGCACCCGATCTCGACGCGCTGCCGCCGTCGCTGTCCGTGCCGCGCGATCGCGCGCGGCCGGCGCGCCGGATCGAACTTGCCGCGTTCGCGCTGGCACCGCTCGCGGCATGGCGTACGCGCTCCGCAGATACACCGGCATCGGCGCTGCTGTTTCCCGCGCCGCGCGGCGGTGGCACGATGAACGACATGTTTCTGCTGCTCGTGGTGCGCGACGCGCTGACCTCGATCGGTTTCCACGCAGCGGACATGAGCCCGCGCGTGCTGCGCAACACGTATGCGCGCCGCCAGTTGCTCGCCGGCCACGCGCACGCCGATGTCAGCGCCATGCTCGGTCTCGTCAGTACGCGAACGGTCACGCGCATCCGGCAAACGCTGCCGCCCGATGCGGCCGCGGATCGCGCCGCGCACGAGCGTTGATCCGGCGCACGGCACGAGCCCGATTCCTTTTTGTTCCCTATTCGCCCGGCTTCGACTCGATCAGCCGCAGAATCCGGGTGTCGTACGGCGATTGCATGACTTCCGCGACGCGGACCTCGGACGCGGCGGGATGCAACGGATTCAGCAGGAAGTTGTGCGCGTGCGGCACGACGACGCTCGGGACACGCAGCAGCGCGCTCGGCTGCGTGTGCAGCCACTCGGTGCCGGCGCTGCGGGTCCAGTCGACGTTCGTGCGCCAGTCGTCCGGCGCGTCCCCTTCCGCGATTTCGGCGACGTCCACCGATTCGGATACCTCGATACGAAGCAACTGGTATCCGCTCGGCAATTGCGCGACGGTAGCGATTTCGAAATGCACGAGCGTCTCGAGCAGTGCGAGCGCCGGATGCTCGGCGAGATACACGACGGGCTGCCCGGCAAAATGCCAGCGCCCGCCGGCGCGCAACCCGCCGATGCCTTTCAGGTCGGCGTAATTGCTGATCCGCCACAGCGTCGTCAAGCGAAGAACCCCTCGTCGATCTGCGTGAGGACCTCTTCGACGAGCCGCGCGCCATGCTCGGTGCTCGCCATGTCGAGCGACGTGCGACCGCCGAAGCGCTCGAGCCCGTTGCGCAGCCACGCCATCGCCTTGTCCTGGTCGCCGAACGTGGCCGTCGCCTGCGCGACGATGCGCGCGAGGCGGATCGCCTTGTCGGATTCCTCCGGCGACAGGCGTTCGTGCGCCTGGCGACGATGACTCAGCGTGCGGCGCGGGATGATGAAGGCCAGCTCGTCCGATTTCAGCCCGCGCTCCGACAGCCGGTCGATCACCGAGACGTCGACGCGTGCGCTCGCCAGCTCGGCAAGATCAGCGCCCGATCGGACACGGATCGCCAGGAGCTGCTCGAGAATCGTGAATTCGGCCTGACGCGGATGCGCGACGCCCGAAGGATGAAAAGCAATGGTGCTCATGACCTTTCTCCGGCAATTTGCCCAATCATTATAGGCGTTTTGCCGGAGACTTGCGTGAGCGGGGTTGGGAAACGCCTGTGGCTTGTCCGCCAAGGAGTCGGCAAAGGAGGCAGCGGTGCGACCCGTCCGTCTGGCAGCAGATTCCGGTGGTCGCGAATCGAAGATTCGCCCGGGTGAGACGATGCAATTATTCAGTATATAAAGTCCAAAAGAGCTTCTTGCGATTGTCATGTAACAACTCTTTTACTGATTTAAGTCGCTTCTGCCCGCGGCGGTGCTCGCGAAGCGTTCTCGAACACGCTTCGACGGAGCGTGGTCGCTACGCCTGTTTCGCTTTCGAGGGCACCGCCTCCAGGCGTCGACGCGCCCGGGACTGCACCAGCGACATCGCCAGACTCCGGGGGCGTCGATCGTGGCGTTCATGCGGTATGGGCGCGCCCAAACTTCTGCTGCAACCCGATCACGACTCCCTGGACTGTCGGCCATGTCATAAAGCGTGGAAGCCATCGAAACACTCGAATCGGGTAGAAAATCCGGCAGCGTAACGACCCACGCTCCCATGCGCGGGTACCTTGCAGACGGGCGATGCGACCTGTGCCGCATCGCCCGTCCAGTTACTTCGCGTCCGCAACCAGTCGTGCAAATGCCGCCACGATGCCAGCCCCATAAGCCGGATCGGCCTTCGTGCGGTTGTTGATGTGGCGCTGTCGAATGTCCTTCGACACCCCGGCAATCTGTCGCGCGGTATTGTCGAACAGCGTCTGCCGCTGGCCGGCGTTCATCTTCCGGAACAGGTCGCCCGGCTGCTGATAGTGATCGTCGTCGACGCGGTGATCCCAATGCGCGGCAGCACCGTCGAGTTCGAGCGGCGGTTCGTTCAATTGCAGCTGATCCGTCCACACACCCTTGCTGTTGGGCCAGTACGACTGGCGTGCCGCCGAGATTGCCGTCGGTACGCATCGCGCCGTCGCAGTGATAGCTGTGGAACGGACACTTCGGCGCGTTCACCGGAATGTGATTGAAATTGACCCCGAGACGGTAGCGTTGCGCATCGCCGTAGGAAAACAGGCGCGCCTGCAGCATCCTGTCCGGCGAGTAGCCGATCCCCGGCACGACGTTCGCGGGCGCGAACGCCGCCTGCTCGATCTCGGCGAAGAAGTTGTCCGGATTGCGGTCGAGCTCGAAGTAGCCGACCTCGATCAACGGAATCAACGGAAACTCGGCCTTCGGCCATACCTTGGTCAGGTCGAACGGGTTGAAGCGGAACGCCTTCGCCTGCGCGTCCGTCATCACCTGGATGCACAGCGTCCAGCGCGGAAAATCGCCGCGCTCGATGCTGTCGAAGAGATCGCGCTGATGCGTCTCGCGATCCTTCGCGATCAGCGCCTCGGCCTGCGCGTCGGTCAGGTTCTCGATCCCCTGCTGCGTGCGGAAGTGGAACTTCACCCAGGTGCGCTCGTTCGCCGCATCGAGCAGGCTGTACGTATGACTGCCGAAACCGTGCATGTGACGGAACGAACGCGGAATGCCGCGTTCGCTCATCACGATCGTCACCTGATGCAACGCCTCGGGCAGCAGCGACCAGAAATCCCAGTTGCATTCGGCGCTGCGCATCCCCGTGCGCGGGTCGCGCTTGATCGCATGGCTCAGATCGGGAAAGCGCAGCGGATCGCGGAAGAAGAACACCGGCGTGTTGTTGCCGACCAGGTCCCAGTTCCCTTCCTCGGTATAGAACTTCAGCGCGAAGCCGCGGATGTCGCGCTCCGCATCCGCCGCGCCTCGCTCGCCGGCGACGGTCGAAAAGCGCGCGAACATCGGCGTCTGTTTCCCGATTGCCGAGAAGAGCTTCGCCTTCGTATAACGCGTGACGTCGTGCGTCACGGCAAACGTGCCGTGCGCACCGGCACCCTTCGCGTGCATGCGCCGCTCCGGGATCACTTCGCGATCGAAATGCGCAAGCTTCTCGATCAACCAGACGTCCTGCAACAGCGCGGGACCGCGCGGGCCGGCCGTCTGGATGTTGACGTTGTCGCTGACCAGCGCGCCGTTCGCATGGGCCAGCTTTCGATCGTTCGATGGGTCCGACATGATCGTTCTTCTGAATACTGTGGGAATCGTGATGCGCGTTGCGCACACGATCCCGCTCAATGCCAGTGATATTTCGTAGTACAGATAGAAATTAGCCGGCCCACGCGGACGACCGGATCACGCTGCAGAAATTGCCGGCATGGAAATGCGGATCCTTGTCCGCAAGCACGTCGGCCTTCACGTTGCCGAACGTCGTGTCGGGTTTGTGCTTGATTCCGTCGTAGAACGCCTGGATGATGTCTTCCTTGAAGTGCGGCGTACGCGGATGCGCACGGACGACAGCCTCGCGCTCGACATCGCTGTATTCCGGATACGTCAGCCCCAGCACGTCCATTTCGACGCCCGCGGTGACGAGCGCGATCACCGGATGCATATGCTGCGGGATCCCCGGCGTGGTGTGCAGCGCGATCGAGGTCCACACGACATCGATATCCTGCTGCGAGATACCCTTGCCCTTCAGGAAATCGCGGGCGGCGTTGGCACCCTCCACTTCGAAGCGCTCGCACGCGCTGCTGTGCCGGTGCGTGAGCCCCATGTCGTGGAACATGCAGCCGCAGTAAAGCAGCTCGGGATCGTATTTGAGCCCGCGACGCTGGCCCGCCAGCGCCGCGAAATAGTAGACGCGGCTGGAATGATGGAACAGCAACGGAGACGCGGTATCGCGAACGAGTTCGGTGATCTCGCGCGTCAGTTGGCTATCGGGAATGGTGATGCCTGCAACGTTCTCAGTCATGATCGACCTCCATTGAAAACACCCTCGATTCTCCGGAGTTCGATAGCTGTCTTCAATAGACGTATCATGTCAAATCCTGCCATTTCGCGCGACGGGCGGACATGATGCCCGCGCGGCGAAAATGACGCCGGAAATGTGCTGCGCCGCTCGGCCCCATGGGCCAGCGGCGCCTCTATACTGCACGCGTCACGTTCGATACAACTCGCAACCGATCATGCTGAAGGTCGTAGGTATTTTCGCCGTACCGGGCGTCCAACTGCTCGATGTCTCAGCGCCGCTCGACGTCTTCGCGCAAGCGAATGCCGAATACGGGAAGCCGTTCTACACGTTGCGGATCATCGCAAGCGAGTCCGGTCCGATCCGCTGTTCATCCGGCGCACAACTGCTGCCCGACTGGATCGCTCCCGACATCCCGGAGCGCATCGACACGCTGCTGGTTGCCGGCGCGCCGAATGCCGGCCGGATCGCGCTGCGCACCGACGTCCTCGCCTGGCTGCGGTCGGCCGCCGTGCAAAGCAAGCGTTACGGCTCGATCTGCACCGGTGCGTTCATCCTCGCGGCCACCGGCCTGCTGAAAGGGCGTCACCTGACCACGCACTGGGCCGCCGCCGACGCGCTGGCCGAAGCCTATCCGTCGCTCGCCGTCGACGCGGACGCGCTGTACGTACGCGACGGCAAGCTGCGCACCGGCGCCGGCGTCACGGCCGGGCTCGATCTCGCGCTGGCCCTGGTCGAGGAAGATCTCGGCCGCGAGATCGCGCGGCGCGTCGCCGCGCAACTGGTGATGTTCTTCAAGCGTCCGGGCGGGCAACTCCAGTTCAGCCGCAAGGGCGAGGCGCGCCCCGCCGGACGTTCGGTGCTGCAGGAAGTCCAGCGCTGGATCGCGGCGAATCCGGAACTCGAGCATTCGGTGGCCGGCATGGCGAAGCATGCGGGCATGAGCCCGCGCCACTTCGCGCGACTGTTCCGCGCGGAAGTCGGCATGACGCCGGCCGCGTGGGTCGAAGCGACCCGCATCGCGGCGGCCCGCCACTTGCTCGAGAACGGGCACGACACACCGAAACAGGTCGCCGCGAAATGCGGCTTCGCGAACGTCGATACGCTCAGGCGGTCGTTCACCCGGCACGTCGGGATCACGCCAGCCGAATACCGGAAGCGGCAGGCAGTCATGGCCGAGTGACACGGGCGGGCATGCGCGATAAGGTATAAGCGATGCCGGCGATCGCATTCAAATACTTCGGAGTGCGACTCAATCGTTCGTCACGCGGCCACCGGTCGGTCGACCACATCGAGACGCCAAAGACAGCAACTGACGCCCCGATGCCACGTGCCCCGACAGGCCGGCCTCTAAAAAACCGAAACTCATCAGACAAAACCACCAATCCATGCGGATCGTTTACCCAGTTGCAATAATGATTCGCTGGAACGCGTATTTCCGACCGGTAACGCGATCGCTACGATGCAATCAACCGCTGAACGCAACAAGCGAAGCGCGAAATCAACGAAACCGGAGGTCATCATGAAGTCGTTCATCTACGCTGTCGTCGCCGCAACCGCCCTGTCCGCCTCGTACGGCGCATTCGCACAATCGAACCCGTCGGGCCAGTTGACGCGTGCCCAGGTGCGCGCGGAGCTCGTCCAGCTCGAACAGGCCGGCTACAAGCCCGAAGTCTCCGATCAGTACTACCCGCGCGCGCTGCAGGCGGCACAGGCCCGCGTGACGAACGCGGATGAAACCGGCTACGGCGCACAATCCGCCGCCGGCGTGCGTGCCGGCCGCGCGATCGCGGTCAAGCAGGACGGCCGCGACTCCGTTTATTTCGGCCAGTAAGCCGGACGCACGCGCGCGAATTCCGATCCGCGCGCGGCAAACGAAACACCCCGCTCCCGTTCATCGGGGGCGGGGTGTTCGCTTTTCGGTCATCCGCTCCGCGACCGGATCGCAACCGTCGATCGACGCGCATCTGCCGCTCGCGCGCCGGGCGGCGACGTTCACGCAGGCATCCGGCGTTTGCGCATAGAATGGCCGCGTGGTCGGCGTCGGCCCAAACGAACGCGAGCGGAACCACGACGCCCGGCATGCCGGATCGTCGCCGCGCCCGCTGGCCGGCCCGATGCCGCACTCATCGCATTTTTCGAAAAGGAGCGGTTTCATGTCTCAAGCATCCGGTTCCATGATCACGTTTCGCCGCCCGGACGGCCAGGAACTGCAGGGCTATCTCGCCAAGCCGGAAAAGACCGAAGGTGCGCCCGCGGTCGTCGTCATCCAGGAATGGTGGGGGCTGAACGACCAGATCCGCGGCGTCGCGGATCGCCTCGCGCGCTGCGGCTACTTCGCGCTCGTGCCCGACCTGTATCGCGGCAAGTCGACGGTCGAGGAAGAAGAGGCGCACCACCTGATGACCGGCCTCGATTTCGGCGATGCCGCATCGCAGGACATTCCCGGCGCCGTCACGTATCTGAAGACGCTGGCGCCGCGCGTCGCGGTAACGGGCTTCTGCATGGGCGGCGCGCTGACGCTGCTGTCGCTGCAGTTCGCCGACGCGGACGCGGGCGTCACGTGGTACGGCTTCCCGCCGCTCGACTACCTCGATCCGGCGAAGCTCAAGGTGCCGCTGATGGGCCACTGGGCCACGCAGGATGAATTCTTCGCGATCGACCAGGTCGCCGCGCTGGAAAGGAAGCTGACCGATGCGAAGGTCGGTGTCGAATTCCATCGCTATCTCGCGCATCACGCATTCGCGAACGAAACGGCTGTCGGCCCCGGCCGCATCTCCGCCACGCAGTTCGATCCGGTGTGGTCGCAAATCGCTTGGGATCGCACGCTGACGTTCTTCGGTCGCACGCTCTGGGCGAAGCCGCAGTAATATGCAACCGACGCGCTTGCCATAAGCCGGCGCAACAAGAAACGCCACGGACTTTCATCCGTGGCGTTTTTGTTTTCCGGTTACCGTCGAGCGGCGCGGCGGCCGGCCGTACGTGTGCCCGATTCCGGACGACGTCGCGCAGCCGTTCCGCCGTTGATCGCGTACCGGGCCTGCGGTGCCGTCACGCGATCGCGAGCGGCGCTGCCTGGCTGACGTCGACACGTTTCGGCAGGATGCCGGCCCGGTAGAACACGTCCGCGATGCGCTGCTGATACGCGATCGTGTTGCGCGTGACGGGCTCGACGCCGAAGCGCGCGCGGCGAAACGCGAGCGCCACGGCCGGCTCCGGGATCCCCCACAGCTTCGAGAACTCGGCGGCGCCCTGCGCGCGGTTCGCATCGAGCCATCGCTGAATCGTCGTCAGTTCCGACACGGCCGCATCCAGCACGTCGGCATTGTGCTGCGCATACGTGCGCGACGCGAAGTAGTAGCCGCGATTCTCGACGAGCCCGGTGCCGTCCGCGACGATGCGCGCGCCGAACGCCTGCTGGACCACCGCGAGAAACGGGTCCCAGATGATCCACGCATCGACCGAGCGGTTCTCGAACGCAGCCCGTGCATCGGACGGCGACAACCAGACCGGCGTGACGTCCGCATAGTCGAGCTTCGCGGCCTGCAGCAGCCGGACCAGCAGGAAGTGCGTGTTCGATCCCTTCACCAGCGCGATGCGCTTGCCGCGCAGGTCCGCAAAGGTCCTGACCGGCGAATCCTTCGCGACGACCACGGCCTCGGCCGCGGGGCCGGCCGGCGTCTGTGCGTAGTAGACGAGCGGCGCGCCGGCCGCAAGCGCGAAGATCGGCGGCGCCTCGCCGACATCGCCGAAGTCGATCGATCCCGCGTTCAGCGCCTCGAGCTGCGGCGGCCCCGACGGGAACTCGGTCCACGTGACGTTCACGCCGAGTGTCGCGAGCTTGCCCTGCAGCGTGCCGCGTGCCTTCAGCAGGCTGAGCGGTCCTTTCTGATAGCCGATACGCAACGTGCGGGCACCGGCCGTGCTCGCCAGCGTGAAGCCCGGAGGCGCGGCCGCGCCCGCCGCGATCGCCAGCCCGGCATGAAGGAGCCGGCGACGGGTTGTGAAGAGTCGATCTGCCATGTCGTTTCGGGTTCGATGGAGAGGGTGCGGCTTCGCGCACGAAGGCTTCGGGGGCGCGGAGGCGAACACCGCCGCGCGAACGCGATGAAGCAGGTCGAACCGATTCCAGGAGGTTGGCGCCGTGCGTCGAACCAACGATGTTCGATATCGAAAGCAAGCGATTTCATAAGGACGTGCCGGTTGCCCGGGCGTCGTGTCCCGAGTCGATCGCGAGCACATCGTCAACGCCTGCCTCAAAGGCAGGACTACGGATTATTTTGTTTCCCGGAGCAAAGCGCCGTACGCATACAGCGGCAGTGCTGACTCAGGACTTGCAGGACGCGTTCAGCGCGGCCTCGTCGGCAGCCAGCATTTCGGGCACGCATTCGCGCAGGAAATCGACGAACGTGCGGATCTTCGCATCGAGATACTGACGCGACGCATACAGCGTGTAGACCGTCAGCTTCTGCAACCGGTATTCGGGCAGCACGCGCACCAGCGCACCGCTCGCGAGCGCGGGCAGTGCGGACGACATCGGCAGCGAGCCGATCCCGAGGCCGGCGCGCAGTGCGCCACCCAGCGCATCGGCGATGTTCACCTGGAAATCGGGCAACGGCAGGTCGAACGTCTCGTGGCCGTCCGGGCCGTCGAGATGCCAGCGATCGCGCGGAAACACCGACGTGACGATCTGCAGGCACGCATGCCCTTCGAGCTCGCGCACCGTGCGCGGCGTGCCGCGCTCCTTCAGATACGCAGGCGAAGCACACAGCACGCTGTGCACCTCGCCGAGCCGCTGCGACACGAGCCCCGAATCGGGCAGCTCCGCCGCGCTCAGCTGCAGCGACACGTCGTAACCTTCGTCGATGATGTCGGGCACGTGCTGCGACAGCGTCAGCTCGACCGCAACCGACGGATAGCGCTGCCGGTAGCGCACGACCGCGGGCACCACATAGGCCTGGCCGAAACTCGTCGTCGCGTGAACGTGCAGCCGTCCGGACGGCTTCGCCTGTGCGTCCGCCGCCTCGGCTTCCGCTTCGTCGATATAGCCGAGGATGCGCTGGCAACGATCGAGATAGCGCTGCCCGGCGTCGGTCAGCGCGATGCGGCGCGTGCTGCGGTTGAGCAGGCGCGTGCGCAGATGCGTTTCGAGCTGCGCGACCGAACGCGATGCGTACGCCGTCGTGATGTCCAGGCGCTGGGCCGCGCTCGTGAAGCTGCCCTCCTCCGCGACCCGGACGAAAATGCGCATCATCTGTAACGTGTCCATCGACCTGTCCCCGGGATTGAGATCGCGTCGCGCCGCCGTGCGGCCTTGGTGCCGGCGGCTCCGGCGCAGGCCGGTCTGGCGCGAATCGTGCGGAACAGTACAGCAGCGCCGCAGGCGTGTCCAGTTCGCCGTATGCGGCGTGATCCGGACGCCGAATCGTGTCGCGGCGCCTCCATGCGCGCGGCGTCCGGGCCGGGCGTGTACACGATTGAACACGCCGGTACGCGAACGGCATCGGGTCGGCAAAATCTACTTCACGACCGCGATGCCAATCCGCGATTTACGTCATGTATGACGCGTTACTTGGCGGCCGCCACATCAAACGGATTGCTCAACACGATCGTGTCGTCGCGCTCCGCGCCAGTCGTGATCATCGATACCGGCGCGCCCGCGACCGCTTCGATGCGCGCAATGAAATCCTGTGCGGCACGCGGCAGTGCCGCCCGCTCGCGCACGCCCTTCACGGTGCCGTGCCAGCCGTCGAACCGTTCGTAGACCGGCTTCGCGCGCGACTGCGCATCGAGGCTCGCGGGCAGATGGTCGACGCGCGCGCCGTCGAGTTCATAGCCGACGCACAGCTCGAGCGACTCGAAGCCGTCGAGCACGTCGAGTTTGGTGAGCGCCAGCGAATCGATGCCGGAGATCCTGACCGCCTGGCGCAACTGCGCGGCATCGAGCCATCCGCAGCGCCGCGGCCGGCCGGTGTTGACGCCGAACTCCTGCCCGCGCGCACGCAGCGTTTCGCCGGTTGCGTCGGTCAGCTCGGTGAGGAACGGGCCGCCGCCGACACGTGTCGCATACGCCTTGGTCACGCCCAGCACGTGGCCGAGCTTCGACGCGCCGAGGCCTGTGCCGGCTGCCGCCGCCGATGCGACGGTGCCCGACGACGTCACGAACGGGTACGTGCCCCAGTCGATGTCCAGCATCACGGCCTGCGAACCCTCGAACAGGATGCGTTCGCCGCAATCGTTCGCGTCGTTGAGGTCGGCCCAGACGGGACGCACGAACGGCAGGATCTTCGGTGCGATATCGACGAGCATCGCCAGCATCGCGTCGCGCGAACATTCGTCGAGCCCCAGGCCACGGAACCACGCGTTGTGATGGTCGACGAGTACGCCGAGCTTGTCGGCGAGCCGGCCGGGTTCCGCGAGATCGCCGACGCGCAGCCCTCGGCGCCCGACCTTGTCTTCGTAGGCCGGCCCGATCCCGCGCAGCGTGGTCCCGATGGGTTCGCGACGCAGCCGCTCCTGCGCCTGGTCGATCGCGCGGTGAATCGGCAACACCAGCGTCGCATTTTCGGCGATCGACAGGTTGTCCGGTGTCACCGACAACCCGAGCTCGGCCATCCGCGCGATTTCCGCGAGCAGCGCTTCCGGATCGAGCGCCACGCCGTTGCCGATCACGCCGCGCTTGCCGCGCACGATGCCGCTCGGCAGCAGCGCAAGCTTGTACGTCTTGCCGCCGACGACCAGCGTATGGCCCGCGTTGTGGCCACCGTTGTAGCGTGCGACGAGATCGGCCTGTGCCGCCAGCCAGTCCACGACGCGCCCCTTGCCTTCGTCGCCCCATTGGGCACCCACTACCACCACGTTCGGCATGTTCCGCACTCCATGTGAGAAATTCAGACACTCGTTCGGCCAAGCCGGCCGTTGGTGTGCCATATTGGCGGAGCTGGATCGCCCGATCAAACGATTAAACCTGAACTATCGTGTGAGTAAATATCACGCGAAATGATGCAATGGCCCGACGTCTCCCTCCATTGAATTCGCTGCGTGCGTTCGAAGCAGCCGCACGACTCGGCAGCTTCACGCTTGCCGCCGACGAGCTGTGCGTAACGCACGGCGCGATCAGCCGGCACGTACAGCAACTCGAGGCGTGGCTCGGACGGCCGCTATTCGAACGCCACAACCGGCGGGTCGAACTGACCGACGCCGGCCGCGCGTATCTCGCCGAGGTCGGTGCGTCGTTCGACCGGATCGCGCTCGCCACCGCGCAGCACTTCGGCCACGCGCAGCAGCGCGTGCTGCGCGTCAGCGCGCCCGCAACGTTTTCGTTGCGCTGGCTGGTGCCGAAGCTGTCGTCGTTCCAGGTTGCCCATCCGACGATCGAGGTGCGGCTGTCGACGTCGAACGAGCCGATCGAAAAGCTGCGCGACAAGGTCGACCTGATCGTTCGAGGCGGCCCGCAAGCCATCGACGGCTACGTCGCGGAAGAATTCCTGTCCGAAGTCCGGCTGCCGGTGTGTGCGCCGAAGCTGCTGGATGGCCGGCCATTGCATACACCCGCCGATCTCGCCGGCTTCACGCTGCTGCACGCCGCGACCTATCCCGGCATGTGGCCCGAATGGCTCGCGGCGGCCGGGCATCCGAATCTCGCACCGCGACATTCGCTTACGCTCGAGCATTTCTACCTGACGCTGCAAGGCGCACTCGACGGGCTTGGCGTCGCGATGGGACCGATCGCGCTCGTCGCGGACGACATCGCCGAAGGCCGGCTCGTGCAGCCGTTCAGCGAACCGGCGTTGCCGCCGTGGCGCTACTTCACGTACGTGGCATCCTCGCGCGCAGACGACGACGCGGTGCGCGCGTTCAAGGACTGGCTGAAGGTGACGGGAAACGCAGCCGCAACGGGCCCGCGGCACTGACCGTCTCGACCGGCCGGTCATGCCCGCCATGAAATGCAGGATTCCGAATCAAATGGCGCAAACACGCGGATCGGGTTTGCGATCGTTCATGACGGGCATGCTGCTTTTGACGTGCATCGCGCGACCGCGATGCACGCGGCAAGCCGCGGATCGAACCGCGGCTTGCCGCCGAACGGCGCTTACTGGCTTGCGCCGGCAGCTTTCTTCTCCGCGTTCTGCAGGTTCTGCGGATAGTTCGGGTCATTGGCCGCCGGCTTGTAACCAGCGTCTTCGAGTTTCTTCAGCTCGGCGGTGTTCTTCGCGCGCGCAGCCTTGCGCTCTGCCTTGTGTTGGGCTCTGGCCGCCTTGCGTGCCTGGCTCTTCGCTGCCTTGGCGTCCTGTGCAGCGGGTGCGCTGGCGTCGGTCTGGGCAAACGCAGGAACTGCCGAGCCGAACAGGAACGCGGCTGCGGTAGCCGCCAGCGTGAATTTTCTGATCTGGATTTGCATCGCTGAACTCTCTTTTCTGATGATTATCACGGATTGAAAGACCATCGAGATACCGCCCCTGTCCCGATCGGTCGTCATGTCGCGATCGGGACCTGTGCATCATAACCGCGTCGCGAAAAATGTGGCGCCATCGTGCAGACGGAATTGGGGATACACGTATGGGAGAACACGAGGACGTCGCTTCACCGTTGCCGGGCAGAGACAGGAACGGTGTATCGCGTTTCTGCGCGCGTGAAGATCGCGTGGTCGAGGCAGTAGAAACGTCCGATGGTCGGCATGCTTCGGTAAAGTGGATCGAACGCGCGGTGAGATGTCGATTCCGATGACCTTTGTTTCGTCGCGTCCTGCTCGCATGCCGATGGCTGTTTCATAGGTGGTGTTGGCGATACGCTCATGCTCGACGTGAGCTTCATCGCACGAAGCACAATCACCGCAGCAGTTGTCGATCAGTGCGCCACGTTGGCACTCGACGCGGCTCGAGCGACGGTTCCTCCCATAAATGACCACGATTCGGTCCTCCGGTGATCGATGCGATCGTCTTGTATCGCGACACCTGGCGGTGGACAGTCGGGAAACCGATCACGGCACTGTGGCGTGCATGGTTACCTTGGCCGCTGAAATTCATCGCCGTTCGGTGCGTATGACGAAAAGGAGAGACGTCTTGCGCAGAGTGAAGACGTTGACCGGAACGACCTCACGAATGCGCGGCGAGGGTCGCAAGTGCGTTGCGATACTCGTCCGGCGAACGTTGCGCATGGCATCGACGTTACGACAGCGCTTGTCAGTTGCCCCTTCTGCCGGCGAACGCATCGGGCAACGCGCACACGGGTCACAGATTTTTCGTTCGATGATTTTGGCCATCGGGTCTCCCGTGCTTGTGTGACGGTCGCACAGCTTGCATATACCTGTGGGGCCGCCTTGTCGGTGAGCCTTTACAGGATCGGGAAGCTTTTGAAGGTGAGAATGTTCGGGATCATTGTCCGAATCCGATTGCGGTGAGCTTCGTCGACAACAGCATCTTCACGTTCGCTCGTAACTTTCACGAGATCGGCCCAGGAACCGGCGACCCGTGCCGTGGTGGGGAGCCCCAGGCGACGCTTGCTACCGGGAGGCTGTGCCGGCCTCTCGTTGCCATCCCGGGGCACAGCATTGCTCTCCGGTTGATCCAAAGGTAGAAAGTCGCGAGACCTCGGGTGGCGAAGCGAGCGGCACCCATTTTCTCTGTGCACAGTCGACAGGCTGACTGTGACGAGGCGCGTCGATAGGCGATCGGCAAAAAACTTGTCGACAGACCGGGAAGCATGAGTACAAAAAACCACTCGCGCGCAGTCCGGGATGATTTCGAACTGCCGTGGGTGAAACCGACGATGTTCGCGCATCCGGTTGTCAATCCGATTTGCCCGGCGATCACAGGAGCGCGGGTGGTCGCAGCCCCGGCTTTTCGGTCCCATAGATGGGAACCTGAACGTGGAAACCGGTGATTTCTGCCCGATTTCCTCCCATAGGTTTCTACTTTCAGGTATTTGTGAGTAGGCACTCACCTCTCCGGGAAGCCTTGTCGGGCCTGGAGGCTTGGTGGAACAAGGCTTCAGGCTGGTGTCCAGCAGGGCCGAATCGAAGCACCGAGGGGCCTGACGGACCGCGGACGGGTCTCGTGGGTAGCGGTTTATGGGGCTTGTTTTTCTGTGTCGGCACACGTGTGTTTACATCTTTGGTAAACCACGTTTACTTCTTTAACTACCTTTAGACGGCTCACAGCCTTATCCCACAAGGGTTTGAGCGGTGTTCGGTACCCATTTATGGGAGCACAGGTGGAAGGGTTTGGGGCTTCAGGTCTGTGGATTTGGGGTTTTGGGTACCGCGTTGTGGGGAATCGGGGCTGTGGATATGGGGCACACGTTCCCGGTTATGGGAAATTCGCCCGGAAATGCATTGGGTAGTCGTCTATGGGAACGCAAGCAGGTAGCCTTTTATGGGGTGGTTTTCTTGATTCGAGAATGCCTGGCAGCACAGTGATTTTCTTCGGGTAGTCGTTTATGGGGCGTTCCGAAGGTAGCCGTTTATGGGTGTCAAATTGAACCGGTGCTTCGCGTTTCACAGGGGCCCGTCTGCTATCTGCTCCCATAGACAGGATTGATGCAGCGGACAGGTAACCTTTTATGGGGAAACTGGATGGTTGCCGTTTATGGGAGTGATTTCTACCTTCAAGACCGAAAGTAACGCAACCAGCGATGCCGATGCCTGTCGACAGGTACCCTTTCATGGGAGGCAATGAAGGTAGCAAGTTATGGGAGAAAACCGGACCCGTGCTGCAGGGCACCACGGATTCGGCCGTCGATCGCGATTCTGCTCGTTTGCCCCCCATGGATGGGTACCTTCCCGGGGGCAAATCTCGTGCCGGGTTTTTGTGCCCGGACATGAAAGGTAGCGGCTTTTGGGAGGGTTTTTGGCCAAAAGGTAGATGGATATGGGGTTCCGTGCAGATTGCTTCATCAGGAATTTCCCTTTTATATCTGAAGGTTAGCCGCGATAGTGCAAGTGATGCAGGAGCAAGGGCGTTGCCCCGCGGCGTGAAAAGGTATAAATTCCGCCATCAACAAGGTCACCTTATCCGGACATTACGATGCCGCGCAAGCCCGCAAGCAAAGGCTCAGACAAACAGGTTTCGCTGTTTCAGACACCAGAGCCTCCCGACTTGCTGCGCAAGGCGGTCCAGGCGATTCATATCGCGCCGAAGTCGGGAAAGATCGGTCTGCAGCAGCGCAAGATGTTCAGTTCGCTGATCAAGAACGCGCTTCGGCAGGAGGCGTTCGAGCCGGGCCGGACGAGCTTCTCGATCTCGATCGCGTCGCTTTCGCACGAAAGCGGGCTGAACAGCAACAACACGAAGTACGTGAAGGACACGGTCAACTCGCTGATCAGCACCGTCGTCAACTGGGATTACCTGGCCGCGGATCGTTCGACGGTCTGGAAAGCGTCGGGCCTGCTCGCGGGCGCGGAGCTCGAGCAATCGGTGCTGAAGTACAGCTTCTCCGACCAGATTCGCAGCGAACTGCTCAATCCGGAAATTTACGCGCTGATCGATATGCGGATCGCCCGCGAGTTTCGGCGTTCGCACTCGCTCGCGTTGTGGGAAAACACGGTGCGCTACGAAGGGATCGGCATCACCGCGAAGATTCCGCTGCCGAAATTCCGTGACCTCATTCTCGGCCAGGACAAGGCGTCGCAGTCGTACAAGGAATACAAGCTGTTCAAGAGCAAGGTCCTGGTGCCGTGCATTCAGGAGGTGAACGAAGTATCGGATCACACGCTCGAGCTGATCGAACACAAGTCCGGCCGCAGCGTGGAAGCCGTTCAGTTCAAGGTGACGCGCAAGCAGAGTGCCGATACGGTCGAAGACGGCGACGTCAAGAACGAAGCGCTGGTCGAGGAAGTCGCGAAGTTCGGCATTCCGCGTTCGGAAGCGCGGCGGCTGATCACGCAATACGGTGTGCAGCGCATCAAGGCGGCGATTGCCTATACGCTCAATCGGACTACGAAGAAGAACGCAGCACCGGTCGACAACGTGGCCGCGTATTTCCGCAAGGCGCTGACGCACGGCTACACGCTGGCCGACGGGCAGGGAGCGGAGGCGGCCGCACCGGCGAAGGAATCCGCGCAGAGCAAGCAGGAGCAGATTCGCGACAAATATCTGGCGGCCAAGGTCGAGGAAGCCGGCGCGTATTTCCGCGAGCTGGAGATCGACGACCAGACCAAGCTGATCGAGCGCTACAACGAAACGGTGGCGGGCTCGAAGGATCTCACGCTGTCGCCGAAGAAGAAGGCGAGCAAGCTCGCGCAGACCAGCTTCTTCCGATGGCTCGCGCTGGATACCTGGGGCGAACCGACCTCGGACGACCTGCTGGAATTCCTGCTCAAGAGCAGTCTCGCAAGCAACTGAACAAGGCCTCGCAACCGGGGAGCGTCGTGCGCCGGACTTCATCGTCCGGTTTCGCGACGCAACGCGGATGCGAGGCCTTTTGCTTTGGCGCGTTAATTTTGCGCGGCGGCCGCCAGTTCGGCGACGTAGGCGTCGATGACGGTCTTGAGCTTGTCGGCGAGCGCTTCCTGGTGGGACGTGTCGACGTCTTTGAGCTGCAGGTCCAGACGCCCGTCCGGGTAGGTCTTCAACTGGCCGATCGCTCGCGATTCGAGCGCGAAGTCATGACGAACGCTGTAACGCGTGCGTCCTGCCTTCTTGTTGCCGTCGTTCTGCGCACGCAGGAAATTTTCGAGATCGCGGACCGATTTCTTCCGGTCGATCACGGCCGTGAGCAGTCGGTCGGCAGTCGGCTCGCCCAGGCGCTCGAAGATCAGCTTCAGGAAGTACGCGGCCTGCAGGCCGACCACGTCGTTGGCACTGGCCATCCGCTCCAGCAGCGTGTTGGGCAGTGCATTGAGCGACAGCGTCTTGCTGATCGATGCCTTGTCCTTGCCGATCTTCTCCGCCAGCGTGTTCTGGTCGGAAAAGACCTTCTCGTCGAGGAGGCGCTTCCACGCGACCGCATCGTCGAAGATCGTCTGGCGTTCGTGGTCGTGGTTCGCTCGATACGCGATCGTATAGAGCTGCTCGGGCGTGTGGTCGGTGCGGAACGTGGCGTTGATGGTGTCGTCGCCGTTGATGCTCGTCGCGCGCAGGCGGCGTTGCCCGTCGATCACGACGAGCTTGCCGGGAAACTCCGGGAGCCGCGTGACCTTGATCGGCTCGATCTGCCCTTCCCGTTTCAACGTCAGTGCGAGCTCGTGCAGGCTCGACTCCGAATAGAACACGCGCGGGTTGAACGGGTTCGGGATGCAGTCCTTGACCAGTACCTTCTGCGGCGCGCCAAGGTCCGGTGTGCCGGCGGGTGCGGCCACGGCCGGGGGCACGGCGGGCGCCGCTTCGGCGGCGACGTTCGGTGCGGCCGGCGGCTCGGGCAAGCGGGTTTCCAGTGCCGCGTTTTCCTGAGCGAGCCCGCGCAACAGGCCGGCTGCGAGATGCAGGTTGCCGGTCGGCTTCTTGTCTTTCGATGTGTCCTTAGCCATGGGCGGCTCCGGTAGCGCGCGTCGACGCGATGTATTGGGCCATTTCCGTGACCAGCCTTTCGATTTCCGCGCGGGCTTCCTTCAGCCCCTTCAGGTATCGATTGTGATGATGGATCGTGGTGCCGAGTGCGAACGTCTGACGGTAGACCTCGCGTTGCGCGATCTGGCTGTCGAGCAGATGCTCCCCTATTTCTTCTGCCCTTAGAATTTTTAAAATCTCTTCACGCATTTTAGTTTTTCCATTAACACTATTCAGCATTAATGCGGAAGAAAGACTCGGGTTACGAACGGCTCGCATCGACTCGATCATGCGAATCATCGCGACGGTGCTGTACAGGTCGGCCGGCGACGGTGACAGCGGTACGAGGCAGAAGTCGGCCACTTCGAGCACGGACGCGATACGCGGATCTTCGAGGTTGCCGGGGCAGTCGACGACGATCACGTCGAAGTTCGCGTCCTGCTTCTTGATTTCGCCGCCGATGCCGCGACCGGCGGGGGCCAGCGAAAGGACCGTCATCGGCAGCGTGTTCTCGCCGCTCGTCACCCAGCGGACGGACGTGCCTTGAGGGTCGGCATCGATCAACGCGACCTTGTTGCCACCGGCCTCGAACGCTGCCGCGATGTTGACGGAGATGGTTGTCTTTCCAGTCCCACCTTTTTGATTACTGACGGCGATCTTGAAAGCCATTAAATTCCTCCAAGGAGTTTTGCGTAATATATGCAGATGTTATGGAAATGTCCAGAAAAGCATTCGACGTGATGCATATCTTGGTGATCGTTGTAGTTGTCACGTGACAAGTAGGTCGAATGGCTAACGAATCATTCGTGGTTATTGACCGAGTAAAAATAAAATCGTCGGTCACGGTTACGAAGAATGCACAGGCGGCTGAAGAAAATTCGATTGTCTTTAGTGTCGATGATGAAGCTCGGACGCAGAGATCGGTCTGATGGTTTTGTCTTTGGTTCTGACGGAATCTGCTGCGAATCTGATTGGCCGGGTCGCAGATGTCGTCGAGATGCGTAGTTGTCACGTGACAAGTCGCCAGCGATTGGCTCCAGCCAGTGTTGTGTTCAGCATTGCGCGTCGGCAGGAAACCCTTGATTCGATCGAGTCCGGGTTGCGAGGACATCTCAACGGCTGATATGCGAACCTTGGCCCATTCGATTACTTGACCGCTGGGTGAGTTGTCACGTGACAAGTGACTTAGGGCACGACTGAGCACCATTGCCAGCTTCTCGAGAGCAATGGCGATCGGCCATATTGAGGACGCGTTAAGGGGATCAAACCGGAGCGAATTTGTAGGTGATGCTTGTTGCTAGTCTCTGTTCGCGTGCGTGTCTGCCGAGGAGTTGTCACGTGACAACAGGGACAACCAGGATCTCGCAGCGACAGACAGGACGTCCCCCGAGGTTGTCGTAGCCGTCAAGGACGCGAGCTTTTGCCAATGATCGCGACTGCATCTGTCTTTGTGCTCTGGATCTGCTGGGGCGACGGTCCGGCCTCCTCGCGAAGGCTGAATGCTCTGATTGCGTGGCGAGCCGCATTCAGACGCAGGCTGTTGTCTATGTAATGATATGGCCCCATTTATATCGGATGAGCATCACCGGCTTGGTGCGTGCGTTCTCTGATAGGGGAGGGGAGCGAGGTCTCGTCGGGTCTATCCAGCGCTACAACGAGCGCTATGCGCTATCTATTGGCAGCCGTGACGTCGAAAGGACCAGAATGAAGGCAAATCCATACGTCAGAAGCGGCGTGTCCGGACAAGCGAATCAAATCGTGAAACATTGGTGAAAAATCGGGTGTTCTCGGAAATCCTTGTTCAGCAATGGCTTGCGCGGGATTCTTCATGTTGTTTCACGCAAAATGCACACGATCACCCTCAGAAATGGGGGCGCATGAAATTTCCGGGCACTATCGGCATCGTACGGCAGTCCGCAAGCATGTTTTGTATTATTTGATACGTAATTGGTAGTTTTTTATACATCCCGCGCTTGACACTGCGTTGGACAAGACTCCGTGAGTGTTGGTCCGGTGCATGACGATGATCGGTCGAGTCACTGATTTGATGTCCAGCGCCAACATTCAACACGAGTTGTCACGTGACAACGCAATTCACCGATCGCGCGATACGTAGGGTTGTGGAGATTTCGAGAACCGACCAACGGCCCAACTGCTGTTGAAATCGGTTGGACAGCAAGGCCGCCTCTGTTTCTACTTCTGCGGCCTCATGCTGGTGAGCTGGTGGATGTGATGATGGAAGCTCGAACCGCTCACCTCAATTTGCGTGCGAGCTCATTAACTCGTAATGACCGCCGAGTAGAGGGTGGTTGAAGTGGTCGATATAAGGTAAGCGCCTTCGGATTGCCCGATTCGTGCCCGGAACGACGAGACCGAAACCGGGTTCGACCATGCAGCCCATCGGCTTGGGCGGTGCTTCCCTTCGATGGAAACTCAGATTCGGAACGGCAATGACGATGCGTTCAACGTCTTCAGCCGAATTTGCAGATGCGATCAGTCAGCGTCTGCCGAAGCCCGCTTCCGCGGTTGGTCGACCCGCGCCCGTATTGCCGAATGCAGATATCGGGCTGGCGCCGGGTGCGTCACTTCCGATTCAGGTGATCGGATCTGCGGACAAACTGCCAGCGTGCAGGTGCCCTGACAACGCCATGTCCGGAAACGCGGCATCGCCGCGCTCCCGAATGGAAAAGGTCACGACAGGCGAACCTACTTCGTCGCTTGCGACGCACATAACTGCCACCGGCGCGATTTCGTTGTTGCCGGCGTCTTCGCGCGTTCGTCTACCGTGCGCCACCACCGCTCGCCTCGATGCGGCTCGCTGAGATCCAGGCGCTCGCCCATCCTCGGCGTCGACAGTCCGATGCCGCGCACGATCGACAACGCCGTGACGCGCTCGAACGGCTCCTGCCAGCGATGCATCGCGAGATCGAACGTGCCGTTATGGATCGGAACCAGCCAGCGTCCGCGCAAATCGATGTGCGCCTGAACGGTTTCTTCCGGCTGCATATGCACATACGGCCATTGCGCATCGTATGCGCCCGTTTCGATCAGCGTCACGTCGAACGGCCCGAGGCGTTCGCCGATCGTCCGGAACCCGTCGAAGTAGCCCGTGTCGCCGCTGAAGAATACGCGCAGGTCGTCGTCGACGATGACCCACGACGCCCACAGCGTGCTGTTGCCGTCGAACAGGCTGCGCCCGGAGAAGTGTTGTGCGGGCGTCGCGGTCAGCGTCAGGCCGGCCACGTCGACACTCTGCCACCAGTCGAGCTGACGGACCTTGTTCGCATCGATACCCCATTCGATCAGGCGGTCGCCGACCCCCAGCGTTGTCACGAACACATCGGTGGTGGCCGCAAGCGCGAGCACCGTGTCGCGGTCGAGGTGATCGTAGTGATCGTGCGACAGGATCACGCCGCGCAGCGGCGGAAGATCATCAAGCGCGATCGGCGGCGCATGGAAGCGCTTGGGGCCGACGCGCCGAAACGGGGATGCGCGCTCGGCAAACACCGGATCGGTCAGCCAGAATTCGCCGCGCAGCTTGAGCAGCAGCGTCGAATGGCCAAGCCGGTACAGGCTGCGATCGGGCACCGCGTCGAGCTGTGCGCGGGTCAGCGAATCGACGGGCAGCGCGCCTGCGGGCACGGTATTGCGCGGCTTGTTGACCAGCATGTTCCAGGCGATCCCTAGCGTTTTGCCGATACCTTCGGCAGGACGCGGCGCGACATTGCCGAAGCGCTCGCCATTGTGTTGCGGCGACCCGCCGGACAGCGCGCGGCCGCGCGTGGCGGCCGCAAAACCCAGAATGCGGTGAATCAAAACGAGAGGCGATGCCATGTCGGTCCGTCCGAAGGGAAAAGTACACTAAACAGTGTAGTTTATTTCTGGGATAAGTAAACTGCCCGGTGTAAAATTTCCTTATGGATACCAGCACTCCCCCTCAGCGCCTGACCGATCGAAAGCGTGCGGCCATTATCGAAGCGGCCATCGAGGAATTCCTCGCGTCCGGCTACGATGCGACCAGCATGGATCGCATCGCTGCGCGCGCGGACGTGTCGAAGCGCACGGTCTACAACCACTTTCCCGGCAAGGAAACGTTGTTCGCCGCGATCCTGCACAAGCTGTGGGATGCGACCCAAACCGGCAGTTCCCCGACGTATCGCGCCGACGTGCCGCTGCGCGAGCAACTGCTCGCATTGCTGGGCCGTAAATTGCGCCTGCTGAACGACGAAGCGTTTCTCGCGCTCGCGCGTGTTGCGATCGGCGCGGCCATCCATTCGCCGGAGCGTGCGCGCGACATGGTCGAGCGCCTCGGCGAGCGCGAGGAAGACCTGACGGTCTGGGTGCGTGCGGCAGCGGCGGCCGGCCGCCTGTCGGTCACCGATCCGGTGTTCGCCGCGCACCAGTTGCAGGGTGTCGTGAAGGCATTCGCGTTCTGGCCGCAAGTCACGATGGGCCAGTCGCCGCTCGCGGCGCCGGAGCAACAGAAGGTCGCGGAGTCCGCTGCCGACATGTTTCTCGCGTACTACGCGCGTCCGGACGACGGCGACGCATGACGACGCACCGCGCCGGATTGACCGGGCATCAGGAAGATCATGCTCGAATCAAAGCCGATATCATGCAACCGATCGATGCACGCATTGGCAATGCTGAGCCGGTAAGCCGACTGATCCGCAAAAGCGAGTGCAGAACCGCCCCACACACGTGATGACTGGCCATCCAACGGAAACCGGCGATACCGCCGGCGCACCTGAAGCCGAACGCGAGCGACTACGCATGAAGACGCTGTTGATCGTCTATCACACGATGACCGGAGGCACGCAGCAGATGGCCGAAGCGGCGGCCGGCGCGGCGCGCGAGCAACCCGGCGTCGACGTCAGGCTGCAACGCGCGGACGCGACGAGCGCAGACGATGTGCTGGCCGCCGACGCATACCTGTTTGCGACGCCCGAGAATCTCGCGGCGATGTCCGGGCTGATGAAGGACTTCTTCGATCGCTGCTACTACGCGGCGCTCGATCGTGTGAACGGCCGTCCGTACGCGGCGATGATCTGCGCGGGAAGCGACGGACAGAACGCGCTGCGCCAGATCGACCGGATCGCGACCGGATGGCGATTGAAGAACGTGGCGCCCGGCCTGATCGTCTGTACTCACGCGCAAACGCCGGAGCGCATCCTCGCGCCGAAGACGATCGACGACGATGATCGTGCCCGCTGCGCCGAACTCGGTGCGGGCCTGGCCGCGGGACTCGCGCTGGGCGTCTTCTGATTTGCGGCGTGGCGGCAGCTGTGCCGGTCCGCGCAGATAACGCACGGATCCATGTGCGATACCGATCCTGCGGACGCCGAACCGGCCGAATGCCGAAACCCTAGCTGCCTTTTGCCGTCGCCGAAGGCCGGTGGTATTCGGGCCAAAGACGTTTCACGAGATCGCGCGATGCGCCATACGCGTGGCAACTGTCGATCTTGAGCGGCTTGCCTTCGCTGTCGCGGGCTTCGAGCGATGACCGCCGCACGCCGACCATCGTCTGATAGGCCGTGGTTGCGACCGGGCCGAGCAATTCCTTCAGATGCGTGCACGTATCGCAGGACGGCAGGCGCTTGCGGATCTCGCTGTTCCAGCCGGCACCGATGCTCAATCCGACGAGCGCCTGCAGCGAGTCCCCGCCGCCCGGACACTGCGCATACGGATGCGACCGGATGAACGTGGATACGGCGCGGACGACCATGTCGGCGTCGAAGACCAGCGTCACGCCGAGGTCGTGGATCGGCGACAGCGCCGCGACCGTCCGCGTGCCGCCCGGTGGCATGAAATCACGGGTCTTGCGGTCCGCGAGGCAGGCCGTCACTTCGAACAGGCCGTCGCTGCGCCGATAGCCGCGCATGTCGATCTGCCGATGGTGAATCTCCTCGCGCGTGATGTCGTCGTGCGGGATGTCGTGTGGGGGAACCATGTATCCGCTCCGTTTCGTACAACCGGTTCGTTGGGCCGGCAAGAAATATGTCGCCGGCCGACCCGGGGCGTCGCGATACGGGCCGAGGTATGCTGCCGACGACGTTGACCCGGCCATACTACGCACTTTCCGGCATCTTCGTCCCCGACGCGATCGATGCGGACGCAACGAGTCGTATACGGATAAACGGTGCAATCGATGGGCGTACTTGAATGTCGCGGGCCGCGTCGGTCCATCGCCACGTGCGTTGCGTCGTCACGATTGTTGATTCGCACGGGGCGACGGCGCCGCCCACGATCCGCGATCATCGCGGTGGCCGGCGTCGCGCTCGCGCGACACGATCGTATCGGCTCCCTCCGCAAGGCCCGACACGTGCGTCGGGCGTCGCTCGGCGGCCGTTGCCGGGCCGATCGTGTTGCGCGAGACTGGCCCGATTTCCGATGGGGCTGTGAACGACGTGACTTCCGGAAACGTATCCATATAATGCGCAACACGACCGTACGGACGCATTTCCCATCCCCCGAATCGGGCAAATGCAGACCGCCGAGTCAGCCGGCCGTCGCGCGTACCGGTATACTTCCACTCCTGCCTTGTCCGGCATCGTGGCCGGGTGCCTGAAAACAGAGTGGCGTGCGCGATGCGGCCCCGTAGTGTTCCGCATCGGCGGCAGACGGGCCGCCCGCAGGGCGGCGAAGCTTTTTGCTCCGCGCGGAACGGCCGCACGAACCACACCTTATATTCCTGGTGGATTGAATTTATGGGTTTTGAACAACTTGCCGAATTGCGGGCTCAACTCGCAGCGAAGGCCAAGCAGGAGCGCAACGAGAAGCGGCCGGCAGCGCCGACGGACGCCGGTGCGAAACCGAAGTCCGGCGACCGGCCGGCCCGCGGGGCCAAACCGGGTGCCGGCGCCAAAGCGCAGCATCGCGCGAAGCCCGCTTCGGCGAAGCCGTCGGCGCCGGTCGATCCGGTCATCGTTGCGATCGGCAAACTGCAGCGGAAGTTTCCGAACGCGTTTCCGAAGAATCCGGCCCCTAAAGTGCCGCTCAAGGTCGGCATCTGGGACGACCTCGCCCGCGAGGCACAGGCCGTGGGCCTCAACGAAGCCGAACTGCGCGAAGCGATGTCGACGTGGTGCCGCGGCAATCGCTACTGGTCGTGCCTCGTCGAAGACGCGGTGCGGGTCGATCTGCAGGGCAACGAAGCAGGGCGCGTGACGCATGACGACGCAGCACGGGCGCGCCGGCTGAAGGCACGCCGCCCGGGCGGCAAGGGTGCGGCGCAATCGGCCAAGGGTGCGCAGCAGCCGCCGAAGGTCGAGCAGCAGACCGAGGCCGCCGCCGCGCCGGAACCGGCAAACGCGGAAGCGCAGACCGACGTCGCGCCGCAGGTCGAGCAGCAAACGGCAGGAAACGAGTAACTCACACCGCGCCGCGGTCGACTGCACGGCGCTCACCCGCATGCATGTCGCATGCGGCGAATCACACGACAGACTGACCTGCCTCGACAGGGGCAGGTCAGGACTGTCTCCACCGGCGGTTGCCCGCCGGCACCCCATCCTCCAACGTCGGACAGACAACGCAACCGGACGAAGCATGTCCGTCAATCGATGCTGCCTGCGCGATGCGTTGACTTTGAAGTTTGCGCATGGATGGCATGCATGCCTGATTGCGATGACGTTTCAATCAGATAATTCGGTTTCCTAAAATAGTGATACGGGGACCGTCGATCGGCATGTGAACGATCCCGCCCGGCCATCGTGACAGGATGACGCGCGATAATCCCGGCTGGATCGTCAGGTCACGCGCAAGTTGTCCGGCTGCGATGCAGCTTGCATTTCGAAAGGTCCGGGAGGCGTGCTCCGACACGTCCCGACCCAACCCGAAGCCACGGCCGCCTCTTTTCAACGTCAATTCAAACCGGATCATGAACTCCAGACATTCCGCGATTCCCGTCGCGCTCATCGCGGCCGCGCTGTTCGGCGCCGCGACTCCGCTCGCCAAGGCGCTGCTCGGCGCGATGTCGCCGTTCATGGTCGCCGGCCTGTTCTATCTCGGCAGCGGCTTCGGGCTCGGCATCGGGATCCTGCTGCGCGGGCTGCACAACCGTCGTGCACCGGCCGCGGACGCCGCGCCGCTGCAGCGCGCCGACCTGCCGTGGCTGGCCGGCGCGATCGCAGCGGGCGGCGTGGCCGGCCCGGCGTTGCTGATGCTCGGGCTGTCGAGCACGCCGGCGGCGACGAGCGCGCTGCTGCTGAATCTCGAAGGTGTGTTGACGGCCGTCATCGCGTGGGTCGTGTTTCGCGAGAACGTGGATTCGCAGGTGTTCCTGGGGATGGTCGCGATCGTCGCGGGCGGCACGCTGCTGTCGTGGACGCCTGGCCGGACCGGCGTGCCGGTCGGCGCGCTGCTGATCGTCGGCGCATGCCTGTGCTGGGCGATCGACAACAACCTGACCCGCAAGGTCGCCGCGAACGACGCGATGATCATCGCGTGCGTGAAAGGGCTGATCGCCGGGCCCGTGAACATCGGCATCGCGCTGGCGACCGGGGCGACGCTGCCCGCCGTGCCGGTCACGGCCGCTGCGATGCTGACGGGGCTCGGCGGCTACGGGATCAGCCTCGTGCTGTTCGTCGTCGCGCTGCGTCATCTCGGCAGCGCGCGTACGGGCGCGTATTTTTCAATTGCGCCGCTGTTCGGCGTCGTGCTGTCGCTGCTGATCTGGCCCGCGCTGCCGCCCGCGACATTCTGGATCGCCGCCGCGCTGATGGCGCTCGGTATCTGGCTGCACGTGCGCGAACGGCACGAACACACGCATGCGCACGAGCGGCTCGAGCACACGCACCGGCATCGGCACGACGAACATCACGAGCATACGCATGACTTTCCGTACGACGGCAACGAACCGCATTCGCATCCGCATGTGCATCTGCCGATCACGCATAGTCACGCACATTTCCCGGACATTCATCACCGGCATCGGCATGCGGCGAATAAGCCATGACGTTCAGTCAGGCAGTGGCTCACTCAGCGGCAAGCACTTGTGTAAGCGCGGGGTCGTTAGGTAAGCAGAGCACGCAGCTGACGCCTGCGGGATCGTAGATCTTCGCCACGCATGCGTTGCAACTGGTGCACTCGGAGCGCCTCACATGGCCAGTTCGAAAATGCTCGACAAGCAGCGGGTCGTGAATCAGTGCACGCGCGAGCGCGACGCAGTCAAAGCCTTCGGCCATCAATTGCTCGACACTTGCAAGCGCTTTGACGCCGCCGACATAAGCGAGCGGCATACGCACCGCTTGCCGGATCACTCTGGAATCGTCGAGAAAATACAGATCCCGGAATGCGAGGTCGCGCGGTGTGCGTTTTTCCAGCATCGTCACACCGAAGCGAGCCAGCGCATGCGGCGCCGCAGCTTTCATGAGAGCAGTGGGCATCGGGCTGCCGAATAGCACCCACGGACTTTCGACGTTGCGTCCGCCGCTCAGCGAGAGCAGATCTGCCCCTTCCGCTTCCAGGATGCGCGCGGTCACGGCAGAGTCCTGCGGTCGGTTGCCGCCCGGCACGCCGTCGTTGACACTCAGTTTGCAGGCGACCGCGAGGTGTGCACCGACTGCGTCTTTTACCTGACGCAACACCTGCGCGGGAAAACGCGTGCGCTGTTCGGTCGAGCCGCCGAAGCCGTCGCGTCGTCGATTGCTCAACGGCGACAGAAACTGGTTGAGCAGATAGCCGTGGCCCATGTGAATTTCAACGGCATCGAACCCACACTCGCGCGCGAGGCGCGCCGCATCGCCGAACTGTGCAGCGACGCGTGTCATATCGCGTTCGTTCATCGCGCGCTGAAAGTACACGCCGTACAGCATCCCGAACACGTTCAGCCCGGGCGACGCGGAGGGGGCGGTGCGGCGCCCGCCATGGCGCATCATCGTGAACGATCCCGCATGAGTGATCTGCAGGCACGCGGCTGCGCCTTCCCGATGTACTGCGTCCGTCAGCACGCGCAGATGCGGGACCACGTCCGCGTGCATGTGCATCTGGTGCGAGAAGGTCAATCCGTCGCGCGCGACTGCCGCATAGGCAACCGTGGTCATGCCGACACCGCCGGCCGCGAGGTCGCGATGGTGCTTGACGAGTGCTTGCGTGGGCAGCCCGATCGGCATCATGCCTTCGTTGGCGCCGGACTTGATGAAACGGTTGCGAAGCGTGAGTGGGCCGATACGAACTGGGGAAAAGGGGGAAGTGTGAGCGGGAGGCGTCGGACGACCGTCGAGCATGGCAGGCTCCTGAAACGGATGGAAGGGGTGTCAGAATTTGAATGGACGTACGCTGGCGTCGAGGCCGCCGTCGACGAACAGCACGCTGCCGTGGATGAACGATGCCTGTTCGCTCGACACGAAGCTGATCACTGACGCGATTTCGTCGGGTTCGGCGCGGCGGCCAAGCGGTGCGCCGAAATTGCGGATCGCGTCGGCGTAGCGTGGATCGCGCAACCCTGCTTCGAGTAGTGGCGTCTGCACGGCACCCGGAGCGAGCGCATTCAGGCGGATTCCGGCCTGGCCCCACACCGCCGTGCGCTGGCGCACCGCCACCGACACTGCGTACTTCGAACTCGCATAGGCCACGTAACCGGCCTGCTCGGCGGGCACACCGGCGAGCAAGGTTTGCACCCGGGCTTCGTCCCCGTCGAGATAGGCGTCACACAGCGGCTGCCCGTTCCATGGCTGGAGCACGGCCGAGTTCGACGCGACCACGACGGCCGACGGCCGAGTCGCGCGTTGCAGCACGTTGAACAATCCATCGAGCATCGCGACCGTGCCGAAGTAGTTGACCGCTGCGGTCAGGCCGGGCGGCTCCGCTTGGGGGCCCAGCCCGGCACAGCAGATCAGCCTGTCCACTACGCCGCCGGTGTGTTGCAGCACAGCGTCTACCGCGAGATTCCGGCCTGCGGCGGTCGCGAGATTGGCGATGATGTCGGTTTTCTGAAGATCGATGCCGATCACGTTGATGCCGGCGGCCCTGAACTGCCGCGACACGGCAGCGCCGATACCCGATGCAGCGCCGGTAACGACTGCGGTTGTCATGTTGTTGTCTCCTGTGTGTGAAATCCCTCGTCATCGTTGGCGGCGCGGCGGCGAGCGGTCGCCGCCAGGGCCGGTGTGCAAGCCGAGGTGCGCCCGTCGATTCAGGTACCCGCGCCGCGTGCGGCATCCGGCGAGAAATACGTCTCGTTGAACTCGGGGCTGCGATTGAGCAACGGCATCGGTTGCTCGTTGGTCAACCGGTCCGCGAAATACGCGTTGGACAGCAGATCGTGATAGAAGACGGCGGACGGGTAGAAGCGTTTCGCGTCGTATGCATATACGGTCGTTGCGAGGTTAGTGCGCCAGAGTTGCCCTCGTGTGTCATAGTTGTCCGCGGCGAGCGCCATCCACGTATCCTCGTCCAGATACAGCACGCGCTTCGCATAGATATGGCGGAAGCCTGGCTTGAGCGTCGCCTGGAGTACCCATACGCGATGCAGCTCATAGCGCATGAAGTCCGGATTGGCATGGTGCTTCGTCAGCAGATCTGAGTACTTGACCGACGAACTCAGCAGTTTGTAGTTGTCGTAGGGGACGTAGTATTCCTTCTTGCCGATTATTTTCCAGTCGTAGCGCTCTCCCGAGCCGTTGAAGAGCCGGTCGTCGTCGACGGTTCGAAATCCGCCGGCGCCGGTCGGCTGGTCGAAACCATACTCGGGTGCCTGCCGCACCCGCCGAGTGCCCGGGTTGTAGACCCAGGTGCGGCGCGTGTTCGAACCTTCCTGGTCCCACAATTGATACCCGACCGTCAACGTACCGCTATCGCGCAGCGGCAACTCGACCTGGTTACGGAAGAACGAACGAGTGTTCAGCGGATTGCTGGCGTCGAAACGGCCAGTATTGCGAGGAGAGAAGACCCGGTAATTCGTTTTGCCCCACGCGATCTGTGATTCCTGATAGACCACGGCCTGGTCGTAGACCGCCGACTCCTGACCGATCGACGGCGACAGGCACAGGTTCCACATCAGTTCCAGGCCGGTCTTGGGAATCGGAAACGGCACCTGCGGCGGTGCATTCTTCAGCCCGTTTCCATCAGGCGTCATCGATACTTTAGGCGCATACGTGTGGATGGACTGGTAAGTATCCTCGTCGAAGCGGAAGTCACGATGACTCGGATAAACCGGCATGCGAAACGTGTCTGGATATTTCTTGAAAAGCGCTTTTTGGCCGTCGGTCAGGCGGTCCGCATACTGTGTCATGTTTTGGGCGGTGATGACCGCGATCGGCTTTTCGCCTGCATAAGGATCGGGGTACCGCTCACCGGACTTGTATTGGATACCCGGCGGCACGCCGAGCCACTTGCCGCTCCACGCGGGCACGCCGCCGTCGGCGCTGCCGGCGCGCTGTGCGCCCATGGGCGTCAGCGTGGTGTTGAGCTGTTTCAGGTCGTCGGCTGTGACGCCGGCGATCGACGCGGCGGCCAGAGCCATGCCTGCGGCCAGCACGCTGCTGCGTAGCAGAAGGTGGGTGTTGCGTTGTTTCATCTCGTTTCGCTCCTTCGTCAGGATTGTCAGGCATCCTATGCGGTCAGAATGAGTATTTCGCGTTGAATGCCACATAGCTGCGGTCGGCAAGAGGCCGGTTCACGGTGTTCGCATGTCCGAGGAACATCGCGTAGGTCAGGCCGAACTGCAGGTTACTTAAACGGGTCAACGTCACGCCGACGCTCACCCGCTGGTCGCCGACGCCCGTCAGCGAACCCAGTGCGCCGCCAAGTGCGGACTTGCCGGTGAAGTCGTTCGCGTAGTTGAGCGGCACCGCCATGTCCCAGCCGTCGAAGACGTTGAGGTAGTTCAGCGTCCAGCCGATCTGATACGCTGCGGCGTCGCGCGTGTTGGCCAAGGTCGTCGAGCCGGACAGTGGCGTGACATTTGTCACGTGTACCCACGAGACTTCGGCGGAGAGCGCCTGCGACGCGGCGAGAAAAGTGGGGCCGATCGAGTAGATCGCCGACAGATTGCCCTGGATCGCATTGCCGCGCGTCGTTTGCGCCGCGCCAGCGACGCTCACGAGTACCGGCGCACCTTGCCTGTAACTGATTTCGCCGGCGACATTCGCGCCATACATCTGCGTCGAAAAGCTTGCTCCAGTCAGATCGATGCCGCCGAAGTATTTCTGTTGATACATCAGCGACGGGAACAGCGTGGTCACGACATTTGGGTTCTTGTCGTCATAACGTAAGCGGTACAGACCGATTTCGGTGTCGCCGCCGACCCGGAAGCGGCCGCCTACCCCCCATTGCCGGCTGTTCGACGGTCTGATGTCCGGGCCGAGCGGAATGTGCCGCCCGCCAGGGCCGATGATGAATTGCGCGCCCGGCCCGACAACGTCAGTGAAGCTGAAATAGCTGCCCGCGGCGTTGAGCTGATTCGGCTCGAACTTGAACTGGTAGTAGGCCAGCAGGCTGATGTTCGGAGTGATCTGCCATTGTGTCGACACTTGCGGAACGGGCAAGAGGATGTCCTTGACCTCGGTGCCTGGCACGAACGACTGGGTCGCATCGACCGGACCCTGTGCGCCTGCGATGTTGGGGAAATACAGACTTTCGCCCCACGCAACGACCTGGTTGCCCGCTTTCACCGTCAGCCGCGTTCCGCCGAGATTGAATGTGCCGTAGCCATATGCGTCGAGTAGTTGTGCGCGCTGTCCGTTGTAGTACTGCGCGCCGGAGGTGAAGTGGTTGAATGGCCCCGAGTGATTGACGGTGTTGGGCGCATTGTTGTCGTTGGTGCCGTGGTAGGCGAAGTCATAGAACGCATTACCGCGTATGAATACGCCAAAGGCCCCGTGCCGAAGGTCCGCTTCGCCAAGAAGGCTGAAGCGGTTCGCGGTGAGACTTCCCTTGCTGAAGTTCCGGTCCCCGTCGTCGCCGTTGATGTTGGCAGGCTTAAGCAGATTGCCACTTGGGTTCTGCGTGCGGAGCGCCGCACCATAACTCGCCGTAACCGTGTAATCGAGTGTGGTGTCGGCGCCCAACTGTACCGTGTTACCTGCCCAGGACACGTTGTTGAACATGGCGCCCAGCGCTGCGGCGATGACTGCTCTTCTCATCTTGCCTGGAACGACGGACGAACAGGATCGGTGTATGCACATTTTGTCTCCTCACGATGTGATGGTCTGCTTCTTTTCGTATTTCCTGCCACTTTTGATTCAAAGCGTAGTGGCGTAAAAAATGCATCGAATCGTCGAAATGGATTAGAAGTTTTCGCTTCTATATCTATAGGAATACGAAATACAAATTTTAAATCAATACGTAGTAGTGCTTCTTGATCAGGCGAAGTGGTTTTCCGTGACACGGACGACACCCATCTGCGCGCCACCCAAGCCGGGTGGTGAGCGGAGCCCGCATTCGCGACCCCAATAACGTCGTTATTGCGGACAGCTGTATGCAGCGGTGTTCACACCGAACTGAAAAGGTGGCGGCTCCGGATCAGGCGGGCCGTGACACGGAAGAATTGCGGCTGCAGCAGGCTGGAGCCCGCCCGCCATGCCAACCGCTGTCACAATCACAGTAAATCGACCGCTACGCTGTGGATCGCGCTATTGAAGCGATAATTCCGCGGATAGTCGCCGACGGGCGACTTCGTATCGGTTCCGACGTCGAACGACTCATTCATGGAAAAGATATTTGGCACGGTTCGCTCGAGACGTGCTTCACCGGCCAACTGGCCGTTGACGATCAGCCTGCCTGTGCCTCCCTTGCCCCGTCCACCACCATCGTAGGTGAATTCGAAGCGGATGATGGCATCGCCGACCGGCAGGCGGGCCGGGGCGGTGAGCGTCACGCGCTGGCCGGCGAACACATAGGTGTAGACCGGATCCCCCGAGTGGTTCACAAAGAGCGACCATCCGGCGTGGGCCCCTCCCTGGGCGACTAGCACGCCTTCGCCCCCCGTGTCCGGAATGTGCGCCTTGACCGTGATCGCATACGAGCGATTCTTGATGTTCGGCGCGCTACTCTCATTGATCCCGACCGCCCCCTGGTAATACACGAAATGCGTGCGCCCGGCCGTGAGGCTCGGGCGCGCCGTGGCTTGGTTCACGTCGTTGGTTAGCGACAGACGCTCGACGAAACGATCATCGAGTGGCAGCACGTTATTCTTCCTGGCCTCCTTCCAGAACAAGTCCTGCAGTTCGCGCAGCTTGTCCGGGTACTGCTGGGCGACGTCATGCGCTTGCGTGAAATCGCCGTCGACGTGATACAGCTCCCAATGTTCGGTGCCGAGCGCGCTAGGGCCCCACGACAGCACGTTCCACGGCATCCGCGCCGGCGTGGTCGAGACCATCCAGCCGTCGCGATACATGGCACGGTTGCCGACCATTTCGAAATACTGGGCTCGGTCGAGGCTCGGCGCATCAGGCGCGTTGAAGCTGTAGACGAGGCTGCTCCCGTCGACGGGCTGTTGGACGACGCCGTTGACCTCCTTCGGCACAGGAATCCTGGTGGCTTCGAGGATAGTCGGCATCAGGTCCGCGACGTAGGCGAATTGCGAGCGCAGGCCACCCGGCTCGCGGATCGCCGCCGGCCAACTGATGACCATCGGATTGCGCGTGCCGCCGAAATGCGAGGCCACCTGCTTCATCCATTGAAACGGCGTATTCATGGCCCAGGCCCATTCGGCAGGGTAATGCGGCGACGATGTCGGGCCACCGATCTCATCGAGGTGCTCGACGGTTGACGCCGCGTCTTCGCGTATGCCGTTGAAGGCGTCCATTTCGTTGAAGTGACCGTGCAGACCGCCTTCGCCGCTCGCGCCGTTGTCGCCGACGACGTAGATGAACAGGGTGTTGTCGAACTGCTGCATCTGCTGCAAGGCGGTGACCAGCCGGCCGACTTGTGCGTCGGTATTCGCGAGGTAGCCCGCGTAGGTTTCCATCAACCGCGCCTCGACTTTCTTTTCATCGGGCGACTGGCTATCCCAAGACGGCAGTGCCTGCGGACGCGGCGTCAACACAGCATCTGCCGGGATCACGCCGAGCGACTTCTGTCGGGCGAAGATCTGTTCGCGAACCTTGTCCCAGCCCTGATCGAACTTTCCCTTGAAGCGATCGATCCACCCTTTGGGAACCTGCAGCGGCGCGTGCGTGCCGCCTGGCGCGAAATAGACGAAGAATGGCTTGTCCGGCGAGACCGATTTCTGTTGCTGCATCCACGCGATCGCGTGGTCGGTTAGATCCTCGTTGAGGTAATAGCCGGGCTTGTCGGAATGCTGCACGAGTGTTGTGTTGTCGAACAGTTCCGGCTCGTACTGGTCTATCTCGCCGCCGAGAAAGCCGTAGAACTTCTGGAAGCCCTGGCCTGTTGGCCAGTGGTCGAAGGGGCCGTTGACCGAGGTTTCCCACACGGCCGTATTGTGCCATTTGCCCCAGGCTGATGTAGCGTAGCCGTGCTGGCGCAGGATTTCGGCGACGGTTGCGGCGCTTTGCGGAATGATGCCGATGTAGCCGTCGTAGTCGGTGCTCAACTCGCTGACCACGCCCCAGCCGACCGCGTGCGGATTGCGGCCGGTCAGCAGTGACGCACGCGTGGGCGAGCACATTGCGGTCGTGTGGAACCGGTTGTAGCGCAAGCCGCCTTGTGCGAGCTTGTCAAGCGCCGGCGTTGGGATCAAACCGCCAAATGTGCCCGCCGCGCCGAAACCGACGTCATCGAGCAGCACCACAACCACATTGGGCGCGCCGGCGGCCGGCTTGAGCCATAGGCGCTTGGGCGGCGTTGAATCCTTGAACGTGCGGCCAATGACGCCCGCCGATTCTACCTCTGGCATGGGCAGGATGGAGCCGGAGGCGGTTGGCCCAGGCTTCGGCTGGGCTGCGGTGCTGACGGGTACGGCAAGCGCGAGCATCGCCTGGACGCTCATCGCAAGAATCGTCGATGCAAAACGGTCTTTCATTTTTGGATCTTCCCTATAGACGAAACGGGATTTGAATTCCTGCCCGTTATATTGCATACCGATTCGATTTCAGAACGTCGCCGACCACCTTTCGATAACACTGCGTATCGCCGCACGAATTGACGTCAATGAACGGTTTCCGGCGGATAGCTGATCGCATAGCACACCTAAGTCATTTGACGACTCAGGCACGAAAATCGGAAACGCTGCGCGATCAGTCCGCTGGTGGAGCAGCAACGTTTTCGACGCACGCTGCCAGGATCGAATAGGCTGGATGCCCTTGGAAGGCCGTCAAATTCTTGCAAGTGTCGCGGACACTCTCTGGCAGTGAGTCCCATTCGCTCTTAAGCCGGTCGAACTGCTCCCGTTCGTTGATTTGGCATACCTGGCGAAGCTTGCGAGCAGATGGGCCACCAGAACGATTGATATAGTGGCAATAGGCTTTCGGGTCATATGCCGGCATGGCAGAAATCGCTGGACTCGTTACTGCAACAGACCAAATGAACAGGCCGATTTTCTTCACATGTGCCCCCAGTGTTTGTTGACCGGTTCCGCCGCTGTTTAACCTCGAGCCGCGGAACCACGCCAATGGACTGCAAATACTCAGCGTAGCCGAATATCCACTCGCTCGATGGCGCCGCTGAATGGATATCCAAATGGGTAATCCCCAGCCGGCGAGCCGGTGTCCGTGCCGACATCAAACGTCTCATCGGCTGAGTAGGTGCCTGGCGTGGTAACCGGCAGATGGCCGGTACCCACCGTCGCGCCATTCACTTTTAGCGTGCCAGTACCGCCCTTTGCGTACCCTGGCCCCTCGTAGTCGAAATCAAACTGCACCACGTTCTTACCTGGTGCCAGCGGCTTTTGGCCCGTGATTACCATGCGCGCGACATCGAATACTTTCTGTACGTAGACCGGCTTGCCAGAATCGTTCATATAGAGTGACCAACCTGCGGCCGTCCCTCCCATAGTAGCGATGACGCCATGGGCTCCGCCCTTCGGGATGTTCACTGTGGCGACGATGCTGTAGGAGCGGTTTTTTATCGGTGGCGCGTCTGCCTCAGGGATGCCTACGGCCCCCGTGAAATAGCTGAACTCAGTGCGGTTACCCGGCAAACTGGGGAGAGGTGTCCGGATGCACCCGGTATCCTGCAGCGGGAGCACCTGGTTCTTGCTTGCCTCGGACAGAAACAACGCCTGCATCTCCTTGAGCTTTTCCGGTTCCTTGGCCGCCAGATCTGTGGACTGGCTGAAATCGTCGTTTAAGTTGTAGAGTGCCCAAGTATCATCCGCAAGTCGCTTGGGCGGTTGGTGGCAACCGGCCTGCCACGGGAGTCGGTCCTTGTGCCATGCTGAGGCCATCCACCCATCGTGATAAATCGCGCGGTTGCCGAATACCTCGAAGTACTGCGTGTTGTGTCGCTCCGGGGCATTCTTGTCCGCAAAAGTGTAGATCAGACTGGTCCCATCCATCGGGCGTTGCTTGACGCCATTCACTTCAGCCGGAGCCTTCAGCCCCGCGGCCTCCAAGATGGTGGGAGCAAGATCGTTCACGTGAGAGAACTGGCTGCGCAGTCCGCCATGATCCTTGAGGCGTGCTGGCCATGACAGCACCATACCGTTGCGCGTCCCCCCCAAATGCGACGCCATTGTCTTGGCCCACGGCAAGGGTGAACTCATCGCCCAAGCCCAACCAGCGGGATATTGCGCATAGCTGGTCGGCCCTCCCAAGTTGTCAAGACGCTTTACCAGGCTGGCTGCTGGCGTGTCGGGCATGCCCTGCAGATTGCCCATATAGCTCTCGCGGCCGTACAACCCACCTTCCAGGCTTCCCCCGTTGTCTCCCATTACGTAGATAAAAAGCGTGTTGTCGAATTGCCCGCTCTCCTTCAACGACTGCACCAGCCGACCAATCTGTGCGTCTGTATAAGCCAAGTAGGCTGCGTAGACTTCCATCAACCGCGCGTCCACCTTTTTCTGATCGACACTTAGGCTATTCCACGCTGGAAGTTCATCGGGGCGTGGTGTCAGTTTCGTGTTTTTCGGTACGACGCCGAGGGTTTCCTGCCGGGCGAGGGTTTCTCCTCGCATCTCGTCCCAGCCACCGTCGAACTGACCGCGAAATTTATCGATCCATGCCTTGGGCGCCTGGAGTGGCGCATGGGTGCCGCCGGGCGCAAAGTACATGAAGAACGGTTTGTCAGGGGCGACTGAATGTTGAACGTGCATCCAATTGATCGCGCGCGTGACCAAATCCTCGGTCAAAGAGTAGTTTTTATCTGCAGATCGCAGTACAGGCGTGGTGCCGTCGTATAACGTGGGGTTGAACTGATCGGTTTCGGCACCGATAAACCCGTAGTATTTTTCAAAACCTTGGCCGGTCGGCCAACGGTCAAACGGGCCGACCGGGGACGCCTCCCAATCGGGCGTGAGATGCCATTTGCCGAATGCCGCCGTGCTGTAGCCATGCTCTCGCAACAATTCGGCAATAGTTGCGGAGTCCTTTTGCAGTACGCCTCGGTAGCCCGGATAGCTGCTTGGCGCGTTCAGCACGGCGCCAACGCCAACAGCGTGCGGGTTACGTCCCGTAAGCAGCGAGGCGCGGGTAGGCGAACATACGGCTGTCGTGTGAAAACGGTTATAGCGCAGGCCCTCATTGGCCAGGCTACCCATCGTGGGAGTCATGACCGGCCCCCCGAAGGTTGAGGCAGCACCGAAGCCCACATCGTCCAGTAATACGACTACCACGTTGGGAACCCCGGCCGGAGCATGGAGTATCGGTACGACTGGAGGCGCAGCTCCAGTCTGAACCTCGTTAGTTGCGGGCCAACCGAGACTCGCCGCCACACAACCAAGACCTATGCATAGGATCTTGGTCAAGACATTGCCTGACTTGCTCATGGGGAGCTCCCGTTTCTCTGTTTGACTTCACTCATCGATGGCATTGCATCGCGTCACGCCTGCATGAGAGAATCATCGAACATGTTATTGAATCATTTGATCGAATGAAAGTCTGCGAGCGTCGTGGCTTTTCGTCAAGATGAGATTTGCCCCAGTCAACGACCGGACCGCTTACGACCTTGGAGAGGGTCGTCCAACGGCGCGTTGCTACCGTTACCTTCACACAAGTACGTATAGGAGCTCACAATGAAATCCCTGCTGGCGTCCCCGAATACCTCCGTGATCGTCACTGGTGGCGCGTCCGGCCTGGGCCTTGCCTCGGCCCGTGCGCTGGCGGCCGTTGGCCGCGGCGTAGCACTCTGGGACATTCAGGCCGAGAAAGCGCAATGCCAGGCCGCCGAAATCAGAAAGGAATTTGGCGTCGTCGCGGTTGGCATGGGTGTCGACTTGCGCGATCCGGCAGAACTCCCGGCTGCGTTGAGCACCACCCGCGCAGCGTTGCCGAAGATCGGTGGGTTACTGCACGCGGCTGGCACGGTTGATACCGGATCTTTGGACGGTATTACCCCTGAAACATGGGACGATGGCATTAACGTTCATCTACGCGCATTCGCGCTGCTGGTGCAGGCGCTACTGCCAGATTTCCGCAGGAATTCCAGCTCTGCGGTGGTCGGTATCGCGTCCATCAATGCCACCCTGGGCAATCACGTCAACCCCATCTACAGCGCGGCGAAGGGCGGCATGTTGTCCCTGATCCGCTCCCTTGCGGACGGACTTGGCCGTGACAATATCCGTATCAACGCAATTTCGCCGGGCCAGATCCTGACGCCAATGCTCCAACCTGCGGTAGATAGTCTTCCGGCGGGCACGTTCGAGCGCCGTATTCTCCTGTCCCGGTTGGGACGGCCCGAGGAAATCGGTCGCGTAGCACGTTTCCTTTTGTCGGACGAGGCCAGTTACATTACCGCGGCGGAAATCGTCGTGGACGGCGGCAACATCTCGTCGCAGCGTATGTGAGTCGACAGCGCCGTCGAATGCAAAGAGGGCTACGCAAACATGCCTTGCGGTAGCATCCGGTAGTAGATGGTGAGGAGATCCGGGCCACCATGTACGAGTTTGCCGACGAGGCCGCTGAAGAGCGGTCGCTCCCCGATACCGAATCGATCATTAATGAAACCAATCATGGCAAAAGGCGAGGCCAGGGAACGCATTCTGCTGGCAGCGGAAGATCTGATAGCTAAACACGGCGTGGACGGCGTATCGGTTCGCAGCATCAACGCTGCGGCTGGCGTCAGTGCCGGCATACTCCACTACCACTTTGGGGGACTGGACAACGTAGTGAGCGCGCTGCTGGAGCGCCACATGGTCCCGTTAATGTCGGAGCGCGTCCAGATGTACACGGCACTCCATTCCACGTCGCAAGTCACGGTTCGCGCAGTCGTAGAAATACTTGTCATGCCTCTCGCCAGGAAGATCATCGATCATGGTGAGGACGGCGCACGCTACGCTCGATTCATGGCGCGCCTGAATACCGACCGCGCTCCGGAAATTGCCAAAATTTTCGAAGAGGCGTTCGGCAAAAACGCGTCACATCTGATTGGGGATCTTCAGGATGTTTTGCCTGGCATCTCAAAGGAAGTGCTCAGGCTCCGACTAAGTTTTTGTGCTCACGCGATGCTTCAGAGCCTCGCCGAGCTAGCATGCGCTTCATCGGTAATACATCTTCGGGATGCGCATCAGCACAAGCTCCGCCAGTGGAGCCAGGTTGAAAGTCTGATCGAATTTCTATGCGGTGGAATGGCTGCGCCGACCAAGGCCGTGCCTCCCGCATCGGCTTCCTGATACTCATCATGTCGGTCGACGCTTCTTCTCGTGAGCCACTCCAAATGCCAGCGCATCGTAGACGATTTCTCTGGATCGCCACTTCAACCGCCATTGCAGCATTCGGCGCAGGCTTCGGCATCGTTCTTTCACGCTCGCGCGCGTCCCATGACACGGAGCGTCAGGTCGTGGCCATCTCGGGCGATGGAACGCACGGCCCAGTCAACATGATGTGGATCCCAGGCGGTAAGTTCATGATGGGTAGCGAGAGCAGGCTTGCTCAACCCAACGAGCGCCCCGCCCATCCCGTGCGAATCCATGGTTTCTGGATGGATCGGCATCATGTCACCAACGCGGAGTTCCGCCGCTTCGTCGAGGCAACCGGCTACGTTACCGTCGCCGAACGCAAGCCTGACTGGCAGACGCTGAGCGTGCAACTGCCGCCCGGAACCCCGCGGCCGGCCGACGCTGATTTGGTTCCCGGCGCGCTCGTCTTCGTCGGCACGCAGCGCCCCGTCAACCTTGAGGATTATTCGCAATGGTGGCGCTTTGTGCCAGGCGCGAACTGGCGCCATCCTCATGGTCCCGACACATCCATCCAGGGACTCGATGACCATCCCGTTGTGCAGGTCGCCTTCGACGATGTCCAAGCGTACGCAAAATGGGCGAACAAGCGCTTGCCGACGGAGGCCGAATGGGAATTCGCCGCACGCGGCGGCCTTACCCAAGCGACCTATGCATGGGGTGACGACTTCGCGCCGGATGGCCGGCAGATGGCCAATGTCTGGGAAGGTCAGCAGAAGCAGCCTTTCCCCGTGGTGAGCCCGAAGGCCGGCGGTGCTATCGGGACAAGTCCGGTCGGCACGTTCCCTGCGAATGCCTACGGTCTTTCCGACATGACGGGCAACGCATGGCAATGGGTTGCGGATTGGTATCGATCGGATGCCTTCGCTCGATTAGGCTCAGGCGTACCTGTTGACCCCAGGGGCCCGTCCGAGAGTTTTGATCCGGACGAACCGGGCATGCCCGCCGACGCACCCAGGCGCGTCATTCGCGGCGGATCGTTTTTGTGCAATGAGAGCTACTGCTTGAGCTATCGCCCAAGTGCTCGGCGCGGTTCCGATCCCTATACCGGCATGTCGCACTTGGGCTTTCGGCTCGTGTCCAACGCGCAGCCGCCTACGTCTTGAGCGATTCACCGAGCGCATCGAGCAGGAAACCGTTGCCATCTACTGGTTGCGTGTGCGAGGCGACAATTACTGATGCGTGCACCAAATAGTGCGTAGTGCGTTATATGGGCATGAAGACGAAAACTGACGTCCGAAAGTTGGACGGAGCCACGCAAGCTCACCTGAGAAGAATGGTGGTGGGGCGGTGAGAGGCGGAATGACTCAGAACGCGGCTCACACGTTCGGGGGAGTCTGCGAGCGATAAGCAACATGATAGCGGCCACAATCCGGTTCTTGCCGGATCGTGGCCGCCGCATCTCGGGAAACCCGCTGCTCGCTACGCCAATCAGAACACATGCCGAATGACCGCGCGCACGAGCATTTGCTTCGACGTGGACGACAGATCCTGCGCACCCGGGACATATGCCTGATCGAGCGACGATCCCGTGCTGTCACCGGCGACCTTCCGGAACACGCGCTGCAGGTACAGGGCCGTACGGCGGCATCGGCGGAAGGCAGGCGCGGAAACTGCCGGGCAAGCAGCCCGGCCAGTTGTGCATGAGACAGGCCGAGCAGCGCGAGTTCGTTGCGGCACGCGCGTGCCGCAACGAGGGCGCCGAACAGGCGGGCGTCGGGAGCGTCGGCGTGGGTCGCCGCGAGCAGCAGCGACTGCACCGCCCGTTCATGCGAGGACGGATCGGCGCGATCGAATGCGGTTTTCATCGTGCGCACCCGCGTGACAGCCGGGTGACACGGCCCGCGTGAACGTGCGGCGCAAACCGGATCGCGCGCGTCACGCGATCACTCGACGCCGACGATCACGCTCGATGCCTTGAAGATCGCGGACGCGGCCGTGCCGCTCGCGAGGCCCAGACGATCGACGCTGTCGTTGGTCACGATCGCGACGATCTCGGCGCCGCCGGCGGCCTTGATCACGACTTCCGAATTGACCGCGCCCTTCGCGACCGACGATACGGTGCCCGCGACGCAGTTGCGGGCCGACACCTTGCTGCTGTCGACGTCGACCATCACGATGACCGACGATGCCTTGACGAGCGCGAACGCCTTCGAGCCGGCCGCGAGGCCCAGCGAAGCCGCGCTGCCGTGGGTGATCACCGCGACGATATCGAGGCTGTCCTGCGTGCGGAGCGTGATTTCGTCGTTGACGGCACCGGGCTTGACGGCGCTGACCTGGCCGGCGAAATGGTTGCGGGCGCTGGTTCGCATGATGACTCTCCGAGTGGATGCCGCTGCCGGATCGGCAGCGGCAGATGAATGGAAGTGCATCGACCAGTTTACCGTCAACGCATGCGTCCGTCGTTCTCCGGATGCTATGGCGCGAATCAGGAAAACCCGCTGGCACAGCGCGTTTCGCCTGGTTCGCGTTATGTGGCGAAGGTGATAACGCCGCAGCGCTTACTCGCCGGCATCGGGTGTCGCGGCGGCACGCGTGGTGGCGGGACGGGCATCCGGTGCGGTCGCTGCGCTGTCGGGTTCCCATCCGCCACCAAGCGCGAGAAAGAGCCTCACCTGATCGGCCGCGACCTGTCCCTCGGCGGCCGCGACCTGCGCTTGCACGCTCGTCAGCGTGCGCGTCGCGTCGAGATCGGCGATGAACGATTCGCGGCCGGCCGCATAGAGACGATGCGTTTCGTCGGCGGAACTGCGTGCCGATTCGTAGGCCGTGCGCAACGCGTCGGTGCGCTGCACGTCGGCGGCATAGGTCGCGAGACTCGATTGCGTTTCGCGCAGCGCGTTCAGCACGATACCGTCGAAGTGCGCGAGCGCGCCGCCCGTCGCAGCCTCGGCTTCGCGTACACGTGCACGCTGGCCGTTGACGGGAAATGACCAGTTGATCAGCGGTCCGAACGACCAGCGATTGGTCGTGGACGAAAACAGGTCGGCGGCGACGCCGACCGAGCCGGCCGACGCGCCGATGCTGATCGACGGGTACAGCGCGGCGGTTGCCACGCCGATTCGCGCGGTCGCGGCGGCGAGCTGCCGCTCGGCTTCGCGAACGTCGGGGCGGCGGCGCAGCAGCGCGGCGCCGTCGCCGATCGGAATCGGCTGGCGCAGCTTCGGCAGGCGTTCGCATTCGGCGACGGCCTTCGGCAGGTCGGCCGGCGAGCGCGCGAGCAGCGCGGCGAGCTGGTACTGCGCGACCTTGCGGCGGCCTTCGAAGCGCGGGATATCGGCGGCGAGCGTGCGCACCTGCGTCACGCCGCGCGTCACGTCGGTCTGGTTGCCGCGCCCGGCATCGCGCAGCCGCTGCGACAGCGCGACGCGCTGCTTCTGCAGCGCGAGCGACTGCTTCGCGATCGCCAGCTCGTCGCCGGCCGAGCACGATTCGACATACGCGCGCACGACATCCGCAACGACCGTGATGCGCGCCAGGTCGCCGGCTGCCCTGACCGCGTCGCTGTCCGCGCGCGCGGCTTCGACGCCGCGCCGCAGCTTGCCGAACAGGTCGATCTCGTACGACACGTTGATGCCGACCGCGCCTTCGTTGACGACCGGCAGCTTGTGTTCGAGCAGGTATTGCTCGGCCGATTCCTGCGCGCGCTGTACGCCCGCCTCAGCACCGCCCGAGAACCCGCCCTGTTGATTCGCGACTTCCAGCGCCGCGCGCGAGCGCGCGAGGTTGGCCGCGGCGACGCGCAGGTCGGTGTTCGACTTCAGCGCGCTGCGCACGAGCTCGTTGAGCACGGGATCGTCGTAGAGCTGCCACCAGTTGCCGGGCACGGGGTCACGCGAGACGAGCATGCCATTCGCGTCGTCGAGTGCATGGTTCGCGAGCGGCGCATTCACGTACGCCTGCTGCGGCAGCGTGTAATCGGGGCCGACGGATTTGCACGCGCCGAGTGCGAGCGCGAGCGGCGCGAGCGCCGCTGCGAGGCGCAGAGCGTGCCGTTTCATTGCGACGCTCCCGCCGTGCTTGCGGCCGCACCGGAAGCCGTCGCTACCGGCGTGACTGCGGACGCCGCGCTGGCGGCTGCCGCCGACGCGCCGGCAGCCGGCTTCGCGTTGTCGTGACGGCGCGTGTTGGCGTCGCGCATCGAAACCGTCGCGGTGCGGCCCGCGATCATCCGGAAATCGTCGGGCACCTCGTCGAGCACGACGCGCACCGGCACGCGCTGCGCCAGCCGCACCCAACTGAATGCCGGGTTCACGTTCGGCAGCAGGTTCGCGCCTTGTGTGCGGTCGCGATCCTCGATCGCGGCGACGATGCTTTGCACATGGCCGCGCAGCGCATGCGGTTCACCCATCACGATGATGTCGACCGGCTGGCCGATATGGATGCCGCGCAGCTTGGTTTCCTCGAAGTAGCCGTCGACGCGAAACGAATTGCGGTCGACGACCGACAGCAACGCGCGGCCGGCCGGCACGTATTCGCCGACGCGCGGCGCGCGGTCGTTCAGGTAGCCGTCTACGGGACTGACGATCGTCGTGCGCTGCAGGTTCAGCTTCGCGGTATCGAGCGACACCTGCGCATCGGCGACGGCGGCTTCGCCCTGCTCGACGCGCGTGCGGCTTTCCTCGACCTGTTCGCTCGCGACGAGGTTGCCGAGCTGCAGGTTGCGCGCATATTCGCGCTTCGCCTGGGCGAGCGTCGCGCGGCGCTGCGCGAGCGTCGCTTCGGCGAGCCGTTCCGCGAGCGTGTAGCGGGCCTGGTCGATCACGAACAACACCTGGCCGCGCTTGACCTCCTGGTTGTCGGCGACCAGCACCGACGTGATGAGGCCCGACACGTCCGGCGCGACCTGGATCACGTCGGCGCGCACGTGCCCGTCGCGCGTCCACGGCGAGAACATGTAGTAGTTGATGATCCGCCACAGCACGAGGCCGGCCACGACGACGACGATCAGGGTGAGCAGGATTTGCCCTGCCGAGAGCCAGGATTTTTTCACGTTAGGTAGCCACGAGATGGTGGGAAACGATCACGACGGCGGCCAACACGAACACGTAGATGCCGAGGTCGAAGATCGAACGGTGCCAGACGAGGCGGTAGAAGCCGACGCGCTCGAGCACCGCGCGCACGACGATGTTGATCAGGTAGGCGATCAGCATCAGCACGAGCGGAGCCGGCACGAATACGCCGAAGATGTCGATTTCGCCGATCATGGTCGCGGTCGGAAAGACAGGTTGGAAAGCCGGATCATGCGCGTGCTCCGTCCGGTGCCTGCGGCGCTTGCGTGGCCGCGGCCGGATACAGCGACAGGCGCAGGCCGACGAGCGCGTGCAGCGTGTCGCGCAGCCGGCGGTGCGTCGCGGGCGTCGTGCCGCCGTCGGCCGGCGCGGCGCCCGGCAGGTTGCGGCCGGCCACGCGGTGCAGCGCGTCGTCGATTAACGCGAGCAGCGCCGGCGGCGCGGGCTGGCGTGCGTTCGCGGCCGCGCAGCGCGCGTAGTGGTCGGTGACGCCGGCCAGCACGCGGTCGATCGCGTCGGGCACGTCGCCCGACAGCCGGCGGCGCGAGCGGCGCAGGTCGAGCGCGTTCAGCGCGATGCGCAAGTCGCGGAAGCTTTCGATCGACGGGTGGCGATGGTCGTCGGATGCGCCCAGACGCGGCAGCAGTTGCGTGACGCGATCGAGCATCCGCGATGCGTGGTTGCGCTGGTCGTCGAGCGGCTGCGTCGATGCGGAGCGCACGACGTCCTCCCAGCCCGAGCGCAGCAGGCGCCGCACCGCGAGCTCCGCGCCGAACGGCCGCGTGGCACGCGTCCAAAGGTATGCGAACAGCAGGCCGGCCACGCCGGCGAGGTTGCTGTTCAGGAACACGAAGAAGTCGGCTTCGTAGGCGCTCTGGATGCTGATGAAGGTGGCCGTGTTCACCGCGACGAGCATCGTCACCATGTTGAACTGCGGGCGCGGCAGCAGCGTGCCGATCAGGATGAACGGGCCCGCGAACATCAGCACGAGCATCGCGAAGTCGTGCACGTGCGGCAGCACGACGAACAGGTACAGGCCCGCGAACACGACGCTCGCGGCCGTCGACAGGAAGAACTTGAACACCAGCGGCGCGGGCTCGTCGAGCGCGGCGAAGAAACTGCACGATACGGCCACGAGCGTGACGGCGGCCGCGCCGTCATGCCAGCCCGACGAGATCCACAGCCAGCACGCGAACACGATCGCGAGCACGACGGTCAGCGTCGAGAACAGCATCATCCCGCGATCGAAGAAGCGATCGGTGCCGCCGAGCCGCCAGTGCCGGTAGCGCGGCTGCCAGACGCCCGACTCGTTCGCGATCAGCGCGCGCAGCGAGCGGCAGTCCTGCCAGATGTCGACGACCTGGCGCAGCCGCCACAGCGCATTCGACAGCAGCGCGCCGTCCCAGCTCGTCAGTGCGCTGTCGGCGGGCTGCAGTGCGGCGATGCGTTCGCGCAGGTCGTCCGCGACCGGATCGTGGGCCATGTCGCCGTCGGAGCCGGACTTCACGGCCGGCAGCGGCGCGTCGAACCACTTCGCGGCGTCGGCCAGCAGCGCGTCGAGCGCGGGCGGGCGCACGTGCAGGTCGCGCATCAGCGCGATCAGCGGATCGGCGAGCGACGACATCAGCGGCAGGAACAACTGCATCCGGCCCGCGAGCGCCTGTGCGCGCGCGAGGATGCGCGGGTGCGCATGGTCGTAGCTCAACTGGCTCAGCAGGAATTCGAGCCCGTTGATCGTCATCGCGAGGCGCTGCCGGCACGCGGACAGCGCCTTGCCGGCGATGTGCCCGGACAGCGTCTCGCGGCCGTAGAACGCCGCGTCCTTGAACCACGCGTCGGTGCGCTCGATCAGCGTCGGCGCGAGCCGGTTCGGGAATACGGCGCTGCCGACCACGCTCGCGCACACGATGCCGAGCACGATTTCCTCGGTGCGCGCGGTCGCGACGTCGAATACCGTGGACGGATCGGTCACGGTCGGCAGTGCGATCAGCGGCATCGTGTAGCCGGCGAGCATGAACACGTAGCTGCGCGCGGTGCGATCGGAGATCGCGAGGTACAGCAGCGTGCCGCACCAGGTGGCGACGATGATCGCGAACAGCAGCGGCGTTTCGACGAACGGCGGCACGAAGAAGATCGCGGCGGCCGCGCCGAGCGCGGTGCCGAGCGCGCGATACAGCGCCTTCGAGCGCGTCGCGCCGACGAACGGGTTCGACACGATGTAGACGCTCGCCATCGCCCAGTACGGGCGCGGCAACTGGAAATACAGGCCGAGGTACAGCGCCAGCATCGACGCGGCGAACGTCTTGCCCGAGAACAGCCAGTCGCGAAGGCTCGGGTAGGTCATGACGCGGAATCGGCAGCGTGGGGCGGGTGCGGCGCGGGCTGCGCCGCATCGGACGCGTTGAATGCGTTCAGCACGCGCAGCGTCGTTTCGAGATCGGCGCGCGTGACGCCCTTGAGCACCTGCGCGCGCAGCACGCGCAGGTCTTCCTCCATCTTCGCGGTGACCGCGCGTCCGGCGGCGGTCAGCGAGATCGTTTTCGCGCGGCGGTCGTGCGGATCCTCGTTGCGGCGCGCGAGGCCGGCCGCGCACAGTTGGTCGAGCAGGCGCACGAGCGACGGCCCCTCGATGCCGACGTGTTCGGCGAGCGTGCCCTGCCGCACGCCTTCGCCGAGGCGGCCGGCGATCAGCAGCGGCGTCGCGCAGGCCTCGGATACGTTGTACGCGGTCAGCACGCCATCGCTGGTGCGGCGCCACTTGCGCGCGGACAGCACGAGCAGGCTGCTGACGGCGAGACGGAGATCGTGCAGATTGGTCATGGGCGAGATGATAGGGGCAAAAACATTCGATAGCAAACTATCGGTTTTTCACCCGGATGTCACGGGCGCCGGCACGGCAGGGCTGCAGCAGCCAATGTAGGCGTCGGAGCCGCGATTGGTCAAGGCGATCGGCGGCGCGGCGCCCCGGGTGCTGTCCGGGGCCGGCGCAGGCGGCATTGCGCGCAGGCGGGCGCCACCGAAAACGCAACCGAAGCGACTCCGGCGTGCAACCGGGCCGGTGGTCGCGTGGCTGAGCCGCTGCGCATTCATCTGACCTATGCGGCCGGTGACAAGCGACCGGTTGAGCCTGTCGCGCCGCACGGGCGACCCGGAACGAAGCCCGGCGCGCCGCCGCGACTTCGCGAATGCGGAATTCCCGGTTCGCCGAATACAAATTGCGGGTTCAGTCGGGCTCCAACACACTCGCATGCAATGCGGAGCATGGCGGCCGCGGCGCGGCTCGCGCGGTGACTCCGCGCGGCTCGGGAAGGAACGGCGCGGGCGTCTGTCGCGACGCGCCCATGCGGGAGGACACCAGGATGGATTTGCGTTACACCGCGGTGGAGCGGGCGTTTCGTGACGAAGTGCGCGCGTTCGTCGATGCGAAGCTGCCGAACGACATACGCGACAAGGTGCTCGACCATCGGCGCGTCGAGAAGGACGACTACGTGCGCTGGCACCGGATTCTGCACGCGCAGGGCTGGGGCGCGCCGACCTGGCCGAGGGTGCTCGGCGGTACGGGCTGGAACGCGCTGCAGCGGTTGATCTTCGAAATCGAGACGCTGCAGGCCGGCGCGCCGCGCATGCTGCCGTTCGGCCTGACGATGATCGGACCGGTGCTGATGAAGTATGCGACGCCCGGGATGCAGGCGCGCTTCCTGCCGCGCATCCCGACGCTCGAGGATTTCTGGTGCCAGGGCTATTCGGAGCCGGGCTCCGGCAGCGACCTCGCGTCGTTGAAGACGCGCGCGGTCCGGCGCGGCGACACGTACGTCGTCACCGGCCAGAAAACCTGGACGACGATGGCGCACTTCGCGGACTGGATCTTCTGCCTCGTGCGGACCGATCCGGAGGCGAAGGCGCAGGAAGGCATCTCGTTGCTGCTGATCGACATGAAGGCGCCCGGCGTGACGGTGCGGCCGATCGTGACGCTCGACGGCGGACACGACGTCAACGAGACGTGGTTCGAAGACGTCGAGGTGCCGGTCGAGAATCGGGTCGGCGACGAGAACCGCGGCTGGACCTATGCGAAATACCTGCTCGGCCACGAACGCACGGGCATTGCGGGCATCGGTCATTGCCATCGCGAGCTGCGGCGGCTCAGGCACTACGCCGAACGGACGCCGGACGGCGGCGGCGGCAGGCTGATCGACGACGTGCGGATGCGTGACAAGATCGCCCGCGTCGAAATGGACGTGATGGCGCTGGAAATGCTGTTGCTGCGCGTCGCGACGCAAGACGGCGGCACGGGTCCGGGCCCGGCGGCGTCGATCGTGAAGATTCGCGGCTCGGAGATACAGCAGGACATCGCGATGCTGCAGCAGGAAGTCGCGGGGCCGGATAGCTGGCCGTATTCGCCGCTGTGGCTGGAGGCGGGCGCGACGCAGCCGGTCGCGGGACCGGACTGGGCGGCCCCGGCCGCGTCGACTTACTTCGACATGCGCAAGACGTCGATCTACGGCGGCACGACCGAAGTGCAGAAAAACATCATCGCGAAGACGATCCTCGGCTTCTAGGGAGCGGGCATGGACTTTACCTATAGCGAAGAGCAGCAGATGATCGCCGACAGCCTGCGCCGGTTCATCGACAGCGAATACACGTTCGAACGCCGGCGCAAGCGCTCGCGGCAAGGCGGGGCGTTCGATCGCGCGATCTGGTCCGCGTTCGCGGAACTGGGCGTGCTCGGCTTGACGATCGATGCCGAATACGGCGGCTTCGGCGAAGGGGCGGCAAGCCGCCTCGTCGTGCAGCGCGAACTGGGCCGCGGGCTGGTGGTCGAGCCGGTCGTGCCGTGCGCGGCGGTGGCGGCCGCGACGCTCGGCGCCTACGGCAGCGCCGGGCAGAAGGCGGCGTGGCTCGGCGGCATCGCGAGCGGCGAGAAGATCGTGTCGGTCGCGTATCTCGAAGCGCAGTCGCGCTACCGCACGGAGGCGGTGCGCGCGAGCGCGGAGCGCAGCGGCAGCGGCTACGTGCTGAACGGCGTGAAGTCGCTGGTGTGGCATGGCGAGGTGGCCGACGCGCTGCTGGTGACGGCACGCATCGGCGGATCGAATGACGTGGGCCTGTTCATCGTGCCGCGCGACGCAGCGGGCGTCGCGTTGACCGGCTATCCGACGATGGACGGCCTGCGTGCCGCCGATCTGACGCTCGATGGCGTCGTGGCGGGCGGCGACACGCTGATCGACGGCGGGCTGCGCGCGCTCCAGCACGGGCTCGATCACGGCGTCGCGGCGCTCTGCGCGGAAGCTGCCGGCGCGATGGAGCGCCTGATCGAGATGACCGCCGAGTATCTGCGCACGCGCCGGCAGTTCGGCAAGCCGCTCGGCGCGTTCCAGGCGCTGCAGCACCGGATGGCGGACATGCTCGTGCAAAAGGAGCTCGCGTTGTCGATGGCCTACGTCGCGGCGCAGGCGCTCGACGAAGCCGACGACGCGCGACGCACGCGGATGCTGTCGGCCGCGAAGGTGACGATCGCGAAAGCAGGTCGCCTCGTCGGCCAGCAGGCCGTGCAGTTGTACGGCGGGATGGGGATGACCGACGCGCTCGACGTCGGCGACTACTTCAAGCGCCTGACGATGTTCGACCCGCTGTTCGGCGACAGCGATTACCACATCGCGCGCTATTGCGGCGCGATGGCGCCGTGAGCGAGCGACGGCCCTCCGGGCCGGATTGCACCGCGCGCGCGCAAGGCGTCGCCGAGCCCGGGGCGTCGCGCCTGACGCTCGCGGTCGATTGGCCGCCCGGGGCCGACGCAACCGCGCGCCGCGAGGCCGGCCCGCTGCGGCTCTACAACCTGCGGCTGCCGTTCCGCTTGCAGATGATTGCGCGGCGCGGGCGGCACCGGCTCGCGGGCGAACGGCGCAGCGGCGTGCTCGCGCAGGGCGATACGGTGGTTGTCGATCGCTATCGCACGGTGCATTACGAAGGCGCGACGGCGATCGATCCGCGCACGGGATACGAGCTGCATCTGCTGATCCACGACGAGCGGCCGCTCGCGCATCGCGCGCAGGCCGGCGCAACGCCGGGCGTCGCCGCGTGTTGTCCGCTCGCGGCGTGCGTCGCCGATGCGGTGTTTCGCGAACCGGCCCGCGCGTGGTCGGTCGCGCGGGCGGCCGAGCACCTGCAGATGAACGCGCGCCGCTTGCAGACGCTGCTGTTTCGCGAAAGCGCCGCATTGACGGCGATCGTGCGCGAGCAGCGCCTGATGCGCGCGTTGCTGGTCTTGCTTGCACAATCGTCCGCGCGCGGCGATCTGGCGCAGTTGGCCGACCAGGTCGGATTCGCGTCCGCGTCGTGCCTCGACAACGCGTTCGACGCGCATTTCGGCGCGAGTGCGTCCCGGATCGCGCGGCTGGCGTGGTGTCCGGCGCTGACCTGGTCGATCGCCGGAACGGGCGGTGCATCCGGTGGCCCGTCGGGCGACGCGGCCGCGGCGCGATTCCTGATGTCGTGACGACGTCGCCGGACTGTCGCGCCGCGGCCCGAACTCGGTACTGTTCCCGACTTCGCCAATCACAAATTCCGTCTTTACCGAATACAAATTGCGCCGCCATACCGGCTCCAACACACTGGCATCCATCGCAGCGGCATCTGCCGCCTGCCCTGGTTGACTGCATTGCACAAGGAATTCCGCGAGATGCCACTGGACCGCTATCCGGCGCAACGAATCAGCGACATTCCCCGCTACTGGGCGAGCCGGACTCCCGACAACGTGGCGGTGTTCGAGGACGCGCGGATCGTCACCTTCGCCGCGTTGTGGGCGAACGTCGAAGCGGCGCAGCGCTACCTGCGTTCGCAAGGCGTCGGCACCGGCGATCGCGTGCTGGTTGCCGCCGAGAACTGTCTCGCGGTCGTCACGCTGCTGTTCGCGCTGTCGGAACTCGGCGCATGGCCGGCGATCGTCAACGCGCGGCTGTCGGAGCGCGAAATGGACGTGATCCGCGCGCATTGCCGGCCGCGGCTGATGCTGTTCACCCATGCAGCGTCGCCGGACGCGCTGCGGCATGGCGTGCGCTGCCATGCGCGCGAGATCGCGCCGCCGGGCCTCGGTCCGCTGATGGCGAGCGCCGTCGACGAGACGAGCGAACGCGAGCAGGACGCGCTCGCGCGCGACGTCGCCGCATTGATCTACACGTCCGGGACAACCGGCCAGCCGAAGGGCGTGATGGTCACGCACCGCGGCCTGTTGCACTTCGCGCGCGTATCGGCGGAGTCGCGCAACATGCAGCCCGACGACTGCGCGTACGCGGTGATGCCGATGTCGCACATCTTCGGTCTCGCGACACTGTTGCTGGCGACATTCCAGGCCGGCGCGAGCTTGTATCTGTGCCCGCGCTTCAACGCGGCCGACGTCTGCGCGGCGCTCGGGCGCGAGGCGATCTCGATCCTGCAGGGCGTGCCGACGATGTTCAACCGGATCGCCGCGCACGTGCGCAACAGCGGCTGCGCGATTGCGTCGCCGCGATTGCGCTATCTGTACACGGGCGGCGGTCCGCTCGATCCGACGCTCAAGCAGGACGTCGAGGCGCTGTTCGGCCTGCCGCTGCATCACGGTTACGGGATGACCGAATATGCCGGGTCGCTGTTCATCACGCGGATGGACCGGCCGCGCAACGACTGTTCGTCGGGCGAGATCGTCGATGGCGCGGAACTGCGCATCGTCGGGCCGGACGGCGCGGCCGTGCGCGACGGCGAGCCGGGCGAGCTGTGGGTGCGCGGCCCGGGCGTGATGCGCGGCTACTACCGCGCGCCCGAACTGACCGCCGACGCATTTCGCCCGGACGGCTGGCTCAACACGGGCGATATCGGCCGTCTCGGGGCGGACGGCGCGCTGTTCATCGTCGGCCGCACCAAGGATCTGATCATCCGCTCGGGCTTCAACGTGTATCCGATCGAGGTCGAATCGGTGATCAACACGTTTCCGTCGGTGCGTCAGTCGGCGGTCGTCGGCCGTCCGTCGGCGGACGGCAACGAGGAAGTGATCGCGTTCGTCGAACTGAACGAAGGACAGGCATTCGACGCGCCGATGCTGCAGGAGTACCTGGCCGAGCGCCTGTCGCCGTACAAGCGCCCCGGGAGGATCGTGCGCGTCGCGGCGATTCCGACCACCGCCAGCGGCAAGCTGCTCAAGCAACAACTGCGGGCCATGCTCGCGGATCTGAAGTAGCGGCGCTCACCTCGCCGCATCCCGGCGCTTGCAGGGGCCGCGCCGTCGGGCGCGTTCGGTCTGCAAGCGCCGCCACATCGCGCGCGCGACGCGTCGGAGGAGACATGAGACACGCTGCAGGACGCGGCCGACTGGCGGCCGCCGCCGTGATGCTGGGATGGGCCGCGCTCGCGCAGGCGGCGGAGTGGCGGATCGGCGTCGAGCTGCCGCTGACCGGCACGCTCGCGCAGGCGGGCACCGAAATGTATCGCGGCATCCAGGTCGCGGCCGACATCTACAACCGGCAGCATCCGCAGGACAGGATTTCGCTGATCGCGATCGACGACGAGTCGAATCCCGCGAAAGCGGTTGCCGCCGTCGAGAAACTCGCGTCGCAGAACGTGGTGGCGATCGCGGGCGCGGCGAACTCGAATTGCGCGGGGCCGGCATCCGAGGCCGCGAACAAGGCGGGGCTCGTCTACGTGACGTCCGGCGGCACCAGCGACGATCTGGTGCGGCGCGGCCTGAAGACGTTCTTTCGCGTCAGCAACACGCAGGGCTATACGAAGGGGATGCAGGGGCTCTTCGCGGCACTCGGCGTGAAGTCGGTCGCGATCGTCTATTCGACGAAGGACGCGACCAGCGATCTCGCGAAGCGGCTCGATGCGGCGCTGAAGGCGGGCGGCATCGCGACGACGCTGCATGCGTTCGATCCGTCGACGAGCGACTTCAAGCCGATCCTGAGCAAGGTCAAATTGCAGGACAGGCCGGACGCGATGGCGATGATCGGCTACGAGAACGATTACGTCGGCATCCTGCGCGCGGCGCGCGTGCTCAAGCCGAACCTGAAGGCGATCGCCGCGCCGTGGGCGTTCGCGAGCCCGCGGGTCGCCGCGTCGTTTCCCGACCTCGTGCCGAACGTCTATGGCGCGACCGTGCTAGCGTCGCCGCCGGACCTCCGCTCGGCCGAGCAGCGCGATTTCGCCGACACGTACCGGCGCCTGTTCAAGACCGAATCGAACTACCAGTCACAGACGTCGTTCGTCTATGCGCAACTGCTGTTCGGCGCGATCGCGCGCGCCCGGAAGGACGGTACGCTCGCGAAGGGCGGCCTGGCGGACGCGCTGCGCAAGACCGCCGCGAACGATACGTTCATCGGCCCGGTCGGCTTCGACGCGAACGGCGACAACCCGGCCTACGTCGCGAACATGGGCCAGTTCGGCCGCGACGGCAGGTTGTCGGTGGTCTGGCCGGCCGCTCGCGCGACCGCGAAGCCGCAGTTCCCCGGCGTGCCCTGGTAAGCGGTTTGCGCCGGCTTCACGCAGGGCAACGACATCGCCTCGACGCGATGCCGGTTGAAACATGACAGGAGACGAGCATGTCAGGTTTGGACAGGAAGGCGCGCGCGCCGCGCGGACGGTGGCGGCACGCCATGCCGGCGTTGCTGATCGCCGCGCTCGCGGTCGCGCGGCTCGCTTGCGCGGGCGAACTGCCGGTGGGCGTCGAATTGCCGCTGACGGGGGCGATGGCGCGCGCGGGCAACGCGCAGCTCGAGGGCATCCGGATCGCGGCGTCGCTGTTCAACCAGCGCGGCGGCAAGCACACGGTGAAGCTCAGCGTGATCGACGACGAGGCGCAGCCGGCGAAGGCCGTGTCCGCGGTCGAGCAGCTTGCATCGCAGCGGGTGCTCGCGATCACGGGCGGCTACGGGTCGAACCTCGTGAGCCCGGCGTCGGAAGCCGCCGACAAGGCGGGGCTCGTCTACATCACGTCGGGCGGCGTCGATGCGGGGATGACGTCGCGCGGGCTCAAGCGCTTCTTCCGCCTCGGCCCGGTGTCGGGTTACGTGCGTGCGATCGCCGGGCTGCTCGGCGAGATGGGCGCGAAGTCGGTGTCGATCGTCGCGTCGACGAAGCAGGCGCCCGCCGATCTCGCGCGGAGCCTGTCCGTCGCGCTGGCCGCGCAGGGCGTCAAGGTGACCGCGCATCCGTACGATGCGGCGATGACGGATTTCAAGCCGATCGTCAACAAGATCAAGCTGCAGGACCGTCCGGACGTGATGCTGATGGTCGGCTACGAGAACGACTACATCGGCATCCTGCGCGCGGCGAAGGTGTTGAAGCCGTCGCTCAAGGCGGTGGTGGGTGCGTGGGCGCTCGCGACGCCGAAGATGGCGAGCGAATTCCCCGATCTCGTCGACAACGTGTACGGCAATGCGATGCTGCCGTATCCGGTGCAGTTCGCGTCGCCGGAAGGCCGCGCGTTCGTCGCCGCGTATCAGCGCGCATATCGCAAGGAGCCGGACTACCTGGCCGAATTTGCGTACGTGCAGTCGATGCTGCTGTTCGACGCACTGGCGCGCGCGGCCGACAAGGGCGCGCTGACGGCCGACGGCGTCGCCGGCGAGCTGCGCAACCGTCCGTTCGACACGCTGATCGGCAGCGTCCGCTTCGACGACCGTGGCGACAATCCGGCATTCGTCAACAACATGGCACAGATCCAGGGCGGGAAGCTCGCGATCGTCTGGCCGAAAGCGCGCGCGACCGGCTCGTCGCGGTATCCGGCGTTGCCGTGGTGACGGCACGCGTGAGCAGGCCGCGCGCCGCGTCGCGCCGCACGGCCCTCGGAGGTGGGACATGATCGATCTGATAGCGCAGTCGGTGTATTCGGGCCTGCTGACGGGCGGCGGCTACGCGCTCGTCGCACTCGGACTCGCCCTGGTGTTCGGCGCGATGCGCGTGATCAACATGGCGCACGGCGAGCTCGTGCTGCTCGCCGCATACATCGCGTACACGTTCGAGACGCGCACCGGCATCAACCCGATGTTCGCGATTCCCGTGGCGATTCCGGTGGTGTGCGCGGCCGCGGCGATCGCGTGGTACCTGGTGAGCCGCATCAAGCGCGACCGCGAGCTGAACTCGCTGATCCTCACCTACGGGATCGGCATCGTGATGACCAACGCGGTGCTGCTGATCTGGGCCGCCGACGTGCGCTCGACGGGTTCCGCCTGGATGCAGGACAGCGTTGCGCTCGCCGGCCTGCCCGACGTGATGAGCATGCGCAGCGAACTGCTCGCGTTCGCGATCAGCGTCGTGCTGATGGCGGGCCTGTGGTGGTGGCTGTCGCGCTCGTGGTACGGCCGCGCGGTGCGTGCGATTTCGAGCAATCGCGCGGCCGCCGCGCTGATGGGCATCGACCCGCATCGGACCGAGCTGGCCGCGTTTCTCGTCGCCGGCGTGCTGGCGTCGTGCGCCGGCGTCGCAATCTATGCGAGCAGTTCGATCCAGCCGTCGATCGGCGAGGCATTGACCGTGAAGGCGTTCATCATCACCGTGCTGGCCGGCATCGGCTCGATCCCGGGCGTGCTGCTCGCCGCACTGCTGCTCGGCATCGTCGAGGCGCTGACCGTCACGCTGTACAGTTCGGCACTGCAGCAGATGGCCGGCATGGTGCTGTTCCTGATCGTGCTGTACGTGCTGCCGAACGGGCTGTTCGGCGTGGCGAGGAGACGAGGATGACACGCAATGCCTGTGTGACGGCGCTGCTGCTGGCGCTCTACGCCGGCGTGCCGCTGGCCGCCGGACGCAATCCGTACTTGATGAGTCTGGCGGTCGCGACGCTGACGATCGCCGCGCTCGCGCTCGCGTGGTCGCTGCTCGGCAATCTCGGCGGCATGGTGAGTTTCGGACACAACGCATTCTTCGGCGTGGGGTCCTATCTGACCGCCGTACTGACGCTGAAGGCCGGCTGGCCGGTGTTTCCCGCGATGCTCGCGGGCGGCGTCGGCGCAGTCGCGGCGTCGCTCGCGATGCTGCCCGCGCTGCGCCTGAAGGGGCCGTATTTCGCGCTCGCGATTCTCGCGTATGCGGAGATCTTCCGGATCCTGACGACGGAGTGGTCGGGCGTGACGGGCGGCGCGGGCGGCCTGTCGAGCATCCCGGCGTTCCCCGTCGCGATGGGTGTCGATTTCGGCACGAAGACGGGCGCGTACTGGCTGATCCTGTCGCTCGTCTGCGCGTTCACGCTCGTGTATGCGAAGTTGCGCGGCAGTCACGTCGGGCTGGCGTTGCGCGCGATGCACGAATCGGAGGACGCGACGCGCGTCGTCGGCGTCAACAGCGTGATGCTGAAGCTGTCGATGCTGATGCTGTCTGCGCTGATGACAGGCCTCGTCGGCGCGTTCAACACGCATTACATCAACTTCATCGAGCCCGACTACGCGTTCGGCGCGTCGTGGGCGGTGATGCCGATCATCGCCGCGATGTTCGGCGGCTACCGGACGCTGTCCGGGCCGCTGCTCGGCGCGGTCGCGGTGTATCTCGTCGATCAACTCGTGCTGAAGGCGCTGCTGCCGACGGGCCATCAGATCGTGCTCGGCATGTTGCTGGTCGCGACGATCATCGTCAGTCCGTCCGGATTGTCCGCGCTCGCGGCGCGGCGTTTCCAGCGAGGTGCGTATGCGGCGAACTGACGAGGCGGCCACACTCGAACTGTCGCACGTGACCGTCCGTTTCGGCGGGGTCACGGCCGTCAACGACGTGTCGCTGACGCTCGGTACGCGCGACGTGGTCGGGCTCGTGGGGCCGAACGGCGCGGGCAAGACGACGCTGTTCAACGCGATCTCGGGGCTCGTGCGGCCGACGCAGGGCGCGATTCGCTTCGCCGGCACGGACATGCTGCGCATGCCGCTGCATCGGCGCGCACGCAGCGGCATCGGCCGCACGTTTCAGGTGCCGCAGCCGATGCACGAGCTGACCGTGCGCGAGAACCTCGTCGTCGCGCAGCGCTTCGGCGCGGGCGCCGTCGATGCCGCGCGGATCGACGAGATCCTGTCGTTCCTCGGCCTGGCGGACAAGGCGCAGCGCAATGCGGCGACCGAGCTTGCGCTGACCGAACTGAAGGCGCTCGAAGTGGGCAAGGCGCTCGCGACGCAGCCGAAGCTGCTGCTGCTCGACGAAGTGCTGGGCGGGCTCGAAACCTCGACCAAGCGGCGTTTCATGCAGACGCTGCTGGACGTGCACGAACGGTTCGGCGTCGGCATCCTGCTGATCGAGCACGACATCGAGACGGTGATGAACCTGTGCCGCCGCGTCTGCGTGCTCAACGACGGACGGCTGATCGCCGACGGCGCGCCCGGCGAAGTGTTCCGCGATCCGGAGGTCGTCCGCAGCTATACGGGAGAAGCGATCGATGCTTGACGTCCAGGGGCTGCGCGCCGGCTACGGCGCGATCAACGTGTTGTGGGACGTGTCGCTCGCGGCGAAGCGCGGCGAGGTGACGACGATCGTCGGGCCGAACGGCGCGGGCAAGAGCACGCTGTTGCGCGCGATCATGGGCATGCTGCCGCTGCAGCGCGGACAGGTGAGCTTCGACGGCGAGCCGCTGATGGGCGTGCCGGTGTGGCAACTGCCGGCGCGCGGGATCGCGATGGTGCCGGAAGGGCGAATGATCTTCCGCGAGATGTCGATCGAGGAGAACCTGATGCTCGGCGCGTTTCCGAAGGCGCTGCGGCACGGCGCCCGCGCGCGGCTCGACGAGGTGTATGCGCTGTTCCCGGTATTGAAGGCGCGGCGCGCGCTGCCGGCGGGCACGCTGTCCGGCGGCCAGGCGCAGATGCTCGCGCTCGGGCGCGGGCTGATGTCGTCGCCGGATCTGATCCTGATCGACGAGCCGTCGCTCGGACTCGCGCCGGTGATGGTCAGGGAAGTGTTCGAGATCCTCGCGAGATTGAAGGCAGACGGGCGCACGATCGTGCTCGTCGAACAGAATACGCAGCTTGCGCTGCGTCTCGCGGATCAGGTGTATCTGATGCAGGGCGGCAAGGTGGTGTTGTCGTCGCGGGCCGAGCACGTCAGCCTGGACGCGCTGCACGACCTGTATTTCGCGCGCTGACGCCGGGGCGGGCTCAGTCCTGCCGGCCGAGCCCGTCCTCGACCAGCAGGTCGACGAGCTTGCGCGCGAACAGCGGCAGCGCGCCGAGATCCGCGACGCAGATCTGCAGCTTGCGCTCGGCCCAGTCGTCGTCGAGCTTCACGATGCGCAGCGCCATCGTCTTCGCGTGGCGGCGCGCGGTGCCTTCGGGCAGCACGCCGACGCCGACGTTCGCCTCGATCATCCGGCACGCGGCTTCGAAGTTGCTGACCTGGATGCGCCAGTGCAGCGTGCGCTGCATGTCGGCGGCCGCGCGCTTCAGGAAATTGTGGATCGCGCTCGCCTCGGGCAGGCCGACGAAATCGTGGTCGAGCGTGGCGACGAACGGCGTGGACTTCAGGTTCGCGAGCGGATGGCTGAGCGCGGTCGCGAGCACCAGGCGGTCGCGCCGGTACGGCATCACTTCGAGTCCGTCGGTGTGCACGTTGCCCGCGACGATGCCGATGTCGACGACACCTTCCTGCACCGCGCGCACGATGTCGGGACTCAGCCGTTCGTGCATGTCGATCGTCACGTCCGGATGGTTGACGAGATAGGTGCGCAGCACGGCCGGCAGGAACTCGCTCATCGCGGTGGTGTTCGCGAACACGCGCACGTGGCCCTTCACGCCCGACGCATATTCCTGCAGGTCGCCGGAGAGCTGTTCGAGCTGGCGCAGCACGCGGCGCGCGTGCGCGAGCAGCGTCTCGCCCGGCGCGGTGACCTTCACGCCCTGGCTCGTGCGGCTCAACAGCTTCACGCCCAACTGTTCCTCGAGATTCTTGATGCGCGTGCTGGCTGCGGGAAGGGACAGATGTGCGCGCTCGGCGCCGCGCGTCAGGCTGTTCGCTTCGGCGATATGCGTGAAGAGGTTGAGATCGACCAGATCGAAGCGCATGACGATATGCCCGCTCGGGATGGAGTGGTCGATTATCGCGCGTCGCCGCGGCGCGAGCCATTAGCGGAACTACGGGCGGGCGCGACAGCGAAAGCCGATGCGCGGGCGCATGGGTTAACGCGAGACGAATCCCGGATTCGGGAGATGCAAATTGTCGAGCGCGCGGGCATGCGTCAAGCTGCCTCCAGGTGATCGAGAAGAACGGGACAAGGAGCGGGACGTATGGCGGAGCAACGGACGATGGACGGCAAGGTCGTGGTCGTGACGGGGTCGGGCGGCGGCATCGGCCGCGACATCGCGCTGCTGATGGCGACGCATGGCGCGAAGGTCGTGATCAACGACGTCGGCGCGTCGCTGGAAGGCGCGGGGCACGACGCCGGTCCCGCGCAGCAGGTCGTCGACGAGATCGACGCCATCGGCGGCGAAGCGGCGGCGAACACGGACAGCGTCGCCGATCCGGCCGGCGCGGCGCGCATCGTGCAGCAGGCGCTCGACGTGTTCGGGCGCATCGATTGCGTGGTGAACAACGCGGGCATCCTGCGCGACCGCTACTTCCACAAGATGAGCGTCGACGAATGGGACGCGGTGCTGAAGGTGCACCTGTACGGCAGCTACCATGTGTCGCGCGCGGCGGCCGACCACTTCAAGGTGCAGCGCGGCGGCGCGTACGTGCACATGACGTCGACGTCCGGCCTGATCGGCAATCTCGCGCAGGCGAACTACAGCGCGGCGAAGCTCGGCATCGCCGGCCTGTCGAAATCGATCGCGCTCGATCTGCAGAAATTCGGCGTGCGCTCGAACTGCATCGCGCCGTTCGCGTGGAGCCGCATGATCAGCGCGATCCGGATCGATTCGCCCGAGCAGGAAGCGCGCGTCGCGAAGATCAGGCAGATGACGCCTGCGAAAATCGCGCCGCTCGCGGTGTATCTCGCGAGCGACGCCGCGCAGGCGGTCAACGGCCAGATCTTCGCGGTGCGCAACAACGAGATCTTCGTGATGAGCCAGCCGCGTCCGGTGCGCTCCGTGCATCGCGGCGATGGCTGGACGCCGGAATCGATCGCCGAGCATGCGATGCCGGCGCTGCGCGCGGGCTTCCATTCGCTCGACGTGTCGGCCGACGTATTCAGTTGGGATCCCGTATGACTACGCGCGACACGCACGCCGTCGACGCGATTGCCGGGTGCGCACGATGACGGCCGCCCCGATGCCGATCGAGCGCCTGAACGCGCAGCTCGAGCGCCTGCAAGCGCACCCGTTCCATGCCGCGCGGCTGCCGCGCCGCGTATCGAGTCTCGACGAATTCGCCGCACGCGTGCCGACGATGACGCGGGCCGACCTCGTTGCCGAAATGTCGCAGCCCGGCTACGGCGCATTCAGGCCGCACGTGCCGCCGGTGCGCGTGAACCTGACGCCGATGGGCGCGTCGCTCGTGCCGATCCTGCACAGCGCGGCGGACCTGCGCGCGATCGAGGCGGCGTGCGGCCGCCATCTCGACGCGTGCGGGATCGGTCCCGGCGACGTTTGCCTGGTGACGTTCGGCTATCACCTGTTCGTCGCCGGATTGTTCTACCAGAGCCAGATGGAAGCGCGCGGCGTCGCGTGCATCCCGCACGGCCCCGGCGAAACCGGGCGCGCCGCCGACATCGCGCGCCGCTGTGGCGTCACGGTGCTCGCGGCGAATCCGTCGCATGCGCTCAAGCTGATCGACGCGGGATGCCCGGCGCCGCGCGTGTTCTTCGCGGGCGGCGAGGCGTTCACCAGCAACGCGGACGTCTATCGGCGCGTGCGCGACGCGATGCCCGATACGCTGCTGGTCGACAGCTACTCGCTATCCGAATGCCTGCCGGTGGCGCGCACCTTTCCGGGTGGCAGCGGCATGCACGTGATGGACGAGCTGCTGCATGCCGAAGTCGTCGATCCCGAAACCGGCGAGCCGTTGCCGGAAGGCACGCGCGGCGAGCTCGTGCTCACGCATCTGTCGAAGGAGCTGCAGCCGCTCGTTCGCTACCGCACCGGCGACCTGACCGTGCTCGAGACGACGCCGCCGGTTCACGGCCGCACCGTCTCGCTGCCGCGCAGCGTGTTCGGGCGCACCGATTCGATGGTGAAGGCGAAGGGCGTGAAGGTGTATCCGTCGGAATTGCGCCGGCTGCTCGATGGCGTCGAAGGCGCGACGGGGCGCTATCGGCTGGTCGTGACGCGCAACGCGAACGGTGGCGATCATCTGACGTTCCGGATCGAGCGCCGCGTGGGCCACGGCGATGATGCTTCGCTCGTCGACGCGCTTGGCGCGCGCTTCCGGCAGCAGACCCTGATCCGCGCGGACGCGATCGAATGCGTCGCGGCGCTCGACGGGGACGCGATCGTCCAGGACTTGAGGAGCGGGACATGACAGAACCGATTCGTCCGGCGCCGTGGCGCTTCGTGACCGGCCGGCGCAGCTACGCCGATTTCTCGATCTCGGTGTCGCCCGCGATCGAGCGCGCCGTCGCGGAGCGCACGGCCGCGCCGACCGTCTATCTGAACGTGTTCGACAGCGACAGCATCACGATCGGCGTCAACGAGGATCCGCATCAAGTGCTGGACCTGGATTTCTGCCACAGCCGCGGCGTGACCGCGCTGCGCCGCACGAACGGCGGCGGCGCGATCTATGCGGGCCGCGGGTCCGCGTTTCTCGCGCTGTATCTGCCGCTCGATGCGCCGCACGTGCCGCCGACCGCGGCCGACGCGTTCCCGGTCGTGCTCGGCCACGTGGCCGACAGCCTGCGCGAACGGTTCGGCCTCGCCGCCGCGTACCGGCCGCTCAACGACGTCGAGATGGACGGCCGCAAGCTGGTCGCGACATCGGTGAAGATCGAGGACGGCGTGCTGACGTTCCGCATCCTGCTGAACGTGACGGAGATCGATACGGATATCGCCGCGTGCGCGTTGCCGATGCCGCCCGAGAAGGTGCGCGACAAGAAGCACAAGGATCTCGGGTCGCGCTACACGTTTCTCGAACGCGAACTCGGGCGTGGCGTGACGCACGATGAGCTGGTGCACTGGGCGCAGGACGTGACGCGGCGCGCATTCGGCGACGTCGTGCTGCAGCCGGGCGAGCTGGTCGCACGCGAGGTCGAACTCGCGGCCGGCTACGCGAGCCGGCTGGCGAGCGATGCATGGTTCACCGGGAAAAGCGAGGCGGTGCGTTATGCGCCGTTGATGCGCGAGGGCGACCGCATCGGGCGCGGCCGCGAAAAGGCGCCGGCCGGGATGATCTGGCTGAGCGTGCTGGTGCGCGACAATACGATCGTGCGTGCGATCGTCAACGGCGACTGGCATCCGCGCCCGATCCGCTCGATCGAATGGCTCGAGGACGGCTTCGCCGGGCTGCCGGCCGAACGCAGTGCGTGCGAGCGCCATATCGAGGCGTTTCTTGCGCGCGGCGACGTCGAATTCGCCGGCTTGGAGGCTAGCCATCTGACGACGGCGCTCGAACGCGCGCTCGCGACGCTCGCCGATCCTTCGACCTGACCGGAGCGGCACCCGTGAACGAAGAGCCGACTTTGCGCGTGGACGTCGCCGACGGCATCGCGACCTTGATCCTCAATCGTGCGCAACAGAAGAACGCGCTGAATGCGCCGATGCGCGCCGCGTTGCGCGACGCGGTCCATGCGATCCGCGCCGACCGGTCGGTGCGCGCGGTCGTGCTGCGCGGCGCGGGCGACGATTTCTGCTCGGGCGGCGACCTGCGCGCGATGAACGTGGCGGACGCGCAGGCGGGACGCGACCGGATCGACGATCTGCACGGATGGATCGGCATGCTGCTCGATCTGGACCGGCCGGTGGTTGCGGCGGTCGATGGCGTCGCGTATGGCGCGGGCTTCAGCCTCGCGCTGCTGGCGGATTTCGTCGTTGCGTCGCCGCGCGCGCGCTTCTGCATGCCGTTCATGAAGGTTGGCCTGGTGCCGGATTGCGGCGCGTTCTACACGCTGCCGCGCGTGGTCGGGATGCCGCGCGCGAAGGACCTCGTGTTCAGTGCGCGCGAGATCGGTGCGGAGGAGGCGCGGCAGCTCGGTGCCGTGTTCGAGATCGTGCCGCATGACGCGCTGCACGCGCGCGCCCGGCAGCTCGCGGCGAGCCTGGCCGGCGCGTCGCCGGTCGCGTTCGGCCTCGCGAAGCGCGCGCTCAATCAATCGCATGCGAGCGATCTGCGCGCGATGCTCGAGATGGAGGCGCTCGCGCAGGGGATCGCGTTCACGACCGACTACCACCGCGAAGCCGTGCGGCGCTTCACGGCAAAACAGCCGCCGCTGTTCAACTGGCCCGCGCAGCCCGACGCCTGAACGCACGCGATGACGATCGACTATCACACCCTGAAGAACTGGCCGTTCGACGACATCGAGCAACATTACACGCATCGCGACGTGATCCTGTACAGCCTCGGTGTCGGATTCGGCGCCGATCCGCTCGGCCCCGACGAGCTCGCGTTCGTCTACGAGAAGCACCTGCGCGTGCCGCCGACGTTCGCGGCGGTGCTCGGCTACCCGGGCTTCTGGGCGAAGGATCCGCGCAGCGGCATCGACTGGGTCAGGATGCTGCACGGCGAGCAGACGCTGCGCATCCACCGGCCGCTGCCGCCGGCCGCGACCGTGATCGGCCGTTCGCGCATCGCGCGCATCGTCGACAAGGGCGCCGGCAAGGGTGCGCTGCTGCTGATCGAGCGCGAGGTGATCGACCGGGCGACGGGCGAGCGGCTCGCGACCCTCGAGCAGCTCAACTTCTGCCGCGGCGACGGCGGCTACAGCGCGAACGGCGACCCGAGCGACGCAGCACCGGCCGCGCCGCCCGCAGTGCCCGAGCGTGCGCCGGATGCCGTCTGCGACCTGCCGACGCGCGCGGAAACGGCGCTCGTTTATCGGCTGTCCGGCGACGACAATCCGCTGCATGCGGACCCCGACGTCGCGCGCGCGGCCGGCTTCGAGCGGCCGATCCTGCATGGCCTCGCGACGTGGGGCGTGGCCGCGCACGCGGTGCTGAAGATGCAATGCGGCAGCGACCCCGCGCGGCTCGCGCTGTTTCGCGCGCGCTTCACGGCGCCCGTGTATCCGGGCGAGACGATCCGCACCGAGATGTGGCGCGACGACACCGTCGTGCAGTTCCGTTCGCGCGTGATCGAACGCGACGTCGTGGTGCTCGACAACGGCGTCGCGGAACTGCGCTGAACCCGCGCGCATTGACTCAACCCTGACGGAGATGACTCTCATGGCCCGACCACCGAAACCGCTCGTGCGTTCCGACATCGCATACAGCCTGCCCGATCGCATCGTCGTGCGCGGCAAGGATTTGCCGAACGAAATCCTCGGCCACATGAACCTCGGCGACTTCGCGTTCCTGCAGCTCACGGGCCAGGCCGCGACGCCCGAGCAATCGGCCGTGTTCAACGCGATCGTGATCACGCTCGTCGAGCACGGGATGACGCCGAGCGCGATCGTCGCGCGGATGACGTATGCGGGCGCGCCCGAGTCGCTGCAGGCGGCCGTCGCGGCCGGCTTGTGCGGGCTCGGCTCGGTATTCGTCGGCAGCATGGAGGGCGCGTGCCGGATGTTGTCCGATGCGCTGCCTTACGGAACGAAGGGCATGCAGCGCGATGATCTGGCGCAGCTCGCGCGCGACACGGTCGCCGCGTGGCGCGAACGCGGCGCCGCGGTGCCGGGCCTCGGCCATCCGCTGCACAAGCCCGTCGATCCGCGCACGCCGCGGCTCTTCGAGATCGCCGCGCGGAACGGCCTGTCGGGCGATTACGTGACGCTGATGCAACTGATCGGCGCCGAAGCCGAGCGCGTGTCGGGCAAGTCGCTGCCGATCAACGCAACGGGTGCGATCGGCGCGATCTGCTGCGAATTCGGTTTCCCGTGGCGGATCGTGCGCGGCTTCGGCGTGATGGCGCGCGCGATCGGGCTGGTCGGGCACCTGGCCGAAGAGGCCGAGCGTCCGATGGCGTTCGAGCTGTGGCAGCGCGTCGAGGACGAAGCATCGGCCGTGCTGCGCGGCGAGGCCGAAGGTCCTTAAGCAAAATCGAAGTCGAGGTTAGGAAAAGCCGACTTCGCGAAACGCGACGACGCGGTTCATAGTAGGGCTACCTGCAAGCGCACCGGAGATTCGCAAGTGCCGACTTCATCATCACGGGAATCCGCATCGACGCCGCTCGACGCGTGGCTCGGCAAGACCGAAACGCTCGGCGATTCCATCACCGCGTTCCCGCTGAACGCACTGGCCGCGACGCTCGACCGCGCGGCGCCCGGCGACGTCGTGCCGCCGCTGTGGCACTGGCTGTACTTCCTGCCCGTCGCGCCGATGGCGGAAGTCGGCGCCGACGGGCATCCGAAGCGCGGCGGCTTCCTGCCGCCCGTGCCGCTGCCGCGCCGCATGTGGGCGGGCGGCCGCCTGACGTTCCATGCGCCGCTGCGCGCGGGCCGGGAGGCGACGCGCGAATCGACGATCGCGAACGTCGAGGACAAGACAGGCCGCAGCGGCCGCCTCGTGTTCGTGACCGTGCAGCACCGGATCGAGTGTGACGGCGTGTTGTGCGTCGAAGAAGAACACGACATCGTCTATCGCGACGCGCCGCAGCCGGGCGCGAGCGCGCCGAAACCCGTCGCGGCGCCTGCGGGCGAAACCTGGTCGCGCACCATCACCGCCGACGCCGTGCTGCTGTTCCGCTATTCGGCGCTGACCTTCAACGGCCACCGCATCCACTACGACCGCAGTTACGTGACGCAGGAGGAAGGCTATCCGGGGCTCGTCGTGCACGGCCCGCTGATCGCGACGCTGCTCGTCGATCTCGTGCATCGCGAACGGCCCGATGCGACGCTTGCCGGCTTCGCGTTTTGCGCGGTGCGCCCGACCTTCGACGGACAGGCGTTCACGCTGTGCGGCAGGCCGTCGGACGACGGCAGGACGATCGAGCTGTGGGCGAAGGATCGCGACGGCTGGCTGACGATGCAGGCCACGGCGACCCTCGCGTGACGCGACTCCTTCCATTCATCGACGACCGACCATGCAAACCACGCAACAGAATCAGTACGAGGACATCCGCGAAGCGGTGCGCGACCTGTGCAGCGAGTTTCCGGGCGAGTATTTCCGCAAGATCGACGAGGCGCGCGGCTATCCCGACGCGTTCGTCGACGCACTGACGAAGGCCGGCTGGCTTGCCGCGCTGATCCCGCAGGAATACGGCGGCTCGGGCCTCGGCCTCACCGAAGCGTCGATCATCATGGAGGAGATCAACCGATCGGGCGGCAACTCGGGCGCGTGCCACGGGCAGATGTACAACATGGGCACGTTGCTGCGCCACGGTTCGGCGGGGCAGAAGCAGGCGTACCTGCCGAAGATCGCGAGCGGCGAGCTGCGCCTGCAGTCGATGGGCGTGACCGAGCCGACCGCGGGCACCGACACGACGAAGATCAAGACGACGGCCGAGAAACGCGGCGACCGCTACGTGATCAACGGCCAGAAGGTATGGATCTCGCGCGTGCTGCATTCGGACCTGATGATCCTGCTCGCGCGCACGACGCCGCTCGCCGACGTGAAGAAGAAATCCGAAGGGATGTCGATCTTCATCGTCGACTTGCGCGAGGGGCTCGGCCATGGCCTCACGATCCAGCCGATCCTGAACATGGTCAACCACGAGACCAACGAGTTGTTCTTCGACAACCTCGAGATTCCGGCCGAGAACCTGATCGGCGAGGAAGGGCAGGGGTTCAGGTACATCCTCGACGGGCTGAACGCCGAGCGCACGCTGATCGCGGCCGAATGCGTCGGCGATGGCTACTGGTTCATCGACAAGGTGTCGCAGTACGTGAAGGAGCGCGTCGTATTCGGCCGCCCGATCGGGCAGAACCAGGGCGTGCAGTTTCCGATCGCGCGCGCGTTCGTCAACGTCGAGGCCGCGAGCCTGATGCGTTTCGAGGCCGCGCGCCGGTTCGACGCGCACGAGCCGTGCGGCGCACAGGCGAACATGGCGAAGCTGCTTGCGGCCGACGCATCGTGGGAAGCCGCGAACGCATGCCTGCAGTTTCATGGCGGCTTCGGCTTCGCGTGCGAATACGACGTCGAGCGCAAGTTCCGCGAGACGCGCCTGTACCAGGTCGCGCCGATCTCGACGAACCTGATTCTCGCGTACGTGGCCGAGCACATCCTCGGCCTGCCGCGGTCGTTCTGACGGAGAGAAACGATGCGACCGCTCGACGGAATCAAGGTCATCACGCTGGAACATGCGATCGCGGCACCGTTTTGCACGCGCCAGCTCGCCGATCTCGGCGCGCGCGTGATCAAGATCGAACGGCCCGGCAGCGGCGATTTCGCGCGCGGCTACGACGAACGCGTGCATGGGCTGTCGTCGCACTTCGTGTGGGTGAACCGTTCGAAGGAAAGCCTTGCACTCGACGTCAAGCAGCCCGAAGCCGCGGCCGTGCTGAAGGCGCTGCTCGCGGACGCCGACGTGCTCGTGCAGAATCTCGCGCCGGGCGCGGCCGAGCGTCTCGGCCTCGGCTACGACGCGCTGAAGGACACGCATCCGCGCCTGATCGTGTGCGACATCTCCGGTTACGGCGCCGACGGCCCGTATCGCGACCGCAAGGCCTACGACCTGCTGATCCAGAGCGAGTCGGGGTTCCTGTCGGTCACGGGCTCGCCGGGGCAACCGGCGAAGGCCGGCTGCTCGATCGCGGACATCTCGGCCGGCATGTACGCGTTCACGAACATCCTCGGCGCGCTGCTGATGCGCAGCCGCACGGGCAAGGGTTGCCGGATCGACGTGTCGATGCTCGAGAGCATGGTCGAGTGGATGAGCTACCCGCTCTACTACGCGATCGATGGGCAGAGCCCGCCCGCGCTGTCGGGCGCATCGCACGCGACGATCTATCCGTACGGCCCGTTCCCGGCCGGCGACGGCAAGACCGTGATGCTCGGGCTGCAGAACGAGCGCGAGTGGAAGGTGTTTTGCGAACAGGTGCTGCGGCAGCCCGCGCTTGCCGACGATCCGCGCTTCAACGCGAACTCGAAGCGCCATGCGGTGCGCGACGCCGTGCATGCGCTGATCGTCGACGCGTTCTCGGCACTGACGGCTGCGGACGTGATGCGGCGGCTCGACGCGGCCGGCATCGCGAACGCGCAGATGAACACGCTCGACGACGTGTGGCGGCATCCGCAGCTCGCGGCGCGCGAGCGCTGGCGGTCCGTCGAGACGGCGGCCGGCACGGTGCCCGCGCTGCTGCCGCCCGGGCTGCCCGACGGCGTCGAGCCGCGCATGAATGCGGTGCCGGCGCTCGGCCAGCATACGGATGCCATCCTCGCCGAACTCGGCTACGACCGCGCGCGCATCGATGCGCTACGTGCGAACGGCACGATCTGACGCAACGAGACATCATGACGAATATGCGTTCCCACCCGAGCCTTGCGCTCGCGACCTTCGCGTCGACCCTGCGCTTCGATGCCATTCCTGCCGACGTCGTCGAGCGCACCATCGACCTCTACGTCGACTGGCTCGGCTCGGCGCTGGCCGGCAAGGGCGCGCGCCCGGTCGAGACGATCGCCGCGTTCGCGCGCCGTGCGGGCGGCTCGCCGTACGGGCCCGGCACGGCCGACGTGCTGATCGACCGCACGCGCGCGACGCCGTATTTCGCGGCGATGATGAACGGCGCCGCGTCGCATTTCGCCGAACAGGACGACGTGCACAACGGTTCGGTGTTTCATCCGGCAACCGTCGTGTTTCCCGTTGCGCTTGCACTGGCGCAGGCGCGCGGCGCGAGCGGCGGCGAATTCATCGCGGCGGCGGTCGCGGGCTACGAGGTCGGCATCCGCGTCGGCGAATTCCTCGGCCGCTCGCACTACAAGGTGTTCCATACGACCGGCACCGCGGGCACCGTGGCCGCAGCCGCGACGGCCGGGCGGCTGCTCGGGCTGGCGCCGGCGCAGATGCTCGACGCGTTCGGTTCGGCGGGCACGCAGGCGAGCGGGCTGTGGGAATTCCTGCGCGACGCGGCCGATTCGAAGCAGCTTCATACGGCGATGGCCGCCGCGAACGGGCTGATGGCCGCCGAACTGGCGTGCGACGGGTTCCGCGGCGCGACGCGTATTCTCGAAGGCGCGCAGGGGATGGCGGCCGGGATGTCGAGCGACGCCGATCCCGGGCGCCTGACCGATCGTCTCGGCGAACGCTGGGCGACCGCGGAAACGTCGTTCAAGTATCACGCGTCGTGCCGCCATACGCATCCGGCCGCCGACGCGTTGTTCGCGGCGATGACGCGCGAGCGGCTCGCTGCGTCGGACATCGAGGCCGTGACCGCGCACGTGCACCAGGGCGCGCTCGACGTGCTCGGCGCCGTCGCCGTGCCGAGCACCGTGCATCAGGCGAAGTTCAACATGGGCACCGTGCTCGCGCTCGTCGCGTTGTACGGCTATGCGGGCGTCGACGAGTTCGAGCGCGGCTATACGGCCGCCGACGTTGCGGGGTTCCGCGATCGCGTGACGATGGCGTACGACGACGAAGTCGACCGCGCATACCCGGCGCGCTGGATCGGCAAGGTCACCGTGACGACGCGCGACGGCCGCACGATTGCGGGCCGCGTCGACGAGCCGAAGGGCGATCCGGGCAATACTCTGTCACGCGACGAGATCGCCGGGAAGGTGCGCCGGCTCGCCGCATTCTCGGGCGCGGCGTCGGCCGACGAGGCTGCGCGGCTCGTGGCCGATGCGTGGCGGATCGCGTCGCACGACACGATCGGCACGCTGTTTCCGGCGGTTGAAGCATGACGGCCGCATCCGCACGTTCGTGGCTGTTCGTTCCCGGCAATCGGCCGGAGCGTTTCGGCAAGGCGCGCGCGGCCGGCGCCGACGCGGTGATTCTCGATCTCGAGGATGCGGTGCCGCCGGCCGGCAAGGTGGCTGCGCGCGAGGCCGTCGTCGCGCATCTGGATCCCGCGCGGCCCGTCTGGGTGCGCGTGAACGCGGCCGACACCGAATGGTTTGCGGACGACGTCGCGGCGATCGCCGCGCATCGGGGCACCGCGGGCGTGATGCTGCCGAAGTGCGAAACGCGCGCGCAGATCGATGCGGTGCTCGCGCATGCGCATGACGGGCTCGCGTTGCTGCCGATCGTCGAGACCGCGCGCGGCATCGCGGGGCTCGACGCAGTCTGTGCGGCGCCGCGCGTGGCGCGCGTCGCGTTCGGCACGCTCGATTTTCAGGTGGATCTCGGCATCGACGGCGACGGCGAGGCACTGAACGCGTTCCGCTCGCACATCGTGCTCGCGTCTCGGCTGGCGGGGCTCGAGCCGCCGATCGACGGCGTGTCGACGGTCATCGACGATCCCGACGCGATCGAACGGCACGCGCGCCATGCGCGAAAGTTCGGCTTCGGCGGCAAGCTGTGCATCCATCCGAAACAGCTCGACGCCGTGCACCGCGCGTATGCGTGGAGCGATGCCGAGCAGGCGTGGGCGCGGCGCGTGCTCGACGCCGTGGAGACAAGCGCAGGCGCCGCGGTCGCGCTCGACGGGAAGATGGTCGATATGCCGGTGATCCTGAAGGCGCGGCGGATTCTGCGCGGCTAGGCGGGCGGTGCGCCCGCGCGCACCAGCGATGCGAAGCGACACGGCGGCGAGATCGTTGATCTCGCCGTTTTCGTTCGTGCGGGCGGGATCGTTCCCCGTCTCTCACGAGGCGATCGGCGGGCCGGAGCCGGTCGCGATCGCGTTGGCGAAGGTCGAGCCGTACCTCAGGAATAGCTGTAATCTACGGGCCTGGCTGTGCCGCGCACAACCGCAGCCGGGACGGTCGCGCACGCGTCCAGTGCCTTTCAAATCCCATCAGGAGCACGCACCTTGGCAACCTACATTGTGTTTACCCGTGAAAGCACGCAGGACCAGAACGAGCTCGACGTTTACCACCGCAATGTCGGTGCGACGCTTGCGGGTCATCCCGTCAAAGTGCTCGCCGCGTACGGCCCGCAGGAGACGCTCGAGGGCGATGGTCCCGAAGGCGTCGTGATCGTCGAGTTTCCGTCGAAGGAAGCCGCGCACGCGTGGTACGACGGCCCGGAGTATCAAACCGTCGTCCAGCATCGGTTCAAGGGCGCGCGTTATCGCGCGGTGCTGGTCGAAGGCACCTGAGGCAAGCGTTCGCCGCAATGTCGCGCATCGCGCCATGCGGCGTGCTTTCGAACGGCGTTCGGCGTCGTGCGCCGGATCCGCCATCGGGGAGAGCGTTGATCCCTCAAATGGACAGGGCATCGCCATGTCCGGCGATCGGCGACGTATTGCGTGGGCATCACTCACGGAACCGCGTCCGGCAGAATCACGGGCATTGCTTGCCATCGGACGTCAGGCGCAGAAAATGAAAACATCGATGTCGGCCGAGAAACACCCATGAACACGATCGACCGTCCTGCGATGAGCCGCGCGGCGCGCTGGCTGTTCGCGATCAGCGTGCTGCTCTATCTGGTCGCGATGATCGCGACGCCATTTCGGACAGGCACGCCGCCGCATCCGTGGGCGGCCGGCTGGGAGGTGCTGCTGACGGGCTGGATGGGCGTGCTCGCCGGCGTCTACGCGTGGCTCGCGAATCCGCTGGTGGCGGCCGCGTGGGTGCTGACGCTGAATCGCCGCCGGGGCCCCGCGGTCGTCGCGGCCGTGCTGGCCTTGTTGTCCGGCATGAGCTTCCTGTCGCTGCGACAGATCATGGTCAACGAAGGCGGCACCTACGAACCCGTGCATCTCGATGCGATTGGCTATTGGTGCTGGCTCGCGAGCTTCGGCGCGGCGCTGGTTGCCGCCGCGCTGCTGCCCGGCCGCGCAGGGCAGGGCGCCGCGAGCTGAGTCGGGAAAGTGGGATGCCGGCCGGCTCGCCCGGCGTCGTCGGCAAAGCACCGCTGGTCGGGCGGTCGTGTCGGCGGATGATCGGCGGATGTTGGTCCGCCACCACCGGAAATACCGGCAATCGTGCCTGGGCTTCATCCGTCGTCGCGTATCGCGGGCACATCGACGAAGCGACGCTCACCGCACATGCGCCTGCAACGCCCGCAACCAGTACGCCACCGCAACCGCACCACCATCCGGCGTGCCGATCGCGCGCTCGCCGAGATAGCTCGCACGCCCCGCGCGCGGCGTCATGCGCGCCGTTGCCTGCGCGCCGTGTTCGGCGGCCTCGACGGCCGCCGCCCATGCGCTCGCGGGATCTCGATCGCTGTCGAGCGCACGGTCGAATGCATCGGCGGCCGGCACCAGCGCGTCGAGCATCGTGCGATCGCCGGCATGCGCGCCGCCCAGTTCGCTGATCGAATCCACCGCGCCGCGGAATGCCGCGGCCCAGTCGCGCGTCGACGGTTCCGCGATATCGGCGAGCCGTCGGGACGCACGCAGCAGCGCGGTCGCGTAGAACGGGCCTGAACTGCCCGCGATCGCGCGGCGCAAGGCGGCGCCGAGCGCCGCGAGCGCACCGGCCGGCGTGCCGTACGCGGTGTCGGGCAATTCGAGGATCGCCTGCGCGGCACGCAGCATGCTCGCGCCGAGATCGCCGTCGCCGGCTGCCGCATCGAGGTCGGTCAGCGTCTGCTCGTGCTCGATCAGCGTCTGCGCGACCGCGTGCAGTGCCGGCTGCAGGCGCGCGGCCCACGCGCGGCCGGCCGCGTCGAGCGGCGGCAGCGGTGCGTCGTGCGAGTCGGCCGCGGTCACGCGGATGTGCGTATTCACGGCGCCGCCGCCCGGCCACGCGCGCGCCTGCGTCGGCGCGTCGAGCAGCGCCGCGCGTTCGTCGTTCAGCCGTAGCACCGAGATCGAGCAGCCGGGCATGTTCAGCGCCGACAGGAACGTGCCGGCCCACGCGCGCGCGACGACGATGCCGCGCCGGCTCAGGTTGTCGTACGCGGCGCGCAGCGCGATCGCGAGTTCCATGTCCGGCGTCGCGCCGAGACCGTTGACGAACAGCGCGACGCGTTCGCCGCTGTCGAGCACGAGATCGGCGACGATGCTCGACAGCAACGTGTCGACCAGCGCGTCGGCGGGCAGCGGCGCGCGGCGTTCGACGCCTTTCTCGCCGTGGATGCCGAGGCCGAGCTCGATCTCGTGATCGGCGAGGCTGAAGCCCGACTTGTCGGCGCCCGGGATCGTGCAGCCGTCGAGCGCGACCCCCATCGTGCCGAGCTCGGCCGCCGCGTCGCGCGCGATTCCCGCGACGCGGGCGAGCGGCAGCCCGCGCGCGGCGGCTGCGCCGGCGAGCTTGTGGATCAGCACGGTGCCGGCGATCCCGCGCCGCTGGCCGCGCTCGACACGGCCGCGCAGCGACACGTCGTCGGCGACGATGACGGTCTCGACCGGAATTCCTTCCGCCCGCGCGAGTTCGGCGGCGAGCCCGAAATTGAGCCGGTCGCCCGTGTAGTTCTTCACGATCAGCAGCGCGCCGTTCGGGCCGGCGCTCGCGCGGATCGCGGCAAGCACGGCGTCGGTGGAAGGCGACGTGAACACTTCGCCGCACACGGCCGCGCTCAGCATCCCTTCGCCGACATAGCCGCCGTGCGCGGGCTCGTGGCCGCTGCCGCCGCCGGAGAGGATCGCGACGGGCCGCTGCGCCGGCTCGGGCAACGGCTGGCGGACGAGCACGTGCTCGTCGCCGAGGATCGCGAGATGCGGCGACTGTCGCGCGATGCCTTCCAGCATTTCTCGCACGACATCGGACGGGCGGTTCACAAGCTTTTTCATGGCGACGGTTCCTGACGGGTGAACGGGGCTCGGTCGGGCCCGCGCGGGCGCCGGACGGCTTTCGTGTAGCGGACGATCGTGCGGGCGCCCTGTCGCAGGCAGGGGCGGCATCGCCGGCCGCGCGCTTCGCGCCACGATACATCAGGTTGGAACGTCGCTGCACGGATCGCAGGCGCGATCGTGCCGTGCCGGGGCGTTGGCCCGCCCGGGATGCGGCTACTTCGCTGCCGCGATCTCCTTCGCACGAATCAGTCGCGCGCGCAGCACGTTGCGGCTGATGCCGAGCAGCCGCGCGGCCTGGATCTGGTTACGGTGGCTGAATTCGAACGCGACGCGCATCACGGTGTCCTCGATGCGCTCGAACAGGTTGCCGTGATCCTCGTCGAACAGGTCGCGCAGCGCCCGTTCGAGCGCGGCCTGCGCGCCGGCGGCCGGCTCCGGCGCACGCGCGGCGGCGGCCGGCACGCCTGGCGCCGCGATGTGCAGGTCGGTGTCCTGCAGCGAATCGTGGCGGCTCACGAGCAGCGCGTGATGGATCACGTTCTCCAGTTCGCGGATATTGCCGGGCCAGCCGTGCGCCTCGAGCCTGCGCTCGGCGCGCGGATCGATGCTGCGCGGCCCGTAGCCGAGGCGGCTGCGGTAGTCGTCGAAGAAGTGGCGTGCGAGCGGCAGGATGTCGCCCGGGCGCTCGCGCAGCGTCGGCACCGCGAGCTGCACGACGTTGAGCCGGTAGAACAGGTCGCCGCGAAAATGCCCGGTCGCGACCGCCTGCTGCAGGTCGACGTTGGTCGCGGCGACCACGCGCACGTCGATCGGCATGCTCGTGCGCGAACCGAGCCGCACGACCTCGCGCTCCTGCAGCACGCGCAGCAGCTTGACCTGCATCGACAGCGGCAGGTCGCCGATCTCGTCGAGAAACAGCGTGCCGCCGTTCGCGGCTTCGAACCAGCCCGGCTTCGCGCTGAATGCGCCCGTAAACGCCCCTTTCTCGTGGCCGAACAGTTCGCTCTCGACCAGCGTCTCGGAGAACGCGCCGCAGTTCACGGCCACGAATGGCCCGTTGTTGCGGTGGCTGAGGCTGTGCACGTGGCGCGCGATCAGTTCCTTGCCGGTGCCCGTCTCGCCGACGATCAGCACGTTCGCGTCGCTCGGCGCGACGAGGCGAATCCGTTCGAGCAGCGCGACCGAGCGCGGATCGACGAACACCTGTGCGCGGGCGCGGATCGACGTCGCGAGCGCGGGCCGGTCGGGTAGCGTGAGGACGGGCGCGGCGTCGGGCCAGGCATCGGAAGAAGAACGGTTCATGAGTAGAAGCCCGGCGTCGGATAGGTTCGCTTGAGCGCCCATTCGCCGAGCTCGCGGATCTTGTAGGCGAGCGGGTCGTGGAGCGTATGAGTGCGCAGGTTGCGCCAGTGCCGGTCGAGCCGCAGTGCGCCGTGCGTGGCGCGCGCGCCGGCGACATCGAACATGCGCGTGCAGAGATCGAGCCCGGTGCGCGCGGCCGACACTTTCGCGCCTGCCGTGGCGAGCGCGACCTGGCCGCGCTCCGCATGCGTGAGCGCCGAATCGCGTGCCCACGCGGCGTCGAGACGGTCCGCCGCGCGGTCGGCGAGCACGCGCGCGGCTTCGAGCCCGATCCAGAATTCGCCGTACTGGCCGAGGATGTACGGATCGTCGCCGGTGCTCGCGACCTGCGCGCCGGGCCACGGCCGCGCCTCGTGCAGCGTGTAGTGCCGTGCATCGTCGAACGCGGCTTCGGCGATGCCGAGATACACGTTGGTCAGCACGAGTTGCGCGACGAGCGGGCGCAGGCACGAAAACGGTGTCGACAGCGGGCCGGGGTCCGCCAGCAGCTCGTGATCCTCGACGCGCACTTTCTCGAACGTGACCGTGCCGCTGTCGGTCTGGCGCTGGCCGATGTTGTTCCAGTCGTCGGCGATCGAGATACCGCTGCGCTGGGTCGGCACGGCCGCGATCAGGAACGCGCGCGACTCGGCGTCGTGTGCGGACGCGATCAGCATCTGCGAATCGAGCGCGCCCGAACAGAAGCTCTTCTGGCCGCTGAATTCGCGCCACGCGCCGCGCGAGCGGCTGATCGTGCGCTCGTCGAGCGGGTTCAGCGCGTTGCCCCAGAACCACTGCTGGCGCGCGGTTCGCTCGAACCACGATTCCCACTGCGCGGGCGCGCCGAACAGCCGCACGGTCGCGAGCATCAGGTGGTGGAAGCCGAACACGTGCGCGAGCGAACTGTCGGCGGCCGCGAGCACGCGAACGACGTCGAGCGTCGCGCGCCAGCTCGCGCCGAGGCCGCCATAGGCGGCCGGAATGCTCAGCGCGAGCAGGCCGCTTTCGCGCAGCAGGTCGCGCTCGGCCTTCGGCGTGCCGCCCTGCCGGTCGCGTTCGGCCGCCGTTCGTGCGAAGCCGGCCGCGAGGCGTTCGGCTGTTTGCCGGGCGTCAGGCGGGCCCGGTTCGTCGCGGGACGGCGTGACGACGCGCAGGTCGGCCGCGCGAGGCGATACGGAAATGGATGTCATGGCTGTGTAGGCATCGGGTCGCTGCACGGATCGGTCAGGCCACGCTGGACGTTGCTGCCCGGGTGCTGCGTATTCAGCAGAGTGTTCAACGTTTTGCGCAACGCGGGAAACATCGATTTCTGATAACCAATGCCGGATTGCTGCGCTGGACGCAGTTGCGCAACGCGATGTCGTTCGGTGAAGCGAAGTGCGGTGTGCGGATGTCGATGAAGCAGCAGCTTCGGCACTGCTGCAACGACGTGCCGCGTTGCGGCTGTGCGCGATCGCGGCGAACGGGTGCCGCGTGCGTTGCGGATTCCACGCCGAAACGGAAAGACGCCTTCGGCATGCGCCGCGCTGCTGATCAGGCAGCAGCGAATCAGCATGGTTGTTTCCCGCAGTTCATCTCGCTGCGGAATATGGTTGTGATGTGGCGGCTGGCACGCTTATCAACATACGGCGGTCGGCGAAGACGGCGCCACAGGCCGTCGATCGCAACGCATTTCGTCATGCAGACGATATTTTTTCATGGCGATCGCAGCACTGGCACGCTCCTTGCGGACCCATGACGTGACGGGTGCGTTGGCGCCCGATTCGACAATGGGAATGCAACCGATGAGCAATGCAATCAACGTGGTCGCGATATCGGGCGGCCTGCAACGGCCGTCGCGCACGCTGGCGCTGACCGACGCGATCGTCGCGGCGCTCGGCGCCGCGCTGTCGACCGACACGCGGCTGATCGAACTCGGCGAAATCGGCAGCCGGCTGGCCGGCGCGTTGACGCGCGCACAGGTGCCGGCCGACCTCGAAGTGCTGATCCGCGCGATCGAGACGGCCGATGCGCTCGTCGTCGCGAGCCCCGTCTATCGCGCGTCGTACACGGGCCTCTTCAAGCACCTGTTCGACCTCGTGCGTCACGACGCGCTCGTCGACGTGCCCGTGCTGCTCGCCGCCACCGGCGGCAGCGAGCGTCATGCGCTCGTGATCGACCATCAATTGCGGCCGCTGTTCAGCTTCTTCCAGGCGCGCACGCTGCCGATCGGCGTGTACGCATCCGAAAGCGATTTCGACCAATACGAAATCGCGAACCCCGCGCTGCGCGCGCGCATCGCGCTCGCCGTGGATCGCGCCGTGCCGCAACTGCGTCCGCATGCGCTGTCCGCCGCGGCTGCGTAGGCCGTTTCCGTTTCCCCTTCGATCAGGACACCTTCATGAGCCTTTCCGATCCTTCCGCCGACGGCGTCAAATTCGCCTACTGGGTACCGAACGTCAGCGGCGGCCTCGTCGTCAGCACGATCGAGCAGCGTACCGACTGGAGCCTCGAATACAACCAGCAGCTCGCGCGCACGGCCGAGGCGGCCGGCTTCGACTACGCGCTGAGCCAGATCCGCTTCACGGCCGGCTACGGCGCCGAATACCAGCACGAGTCGGTGTCGTTCAGCCAGGCGCTGCTGCATGCGACGACGAAGCTCAAGGTGCTCGCCGCGATCCTGCCGGGGCCGTGGCATCCGGCCGTGGTCGCGAAGCAGCTCGCGACGATCGACCATATTTCGAACGGACGCATCGCGATCAACGTCGTGAGCGGCTGGTTCAAGGGCGAATTCACCGCGATCGGCGAGCCGTGGCTCGAGCACGACGAACGCTATCGGCGCTCGAAGGAATTCATCCAGGCGCTGAAGGGGATCTGGACGCAGGACAACTTCACGTTCAAGGGCGACTTCTACCGCTTCAACGACTACACGCTGAGCCCGAAGCCCGTGCAGAAGCCGCATCCGGAGATCTTCCAGGGCGGCAGCTCGCGCGCGGCGCGCGACAACGCGGCGAGCGTGTCGGACTGGTATTTCACGAACGGCAATACGCCGGAGAACCTGAAGGCGCAGATCGACGACATCCGCGCGAAGGCGGCCGCGAACAACCATCGCGTGCGCATCGGCGTCAACGCGTTCGTGATCGCGCGCGACACCGAGGAAGAGGCGCGGGCCGTGCTCGCCGACATCGTCCGGCACGCGCACGTCGAGGCCGTGCATGCGTTCGGCGATGCGGTGAAAGAGGCCGGCAAGGCGTCGCCGGAAGGCGAGGGCAACTGGGCGAAATCCACGTTCGAGGATCTCGTGCAGTACAACGACGGCTTCCGCACGAACCTGATCGGCACGCCGCAGCAGATCGCCGAGCGGATCGTCGCGCTGAAGGCGATCGGTGTCGATCTCGTGCTCGCGGGGTTCCTGCATTTCATCGAGGAAGTCGAGTATTTCGGCCAGCGCGTGCTGCCGCTCGTGCGCGAACTCGAGGCGCAGCGGCAGGCGGTGGCCGCGTGACGCGTGCTGGCCGGCGCGCGGCTCGCGAGTGCGTGAGCCCGCGCCAGCACGAGACTCACGCCACGCCCGCCATCTTCGATGCTTCGACCACCATCTGCACGCCGAGGCCGCCGAGGATGAGGCCCATCGCCCAGCGCTGCGCGAGCAGCAGCGTCGGGCGTCCGTGCAGGAACTTCGCGATGCTGCTCGAGCAGATCGCCACCAGCCCGTTTGCCGACGCGAATGCCGCGATCAGCAGTGAACCGAGAAACAGCGACTGGCCGAACACGCTGCCGCTCCGATAGTCGATGAACTGCGGCAGCAGCGACACGAACAGCATCGCGAGCTTCGGATTCAGCACGCTGGTCGTCGCGCCCATCGCCAGCAGCCGAAGCGGCTGCTCGTTCGGCAGCGCCTGCACCTCGAACGGCGAGCGGCCGCCGGGCCTGACCGCCTGCCATGCCAGGTACATCAGGTAGGCCGCACCGACCGCGCCCAGCACGCTGCCCGCATAGGGCACGCTCATGAACAGCGTCGTGATGCCGAACGCTGCGCCGAACATGTAGAACAGGTAACCGATCATCACGCCGGCCAGCGAAATGAGCCCGGCCGTGCGCCCTTGCGCGATCGAGCGCGACATCACGTAGACCATGTTCGGCCCCGGCGTGACCGCGAGCATGCCGCCGATGACGAGAAATCCGTAGAGCGATCCGGACGTATGCATGTTTCCGCTTCCTGCAACGAGTGCTGACGGAATTCATTGTCCGACCGTGGAGGTGAACAGTAAAACGGGATAAACTGAATCGATTGATCAGATTTTCTGAATGATATGAAAAAGCTCGACCTCGATGTGCTCGCGATGGTGGTGGCTGTCGCGGAATCCGGATCGTTCGCGCAGGGCGCGCAGGCCGTGCATCGGTCGCCGTCGGCGGTGAGCATGCAGATCAAGGCGCTGGAAGACGCGCTCGGCAAGCCGCTTTTCATCCGCGATACGCGCAACGTGACGGCCACCGACGACGGCAGGACGTTCGCCGAATACGGCCGCCGGATGCTGGCGATGCGCGACGAGGCGTGGGCGTCGGTCGTGCGCCCGGAGATTCGCGGCCGCGTGACGATCGGCGTGCCCGACGACTACATTTCGTCGCTGCTGCCGCAGGTGCTCGGCAAATTCGCCGCGATGCACCCGCGTGTGGAAGTGCGCGTGATCGGCCAGCCGAGCAGCGCGCTCGTGCCGATGCTGAAGGACAACACGGTCGACCTCGCGTGCCTCACGCGGATCAAGGGCGTGACCGGCGAGCTGATCCGGATGGAGCCGATCGTCTGGACCGGGTCGCCGAAGCGGAACGTATGGGAAGAGCGGCCGCTGCCGGTGGCCTTTTTCACGCACGGCGGCAGCATGGCGCGCGATCACGCGATCAAGGCGCTGAACCGGCAGCACATCCCGTTCCGGATGTCATACGAAAGCCCGAGCTACCTCGGGCTGCTCAGCATGGTCGAGGCCGGGCTCGCCGTCGCGCCGCTGGCGCGCTGCTGCATTCCCGATCATCTCGTCCAGCTTTCAGAGAGCCACGGGCTGCCGCCGCTGGGCGAACTCGAGGTCGTACTCGCGCGCAGCGCGCAGTCCGCGCGTGCGCCGTGCGACTACCTCGCCGAGCAGATTCTCGACGAATGGCGCGCGTGACCGGCACGTTACCCGCGGCGTTTCAGCACGACTTCAGCAACCATTCGCGGAATGCGACGAGCGACGGCAGCGTCTCGTTTCCCGGCGGGTAGACGAGGTAGTAGCTGCGCTGGCTGGTAATCGCGTCGCCGATCGACACGAGCTCGTTGCGGCTCAACTCGTCTTCCACCAGTACCTTCGGCACCAGCCCGATCCCCATCCCGGCCCGCACGGCCTGGATCAGGTGCGACGTCAGCTCGAAGCTCGGGCCGATACGCATCTGGCGATGGTCGAGCCGATAGTGCGAGAACCACTCGGCCCACGCCTGCTGGTTGCTCGTTACGCCCAGCAGCGTTTGCTGCGCGGCCCAGGCCGGCGTGCGTGCTGCGGCCTTGCGGCGGCTGCCCGCGTCGGGGCTCGCGATCGCGATCAGGAACTCGTTGTACAGCCGATGCGCGTGCAGGCCGGGCCAGTCGTCCGCGCCGACGGTGATGGCCGCGTCGAGGTCGTCGTTGAGAAAGTCGATCGCGCCGATCCGCGAATGAAGGTGCACGGTCACGCCCGGATGCGCGGCGTAGAAGTCGTGCAGGTGCGGCAGCAGCCATTTCGAGCCGAACGTCGGCAAGGTCGCGAGCCGCAGCGTGCCGGCGCCTGCCTGGTGGGACATCGCCTGCAGCGTCGCGCCGCGGATGCGCCCCAGTGCGCCGCTCAGCTCGACGAAGTAGCGGCGCCCGACTTCGGTCAGCTTCACGGAGCGGCCCTCGCGCCGGAACAGCGGCACGCCGAGTTGATCCTCGAGCGTCTGCACTTGCCGGCTGATCGCGCTCTGGCTCAGCGACAGTTCGTCGGCAGCGCGCGTGTAGCTTTCGTGCCGCGCAGCGGCCTCGAACACGAGCAGCAGCGACATCGACGGGGTGAGGCGACGGTAATTCATGAGTTTTATGCAATATTCGTCGGGCGAGAATTCGTTTGTTTCTCGCGGAATTTCCAAAGATACTGGAATTCCCGGTTGGGTGGAAACTTGCTCAAAACTCATGTTTTGGAGCACGCGAACTCGCCGGCTCCACCCACCTTGCGTTTTTGTCCCCGCTTTTACCCATGTCGATCGCCCCGTTGCCCCGCCCCGCCAGCCCGCCCGCGAACGCGTACCGTGACTTTCTCGCCGCGCTGCAGGCCGCCGGGTTCGCCGGGGAAATCCGCGCGGACCATGCGAACCGGACGGTCCAGGCCACCGACAACTCGATCTACCAGCGCCTGCCGCAAGCGGTGATCTGTCCCGCGCATGCGGGCGATGTCCGGTTGCTGGCCCGGCTGCTCGCGGAGCCCGCCCATCGCGACGTCGCGGTGGCCGCGCGCGGCGGCGGCACGGGCACCAACGGGCAGTCGCTGACCGACGGCGTGGTCGTCGACCTGTCGCGGAACATGAACCGGATCCTGGAAATCGACGTCGAGCAGCGCTGGGTGCGCGTGGAGGCAGGCGTCGTCAAGGATCAGCTCAATGCGGCGCTGAAGCCGCACGGGCTGTTTTTCGCGCCGGAGCTGTCGACGTCGAACCGCGCGACCGTCGGCGGAATGATCAACACCGACGCGAGCGGGCAGGGTAGCTGCACGTACGGCAAGACGCGCGATCACGTGCTCGAGCTGGACTTCGTGCTGATGGGCGGCGAGCAACTGCACAGCGCCGCGCTCGCGAGCGACGACCTGGAGCGCCGCTGTGCGCGGCAGGACCGGATCGGCAAGGTCTACCGCACCGCGCGGCGCATCAGCGACGACAAGGCGGCACTGATCGAAGCGAAGTTTCCGAAACTCAATCGCTGCCTGACCGGTTATGACCTCGCGCACCTGCGCGAACCCGACGGCCGCTTCAACCTGAACAGCGTGCTGTGCGGCGCCGAGGGCTCGCTCGGCTTCGTCGTCGAGGCGAAGCTCAACGTGCTGCCGATTCCGAAGGTTTCAGTGCTGGTCAACGTGCGCTACGCCGGCTTCATGGATGCGTTGCGCGATGCGCGCGCACTGATCGAGCACCAGCCGCTGTCGATCGAGACGGTCGACTCGAAGGTGCTGATGCTCGCGATGAAGGACTTCGTGTGGAGCAGCGTGGCCGAGTATTTTCCACAGGACGACCGGCGCCCGACGCTCGGCATCAACCTGATCGAATTCAGCGGCGACGATGCGAACGACGTCGATGCGCGCGTGCGCGCGTTCGTCGACCATCTGCGCACCGATACGCGCGTGGAGCGCCTCGGCCATACGCTCGCGGCCGGCGACGATGCGGTGAAGCGCGTGTATGCGATGCGCAAGCGCGCGGTCGGCCTGCTCGGCAACGTGCAGGGCGAGGCGCGTCCGCAGCCGTTCGTCGAGGACACCGCGGTGCCGCCCGAGAACCTCGCCGCGTACATCGCCGAATTCCGCGCGCTGCTCGACGGCCACGGGCTGCAGTACGGGATGTTCGGCCACGTCGACGCCGGCGTGCTGCACGTGCGCCCGGCGCTCGACATGAAGGACCCGCGGCAGGCCGCGCTGGTGCGGCCCGTGTCGGATGCGGTGGCCGAGCTGACGCAGCGTCATGGCGGCCTGCTGTGGGGCGAGCACGGCAAGGGCGTGCGTTCCGAATATGCGCCGGCCTTTTTCGGCGAGCTGTATCCGTCGCTGCAGCAACTGAAGGCCGCGTTCGATCCGTTCAACCAGTTCAACCCGGGCAAGATCGCGACGCCGCCGGACCACGCGATGCGGCTGCTGAAGATCGACGAAGTGCCGACGCGCGGCGACCACGACCGGCAGATCGACGAGCGCGTGTGGCAGAGCTACGGCACCGCGATGCACTGCAACGGCAACGGCGCGTGCTACAACTTCGATCCGGACGACGCGATGTGCCCGTCGTGGAAAGCGACGCGCGAACGCGTGCATTCGCCGAAGGGGCGCGCGTCGCTGATGCGCGAATGGTTGCGCCTGCAAGGGCAGGCCGGGGTCGACGTCGTCGCGGCGGCACGCGCGCGGCAGCCGTTCCTGAGCGGCCTGGCCGCCCGCTGGCGTAACAGCCGCGCCGCGCGCAACGGCGAGGCCGACTTCTCGCACGAGGTGTACGACGCGATGGCCGGGTGCCTCGCGTGCAAGTCGTGCGCGGGGCAGTGCCCGGTCAAGGTCAACGTGCCCGAATTCCGTTCGCGCTTTCTGGAGCTGTATCACCGTCGTTATCAGCGGCCGCTGCGCGACTACCTGATCGGGTCGCTCGAATTCACGATGCCGTGGATGGCGCGGGTGCCCGCGCTGTACAACGGGCTGATGCGCGCGGGATGGGTGCGCACGCTGCTGGAGCGGCAGGTCGGCATGGTCGACAGCCCGCTGCTGAGCCGCTTCGATCTCGCGGCCGTGATCCGGCAATGGCGCGTGAAGCCGGCCGACCCGCACGCGCTCGCGGCGCTGAGCGACGCGCAGCGCGCGCGCAGCGTCGTCATCGTGCAGGACACGTTCACGCGCTATTTCGATACCGGGCAACTGGCGACGCTGATCGAACTGGCGGCGCGCGTGGGCTTTCAGGTGTGGCTCGCGCCGCTCGCGCCGAACGGCAAGGCGCTGCATGTGCAGGGCTTTCTGCAGGCGTTCGAGAAGGCGGCGATTCGTAACGCCACGCAACTGGCCGCGCTGGCGCGCTCGGGCGTCGCGCTGGTCGGCCTCGATCCGGCGATGACGCTCACGTATCGGCAGGAATACCTGAAGGTGACGGGGCTTACCGATGTGCCGAAGGTTGCGCTGCCGCAGGAATGGCTGCTGCAGGCGCTGCCGGAAACCGGCGCGGGCGGCGTATCCGGTGCATACCGGCTGCTGCCGCACTGTACCGAGAAGACCAATGCGCCCGACAGCGGCAAGCAATGGGCGCAGGTGTTCGCGCGGCGCGGGCTGCGCTTGCAGGTCCAGGCGACCGGGTGCTGCGGGATGTCCGGTACCTATGGGCACGAGGCGCGCAACCTGCAGACGTCGAAGACGATCTATTCGCAGTCGTGGGCGGCGCACGTCGATGCGCCGGAGGATCAAGGCGAGGCGCTGGCGACCGGGTATTCATGTCGCAGCCAGGTGAAGCGCATGTCGTCGACGCAGTTGCGTCATCCGCTGCAGGCGTTGCTCGATCACGTTCGTGCGGCGGGGTGACGTCGGGCGGCGTGCGCTGCGCTGCCCGTGTGACGACATCGCGCGCCGAGCGGCACGCTCCGTGCCGCTGTCGACGCATGCGAAAGACTCAGGAATCGGCTTTCGCGGGTTTCCGCGCACGCGGCTTGTCGGCCGCGGGAAACGCGCCGACGCCGCGCGGCCGTTTCGGCTCGATCCGCATCTGCCGGATCACGCGCCGGAAGTCGATTTCGTGCGCGGCCAGCGCGCCGATCAGCTTCGCGATGACCGCGAGATGGGACGGGACCGTGCCCTTGCTCGAATAGTTCGTGATCGAGCTTTCGTTCATCCGGATCAGACGCGCGAACTCGCGCGACGTCAGTTGCGCTTTTCTCAACTCCTGCTGAAATTCGGTATACGCCATTGCACACATGTTGCTTCGTCTCCGTGAATCAGAAATCGGCCCGCGCGGCGCCGGCGCCGACGGGTGGCGTTCCCGTCGTGCCGGCGCCAACGCGGGTTACATCTTGACCTGGTCGAGGAAGGACTTCTTGCCGCCCTTGTAGCCGTAGATCGAGATGATCCCGTGCGTCAGGTCGCCCTTCGAATCGAACGTCGTCGTGCCGATCACGCCGTCGTACTTCGTCGCCGGCATCGCCGCGAGGATCTTCGCCGGATCCGTCGAGTTCGCGCGCTTCATCGCGTCGACGGCGATGTAGACCGCGTCATACGCGAACGGCGCATCGAACTTGATGCCCTGGTTGAAGCGCTTCTCGTACTTGGCGACGAACGCCGCGCCGCCCGGCATCTTCTCGAGCGCGGCGCCGGCCTGCGAGCACAGCACGTTGTCGGCTGCCGGGCCGGCCAGTTCGGCCAGCGAGTCGGTGCACACGCCGTCGCCGGACAGGATCTTCGCGCGCAGGCCGAGCTGCTTCGCCTGCTTCGCGAGCGGGCCGCCGGTGGCGTCCATGCCGCCGTACATGATCGCGTCGGGGTTCTCGCCCTTGATCTTCGTGAGAATCGCGCGGAAGTCGACCGCCTTGTCGTTGGTCGCGTCGTGCGACAGCACCTTCAGGCCGAGCGCCTTCGCCTTCTTCTCGAACTCGTTCGCGAGGCCCTGGCCGTAGGCGGTCGAATCGTCGACCACCGCCACGCTCTTCACGCCCTTCGCCTGCGCATAGCTCGCGAGCGCCGGGCCCTGCTGCGCGTCGGTCGCGACGACGCGGTAGGTCGTCTTGAAGCCTTGCAGCGTGTAGGTCGGGTTCGTGGCCGACGGCGAGATCTGCACGATGCCGGCGTCGCTGTAGATCTTCGATGCCGGGATCGACGTGCCCGAGTTCAGGTGGCCGATGACGGCGACGACCTTGTCGTCGACGAGCTTCTGCGCGACCTGCGTCGCCTGGCGCGGGTCGGCCGCGTCATCCTGCGCGTCGAGCTGCAGCGTGATCTTCTTGCCGCCGATCGTCAGCCCCTTCGCATTGATTTCCTCGACCGCGAGGCGCGCGCCGTTCTCGTTGTCCTTGCCGAGGTGCGAGATGCCGCCCGTCGTCGGTTCGACGCTGCCGATCTTCACGACCTGGTCGGCCATCGCGGTCGATGCGGCCGCAAACGCGGCGGCAGCCAGTGCAACGGTGATCAGGGGTTTGCAGCGCATGCCGACAATGCTTCGTTCCATCTGCCATCTCCGAATTGAATGTCTTTCTATTGACGTCCCGACCGGCCGGCTGCGGGCCGGGGCGATCGGACGAGTCTCCATACCCATCATGGGCTTCACTTGCATCGCGTCCGGCCCTGGGACGGGCCGCCCGGGCGAGCGGGTGGACGACGCCTGACGCCATGCAATTCGTATGAATATATCTGAAGCCGATTTTGCGCGCTGCGGCGAATCGCGTAACGGGGCGGGCACGGCACGGTTCGGCACCCGGATGTCGAAGGTTCCGGATGCCGGAGATCGTGCGCCGTGGCGGGCCAGGCTGCGGTTCGCGGTCGATGGCCTTACGGCCGCATCCATTATTCGGCCGGTCGCGGGGGCGAAGCCATGGACACTGATGCGCGGTCAGTCGGGAACTGTTCGGTCGATTTGTCTGCACAGTTTGGACACTCGCAATCGCGCGCCCCGGTTCATGGAAAAGCTTCATCGAGCGCGACATGTCTCGTATGCAACTAACGGTCAAGCCCGACGACGTCGACGAACTGGCGCAGGTCGACGGCCCGAACAATCCGATCGGCTTCGCACATGTCGGGGTCGCCTGGACCTGCCCGCTGCGGGATCGTCGGGCAGGTAAGGTCATCCGATGCAGCCGCGATCCTGCGAACGTCCGCGCAAGGCGACGAAGACCACGCCTGCAATCGCCAACAGGCCGCGACCGCGCCTGCCGCGACAAGCGGTTGTCGCGCGCCGCGCGACGACGGTGAGGAAAGGGTATTCATGCGGCAAGGGTGCGGTGTTGCAAGATGCTAAGCTAGCGCACGGATCAACATCCGGGTATGACCATGGCTCGCAGCTCGGTTCGGCGGCGAGCCGACGGTCCGGCGCGTGCGCGTCAGATTGCGGATGCGCTGCCGGTTGCAGCGTCGGCGCCCGGCCCGCGGCCGCCGCTCGCCAGCCTGGAGACCGTGTGTACGGTTGCGCGTCAGGGCGCGTTTCTGGCGGCCGCCGACGTCTCCGGCGTGACGCACGGCGCGATCAGCCGGCGGGTGGCCGCCGTGGAAAACTGGCTGGGCATGGCGTTGTTCGAACGTCATGCACGCGGCGTACGACTGACGCCGGACGGGCAGCGCTTCGTCGGCCGGATCGAACAGGCGTTCGCGATCATCGACAGCGCGGCCGATCAGTGGCGTTCGCCGCGTACGCCGCGACTGGTCAGGATGAGCGTGGTGCCGGCGTTCGCGCAGTTGTGGCTGCTCGAGCGGCAGCAGGCGCTCGAGAGCGAAGCGCCTGCGTTGCGCATCGAGCTCGGCATCGAGCTTCGCAACGTGGATATCGCCGGCGGCGAAGCGGATCGGTCGATCCGGTATGGCCGCGGCAACTGGCGGCAGCTCGAAACCCGCGCGTTCATGCCGGAGCGGCTTTATCCGGTCGCGCATCCGTGGCTCGCCGCGCAACTGGCAAAGGTGCGCCGCCGCGCGGCGATGCCGCGCTGCCCGAGATGCCGCTGCTGCACGATTCCGACGTGACCGGATGGCGCACCTGGTTCGACGCGCTGGGCATTCCGTTCAAGCCGCGTGCGCAGGATCGCCGTTTCGAGGATTACAACCCGGTGCTGGCGGCGGCTGAAGCGGGGCTCGGCGTGGCGTTGGCGCGGACGCCGCTCGCGGACGCGTATCTGAAGCGCAGCGCGCTCGTTCGGGTGAGCCGCCATGAGGTCGATTCGTTGCTCCGGTATCACTTCGTGCATGCGAAGGGGGAGAATCGGCAGGAGGTGCTCGCGTTGATGGAGCGGATGCGGGCGGCGTTGGGAGAACGGAGTTAGAGGGTGGGGCCGTGGTGGCCTGCTTCGGCGGGGCATTCGGGGCCTGTGCGTGTGGTCATGGAGATGGGCCGCAGGATCGTCGACAATGCGACCGCGGAAAACGATGAGGTTGGAGAGATGAACAAGAATCGAGCAATTTTGCAGCCGTTCGGATGCACAGGAGGTCAACGATGAACAGACCAGACAAGTCGTCGAAAGCGCGTGCAGCGCTTGATCAGTTGTTCTCGGGCATTGCGCCCGCGGACGCGAAGAGCGCGTCACGCCCTGGCAACCCGTTCGACGCGGCGGGTGACGATGTGTCCGTCGACGCCAGCGGTCGAGTTGAAGTGACGCTGTCGACCAGAATCCAGTTGCGCGGCTATCCGGGTGCGGATGCGTTCATGAAGCGCATGGCCGAAGCGTGGGGTCTGGAGTGGGGGGCGTATGACAGCGTTCAGGCCATCGCCAGGCTGCCTGCCGGATGGCGCTCGCGCCGGCTTCCGGAAGTCACGCAGATCGTCGACGGACACGATGTCCTGCGCGCGGAGAGCAGCCTGCAGGGCGGCGAGATGTCGTATCTGAAAGTGAACCCGCGGTACTACATCGATGCTCGCAAGGGGTTCGGCTGGGGAAAGTCGTCGAAGGCGTCCGACGATCCGGATCTCGATGGCCCCGACTGGAACTGCTTCGTGATCGATCGGGAAAAGTCCCTCGAAGTGCATGAATTGACGACTTCGTCGCTGAAGGCAGATATGGACAATGCCCGCGCGACGTTGCTGCAATGGCTTGACGAGAACTATCCCAAACATCGCGATCCGTTTGCGTACTGGACGGACTGCGAAGGGGCGTCGTAATTTTGCGTGGCCGCCCGGTTCGGTGTCGCGGGCAAACGTTGCCGGACCGGAATCGGAGCGGGTGGGTCGCCCGCCGTTTCGATGCGTCAGCCGGTCGCCATGGGGACGCCAATTGAAAGAAACCAGTCCGGTTCCGATCCTCTGGGCAGCGTTTGGCGCGGCAGTCGGGTCGACCGTCATCGAACTGCTGCTCTGGTCGATCG